>NZ_JACHIU010000001.1:1800000-2157500 GCF_014207705.1 Sphaerisporangium rubeum
GGAAGGAACTGGCGGTCCGCCGAGGCGGCTCGGGTGACGCCGCCGACGTCATCAGCGCGTTGAAGGCGGCCCGCGGCGCGGCCCCGGCGGAGCCTCCTGCTCGTGGCCCGGCCCCGGCGGAGCCGCACACTCGTGGCGCGTCCCAGGCGGAGCCCCCCGCTCGTGGCGCGGCGACGATGGAGACTCCTGCCGGTTTCCCGCGCCGCCGTCCGTACGCCGCGCCTGACCGTCCCGCGCCGCGCGGAGGCATCCCGCGGGTCCGCGCCGGTGAGATGCCGGACTGGCCCGAGCCCATCGAGGAAGCGCCGCGTGCCGCCGCGCGGCCTCATAGGAACGGTCCGTTCGCGGGGGTCGTCCAGAAGGTCGGGGACATCCCGATCAGAGTCGTGTACGGCGTATGCGCGGCCATCGTGACCGGCGTCGTCGTCGTGCTCATCTTCGCCTTGTTCGGCGGCGACCGGCCCGAGGACCCCATGCGGGTCAGCCCCGCCGAAGGCGGCGGTCCGCCGGCGTCGGCGACCCCGGCCGAGCCGACGCCGACCCCCATCGCCGTCCCGCCGGTCCCCGAGGCCAAGGACATGACCGTGTTCGACGGCCCCGGCACCCCGGTCGCGTCCTACGTGCTCGACCGCAAGGCGGGCCTGAGCTATCCCCGGTACGCCGGCCCGTGGGCCAAGACCACCCGCGCGTCCTTCTCGGCCGCGCAGAGGGCCGGGCCCGCCACGCCTCCCATGGCGCTGATCGGCTCGGCCCCGCTGCCGGGAAGCCTCGGCAAGCAGCCACAGGTGTACTCCGACTTCCGCAGGCTGGCCGGCCGCGCCGCCAAGTGGACCCTGCGCCACCAGCCGAAGGACGCCAAGTTCTCCTGGACCACGTCGCAGCGGACCCGCAACGGCGTCGGCTGGCTGCTCGGTTACAAGCTGACGTACCGCGTGGACGGCAAGAAGCACACCTCGCAGACGTACGTCATGGTCGTCGCGACCGGCCGCGCGAAGCCCGCCATGCTCTTCGCCACCGTGCCGGACACCCGTCCGGCGCTGTACCGCGACCTCAACATGCTCTTCTGGTCCGCGCGGCCGATCTGAGCCGTCCGGTACCGGCCGCCGGGACCCGCTCGCGCGGCGGGAACGGTAATTTCCCTGTGGAGTCCGACGGTCGCCATGGAAGCATCTTCTAGAATATGGTTCTGTCCACAGTAATGGCACGAACCGCGCGGAGGATGTCATGGCGATCGGGTTGAGTGAGGAGCACGAGGCGCTCCGTGAGTCCGTCACCGGATGGGCGGATCGCAACATCCCCGCCGAGGTGGTCCGCTCGGCGGTGGCCGCGGACACCCACGAGCGGCCGTCGTTCTGGGGAGGCCTCGCCGAGCAGGGACTGCTCGGGCTGCACCTCCCCGAGGAGTACGGCGGCAGCGGGTTCGGGCTGCTCGAGACGGCGGTGGCGGTCGAGGCGCTCGGCGAGCGGATGGCGCCGGGGCCGTACCTGCCGACGGTGCTGGCCTCCGCGGTGGTCCACGCGGCCGACGCCAAGGCGCGTGCCGAGCTGCTGCCGGGGCTCGCCGACGGTTCGCTGACCGGCGCCGTGGCGCTCGGCGGCGCGCTCAGCGGCGCCAGGGACGGCGACGGTGCGCTCACGGTCACCGGCACGGCCGGGTCCGTGCTCGGGGCAGCGCTCGCCGACGTGCTGGTGCTGCCGGTGGACACCGGCAAGGGCCGGGAGTGGGTCGCGCTGAACGCGGACGCCGTGACGGTCACCCCGGTCAGAAGTCTCGACCTCACGCGTGGCGTCGCCACCGTGACGGCCGACGCGGTCGCCGTGCCGTCCGAGCGGGTGCTCGACGGGCTCGGCGGGACCACGGTGCGTGACATCGCCGCCGTGCTGCTCGGCGCCGAGGCGGCCGGTGTCGCCGCGTGGTGCGTGCGGGCCGCTGCCGAGTACGCCAAGGTGCGCGTGCAGTTCGGCAGGCCGATCGGCCAGTTCCAGGGGGTCAAGCACAAGGCCGCACGCATGCTCGTCGCGCTGGAGCAGGCCAGGGCCACCGTCTGGGACGCCACCCGCGCCGGCGGCGAGGAGTTCGGGTACGCGGCGGCGATCGCGGCCGTGATGGCGCCGGACGCCGCCGTCTCCTGCGCCAAGGACGCCATCCAGATCTTCGGCGGCATCGGCTACACCTTCGAGCACGACGCGCACCTGTACTTCCGCCGCGCGCTCACCCTGCGCGCGTTGCTCGGCGCGTCCGCCGAGTGGGCCGACCGGGTGGCCGGTCACGCCTTGTCCGGCGTGACCCGCGAGATGGAGATCGACCTGCCTGAGGACGCCGAGGCCATGCGCGCCGGCATCAGGGACGAGATCGCGCGCGTCGGGGGCCTCGAAGGCAAGGAGCAGAAGCGCGCACTCGCCGCGGAGGGTTTCGTCATGCCGCACCTGCCGCGGCCGTGGGGCAGGGACGCGTCCCCGCTGGAGCAGGTGCTCATCCACCAGGAGTTGCGCGCCGCCAAGGTGCGGCCACCGCAGATGATCATCGGCGCGTGGGTGGTGCCGTCCATCGTCGCCTACGGCACGCCGGCGCAGCAGGAGCGCTTCCTGCCTCCCACGCTCGCCGGCGAGCTGATCTGGTGCCAGCTCTTCAGTGAGCCGGGTGCGGGCTCCGACCTCGCGTCCCTGCAGATGAAGGCCCAGCGGGTCGACGGCGGCTGGCGGCTGAACGGCCAGAAGATCTGGACGTCGGTGGCGCACGTCGCCGAATGGGGCATCTGCATCGCGCGTACCGACACCTCCAGACCCAAGCACGACGGCATCACGTACTTCATCGTGGACATGAAGGCCCCCGGCGTCACCGTGCGGCCGCTCACCGAGATGACCGGTGAGAACCTCTTCAACGAGGTCTTCTTCGACGACGTCTACGTGCCGGACGAGCTGGTGGTCGGCGAGGTGAACGAAGGGTGGCGTGTGGCGCGCAACACGCTGTCCAACGAGCGTGTGTCACTGTCCTCGGGGTCAGGCGGCACGGGATCCTCGGTCCCCGACCTGCTCGGCCTCGCCTCCCGCCTCGACCGCGAGCTGACACCCGCGGAACGGCTGGACCTCGCGGGGGTGGTCTGCGAGGGCCACTCCATCAACGCGCTCAGCCTGCGTGTCACGCTCAAGCAGATCGCCGGCGCCGAGCCGGGTGCGGACGCCTCGGTGCGCAAGTTCCTGTCGACGTCCCACGCGCAGCACGTCGCCGAGTGCGCCGTGACCCTGGTGGGTGCCGCCGCCACGACGGCCGCCGACATGAAGCTCGGCGACGCCGGCTACTGGAACCGCGCCGTGCTCGCCACCCGGGCCATGACGATCTACGGCGGCACCACCGAGGTCCAGCTCAACATCATCGCCGAGCGCCTGCTCGGCCTGCCGCGCGACCCCGAACCCGGCAAATAGTCAGCCGCGGGCCTCCAGCCGTTCGATCCGCGCCACGAGCGGCTGGAGCTCCGCGCGCACGACCGCCTTGAGCGCCTCGGCGGCGGGTGCCTGCGCGGCCCCGGTCTGCGCGCGCAGGTGGACGTAGCCCGCGAGCGCCGCGGTGACGGCGCGGCGGGTGAGCCGCAGGTCGGCCCCGAGGCCGCGCAGCGTCTGGCCGGCCGCGCCGTCGGGCTCGGCGACCAGGCCGAGGAGCAGGTGCTCGCACCCGACGTAGTTGTGTCCGAGGCCGGTGGCCTCGCCGACGGTCAGCTCCAAGGCGGCGGCGGCCTCGGCGCTGAAGTGCCGCGCGGGCTCCCCGGCCCGGCCGGCGTCCCCGGCCGCGTCATCGGCCGCGTCGTCAGCCAGGGCCTCCGCGAGCCGGACCGGGTCGATGTCGATGGCGCGCAGCACGTGGAGCGCGAGGTTGGAGCCCTCGGCGACCATGGCACCCAGCAGGTGCTCGGTGCCGACCGCCGGCGCGCCGGCGGCGCGTGCCTGCTCCACGGCCAGTCTCAGCACGGCCCTGGCGCGCTCGGTGAACTGCGTCAACCGTCCGGTCGGGTCGTCGGCGTCGAGGTTGCCGAACGCCGTCACGCGGATGGCCGTGATGCGCCGCACTGCTTGCTCCAGCGCGCGCTGGCACACCGCGGACACCGGGACACCCGCCTCCTTGACGGCTTCGGCGAGCTCGTCGGGCAGGTAGACATTGATCTTCGGCATGCGAGGTACTCCCTAGGGGGTTACATAGGGGTTATAACCCATCTATACCCCCACTGGGGTTACCTGTCCACAGCACACGGCAGCGCCGCCGTCCTCGTGGGACGGCGGCGCCGGAGAGGGTGGTGCCGGGTTGTGTCCGGGCTAGCCGGTCACAAGGGTCAGGCCGTAGGCCGACAGGGCTTCGCCGACCGGCTGGAAGTAGGTCGTGCCGCCGCTGGAGCAGTTGCCGGACCCGCCGGAGGTCATGCCCTGGGCCTGGTTGCCCGAGATGAAGGAGCCGCCGGAGTCGCCGGGCTCGGCGCAGGCGTTGGTGCGGGTCAGGCCGCTGACCGTGCCCTGCGAGTACCGGACGGTGGCGTTGAGCTGCTGCACCGTGCCGCAGCGCCAGCCGGTGGTGGAGCCGGACCGGCAGATCGAGGAGCCGACACCGGCCACGCTGTAGCCGCGCACGATCACGTTGGAGCTGCCGCTCTTCACCCACGGCTGCGGGGTCCAGTTGCTGTTGACCGCGACCCAGGCGTAGTCGTTGCCGGGGAAGGACGAGCCCTGGAAGGTGCCCTGCGCCACCTGGTTGTACCCGGTGGTGGTGTTGCCGGCGCGGCCGCAGTGGCCGGCGGTCACGAAGCCGGGGGTGCTGCCGCGGCGCACCGAGAAGCCGATGGAGCAGCGCGCCGAGTTGTTGATGTAGTACGCGTCGCCGCCGCGCAGGTCGTAGAACGTCCGCGGGGCCTCCGCCGACTGCTCGACGCGGACGAGGGCCTTGTCGACGCCGCTCGCGCTGATGAAGCCGTCGGCCTCGGCGGGAGCGGAGGACAGCACGACGACGCTGTTGGTCGCCACGTCGACGTACCACGACGGGGCCGACGCCGGCGCGTTCGCGGCGGCCTTGTCGAGCGCGTCCTTGGCGGCGTTCAGGGAGGCCAGGCTGTTCTTGACGACCTGGGCCTTGACGCCGACGCCGGTGATCGACGCGGCGGCGGCCGCGTCGGAGGTCGCCACGGTGAGGGTGGCGGAGGTGGGGCCGCTCAGCCACGAGCCGGCGTAGCTGCCGCCGAGCTTGTCGCGGTAGGAGGCCTCAAGGCCGGCGGCCCTGGCCTCGTTGAGCAGCCGGGACTCGGCCTGCTCCTTGGTGATCCCGAGGTCGCGGCTCATCGCATCGATCATGGTGGGAGCGGGAGCGGCGGTGGTGCCCGACGCGGACGAGGGGGTCCGGTCCGCGAGGGCGGGGGCGGCCATCATGGTGAGGGCACTGACTGCAAGAGCGCATCCGGCGGTGACCGTGCGTCTGCGGAGCATCGGCTCTCCTTGTGTTGGGGGGAGTGCCGTCACCGTAACCCGGCCCGGTGGCCATGGCGGAGCTATCGTTTCACCCCTATCTCCGTGTTATGGCCACCGTTCGCCGATCGTCCTGACTTGTGATCTTTGTCGGCCACACCTTCCGGCTGTCGCGGCGCCGGCACGTGACAGGAGTGCCGCGTGGATGCCAGAAAAGCATGGGATTTTTTTAGAGTGATTTAGCTGGACAAGCTGGGTGATGCCGTGAATATAGGCGTTGCCTCGGCCGGGGAATCGCGGGAAAAATGTCGGACCGCTGCTTCATGGAAAGCGCGTTCATCGTTGTCCCGTCCCGAGTTGGAGCATAAATGTCAGGATATTCGCCCCGGTACCGTCGCGCCGTGACCACGCTGGTCATGGCGCTGTCGTTCTGCTCGATCGCCCTCCTGCCGGCCGCCGCCGCCGCGCCTGAGCCGCTCTCGCCGTCGCCGTCGGTGTCCGGCGTCGTGAAGCCGGAGCGCAAGCCCGCGCCGATAATCTTCTATGCCGCGAAATATGCCACTACTCAGCCGTCTGACCCCAAAGTGGGTGATTCGTGGGTGAGTTATCTGTCGCTTTTCGACGAGAAGAAACAGCGGGCCGGCGACGCGAGCGTCCAGTGCTCCGCCGTCCACGTCAGCGCGCGCCGCTCGCTCGCGCAGTGCACCCGCGTCCTGCGCACCGAGCGCGGCCTGATCACCTTGATCGGCCTGGAGACCGTTCCCGCCGCCGTCCCCGTGAGCAGCCTCGCCGCGGTCACCGGCGGCACCGGCCATTACACGGGCCTCACCGGCACCGTCCGCGTCACCGACGGCCCGCGCCACGTGGCGTTCCGCGTACAGCCCGCGGGCTGAGCCCCTGCCTGACGAGCGCGTCACGCACCTGCCTGAGCGTCGGCCTTACGAGTGCGTCACGCAGCCGCCTTCCGAGCGC
Source organism: Sphaerisporangium rubeum (assembly GCF_014207705.1). Taxonomy (NCBI): domain Bacteria; kingdom Bacillati; phylum Actinomycetota; class Actinomycetes; order Streptosporangiales; family Streptosporangiaceae; genus Sphaerisporangium; species Sphaerisporangium rubeum. Next base: position 1,806,412 of record NZ_JACHIU010000001.1, read on the forward strand.
GCGCGCACCTGCCTTTGGACCGCGCACGGCGCCGCCGTCCCTCGAAGGGACGGCGGCGCCGGCGCGGTTTCCCCGGCTGCGCCCGGGGGTCCTGTGGGCCTTATGGCGCGCTGTAACCCAGGGTGTAGGCCCCGGAGCCGCTGTAGGCGTGTACACGGTAGCGGTAGTAGCCCGACGTGCCCGAGTAGGTGATCGTCTCATCAGGGCCCGACGTGATGCCCTGCGCCACGTTCACCCAGCTCGATCCATTCCATTTCTGCAGGTAAAGGTCGAAGTCCGTGCTGTTCGGGCCGTCCAGGCAGCCGCTGTGGGTGCCGGAGGCCGTCGTGGTGTAGTACGAGTTGTCCGGCTGGTAGGCGCTGGCGCCGCTGGACAGGCTGCCGGACCGGGTCTGCTGGTAGCCGGAGCACCCGGTCGGCGGCGGGGTGCCGCCACCGCTGGTGACCAGCGTCAGGCCGTACACCGACAGGGCCTCGTTGACGGGCTGGAAGTAGGTCGTGCCGCCGCTGGTGCAGTTGCCGGACCCGCCGGAGGTCATGCCCTGGGCCTGGCTGCCGGAGATGAAGGAGCCGCCGGAGTCGCCGGGCTCGGCGCACACGTTGGTCCGCGTCACCTCGTACACCGTGCCCTGCGAGTAGGTCACGCTCGTGTTGCGCTGCTGCACGGTGCCGCAGTGCCACCCGGTCGTGGAGCCGGACCGGCAGATCGACGCGCCTTCGACGGCCACGGTGGACCCGCTGACGGTCACATTGGTGCTGCCGCTCTTCACCCACGGCTGCGGGGTCCAGTTGCTGTTGACCGACACCCAGGCGTAGTCGTTCGTCGGGAACGACGACCCCTGGAAGGTGCCCTGCGACACCTGGTTGAAGCCGGTCGTGGTGGCGCCGGCCCGGCCGCAGTGGCCGGCGGTGACGAAACCGGGGGTGGTGCCGCGCGTCACGGGGAAGCCGATCGAGCAGCGCGACGAGCCGTTGATGTAGTACGCGTCGCCGCCGCGCAGGTCGTAGAACGGCTGCGGCTGCTCGGCGGACCTCTCCACCCGCACGAGGTTCTTGTCCACGCCGCTCGCCGCGATGAAGCCGCCGGCCTCCTCAGGCGCCGAGGACAGCACGACGACGCTGTTGGTGCGCACGTCGACGTACCACACGGGGGTGGACGCCGGCGCGTTCGCGGCGGCCTTGTCGAGCGCGTCCTTGGCGGCGTTCAGGGAGGCCAGGCTGTTCTTGACGACCTGGGCCTTGACGCCGACGCCGGTGATCGACGCGGCGGCGGCCGCGTCGGAGGTCGCCACGGTGAGGGTGGCGGAGGTGGGGCCGCTCAGCCACGAACCGGCGTAGCGGTCGCTGATCTTCTTGCGCAGGCCGACCTCGATCTCGCCGAGCCTGGCCTCGTTGAGCAGGCGCGACTCGGCCTGCTCCTTGGTGATCCCGAGATCGCGCTGCATGGCCGACACCATGTCTGCGGGCGGCTTCAGCGCGGCCGACACCGAACCGGCGGACGGTTCACGGTCGGCGATGGCGACGGCGGGAACGGCGAGCAGCGTGAGGGCACTGATCGCCAAGGCGCAACCGGCGGTGACCGTGCGTCTTTCGAGCATGGACTCTCCTTGGGAGATGGGGGGTGCCGCCACCGTAGCCGCGCTCCCGCGCGTCGCCGCACTATCGCTTGGTCCCTATCGCGGGGCTATGGAACCGCGCCGAAATGAGGATTCCGTGCCAGCCACTCCACGTACCGCGTGCTGCGCTCGACGGCGTGGCCGTGCGCGGCTCTGGCGTGGTCGGCCACCGTCGAGGCGGCGCGGCCGGCGAACGAGTCCACGTGCCAGCCGAGGAGGTGGCGCCACTGGAGCGGCGCGCCGGTCAGCGGCATCATCACCAGGCCCGCGGTGAGCTGGAACGTCGCCTGGCACAGCGCGACGGCCTTGCCGACCTGGACCAGGTGGAGGCAGGTGGCGACGTCCGATTCGTACACGTTCTTCGGGACGAAGCCCGCACGCGCGCAGGCACCGGCGAAACAGTCGGTGAAACAGCCGTCTCCCGGCGCGATGGCCCAGCTCTCGTCGGCGAGGACCGCGAGGTCCAGGTCCTTCTCCCCGGCCAGGGGGTGGCTCTCGGACAGGAGCGCGAACACCGGGTCGGTGCCGACGACCGTCCACGTCATCGATTCCATGGACGGCGGAGGGCTCTCCCCGCAGGTCCCGATCAGGGCGAAGTCCAGCCGGCCCGCGCCGACCAGCGTGGTGAGTTCCCTGGCCGACCACGAGGTGCGGGTGCTGACCGGCGCGGAGGGATGTGCGGCGGTGAGGCGGTCCACGAGGCCGCCGAGGATGGGTCCGTGCGTGGCGCCGATCCGGACGCCGGGGATGCCGGTGTAGGTGTTGGCGAAGCGCACCGCTTCTTCCTGCAGTTCCCGTACGGCGGGCAGCAGGACGCGGGCCCTGGTCAGCACGAGCTCCCCGAGGGGTGTCGGCCGGGCTCCGTTGCGGTCACGTTCGAACAGCGTGCCCCCGAGGGTGCGCTCGATGCGCTTGAGCTGCGCGGTTAGTGACGGCTGTGCCAGCCCTAACTGGGTGGCGGCCTTGGTGACGCTCCCGGCCTCGGCGACCGCGCGCACGATCTTGAGGTGTCGGAGCTCCAGATCCATACCGGGAAGGTACGGCCACGGTGGTATGGCTGCAATGATGTTTTGTCACGAAATTTGACTGTAAATCGTCGGATCATGCCGAACGAGGCTGTGATCTCGGTAAATGTGCACTTACTTCAACCGAAATTCCTGCGGTATCCCCGCCGGTTTTCATCGCACCGCCGCACAGAGCCGCTAGGCCGGAACGCCGAGCCCCACGACCAATGCGCAGATCTGGAAGGACGCGGCGCCTCGATCGCCGGTGACGCGGACCGTGCCGCCGTGACCGGGGAGCCCGAACGTGACCCCGTGCAGGCCCTGCTCCAGCGTCACGCTCACCTGCGCCGAGCCGAGCCGCACGGTCACGGGCTGGGCCGTACCGCTGATGTACTCCAGGCGTACGAGGTGACGGCGGTCCTCGTGCGCCTCGACCGGCACCGTCGCGCCGCCGGCCCCGGTGGACAGGCAGCCCTTTCCCGGCCGGTAGGTGTCCCCCGAGATCCGCAGCGGACGCAGCCGTCCACGGTCGTCCAGGACGAGCGGTGCGGGGGACGGCGGCTCGTCCCGCATCGTCACCCGGTGCACCGGCCGCGCGAACGGCGCCAGCGCGCGGGACGCGCGCGCGTACTCCTCGAACAGCGGCCGTACCAGGTAGCCGGGAAGCTCCCGGTCGAACACGTCGGCATCCGGCGAGGCATCCCTCAGCGACCGCTCCGCCTCGGCCAGGTAGGCCCGTCCCGGCGTGGTGTCCACGACCCGGACCAGCTCCGCCGTCGACCACGCCGCGGCCACGGCGAACCCCGCCACCCCCGCGGCGGTCAGTCCGCGTGCGCACCGTGACCAGCCACGCCGCAGCCGGTCCCCGCACGCGAACGGCCGCCGGTAGGCGTCGCGCTCACCCGCGAGCGGCAGGAACGCGAGCGTCAGGCACAGCGCCAGCACCGGCGCGGCGTCCGCGACGTACCGGGTCTCGGCCCCCGCCAGTTCCACGTACCACCCGCCGAGCCGGCCGAGCGCGACCGGCACCACCCCCGCGAGCACCAGATAGCCCGCGAGCAGTCCCCAGCTCCACGCGGCACGCCGCCGCACCGCCACGCTGACCACGACGAGGAGCAGGAACACCGCGCCGGCCCCGGCCACCGCCGCGTCGGACGGAGCGGCGACCGCCGCGGTCCGCGCCGCGATCGGGAACCACTCACCCGGCCCGCCGAGCGCCGTCGTCGTGAACGTCCTGGTGACCAGGCCGAGCGCGAACGTGACCACGTCACCGGCCGCAGGCAGCCGCGGCCCGCCGGCCGAGGCGCGCGACAGGGTGACGTAGACGGCGGCGTACGCCGCGAGCAGCCCGCCGTGGACGGCCCAGGCGGCCCGGTGGTCGCGCAGCGTGGCCCACAGCACGGCCCACCCCCGCCGCTTCGTGAAATATCCGGCGGTGACCACGAACAACACGACCGGGATGAGCGCCGCCTTCACGAAGAAGAGCATCCCGAACAGCACCCACCCCGCCGCCTCCCACAGCCGGGCCCGCGTGCCGGTCCGCAGGAACCGCACGTGCGCCGCCACCGCCATCGGCAGCGCGACCAGCAACGGCACCGTGTTCAACGCCGCGGCCCACCAGCTCATCGCCGGCAGCGTGAGTGGCGTGAACAGGAAGACCGCCACCGGCACCAGCCCCGCCGGCCGGGTCCCCGCCAGGACCCGCACCATGCGCAGCACCGCGCACCCCGCCGCCGCGTACCCCGCCAGCACGACCCCCGTCACGACCCCCCAGTCGTACGGCGCGACCCGCGCCACCCCCCACACCACCGCGAAGCCGCCGGGCATGAACTGCCCCCAATGCACCCGTCCGAGATACCCGAGGTCGAACCCCGACGCGAAGGCCCGGCCCATGAACTCGAAGTCGTCCTCACGGAAGAACCCCTCCCGCACCACCAGCCACTTCGCCACCACCCCCGCGACGATCAGCACCCCGCCGAGCACCAGCCCGGGATACCGTCCCCGGCCCGCTCGCTCACCCTCCTCGACCCCTCCCTCGGCCCCTCCCTCGACCATGGCCTCCGTCACGTCCTGAGAGCTCACACCCACCCACCGTCTCCCCGTCGGCCCCTGCCGAGCCTGTCAGCGAAGCCCGGTATATCACGCCTCGTCACGGTCGCCAGGCCCGTACGGTCCCCGCCGGTGTACGGCCGGTGTGCTGAGTCCGGCAAGGTGGGGGCATGGCGGGAGGCATGGTGCGGCGGTGGTGGCCTCTCGGCGCCGGGCTGCTGCTCGGCGTCCTGGCGCTCGGGCCGGCGCTCGGGCCGGGGTTCACGCTGGTCTACGACATGGTGTTCGTGCCGGAGCCGGTGCTCGGGCCCACGGCGTTCGGCCTGACCGGCACGCTGCCGCGCGCGGTGCCGAGCGACGCGCTGGTGGCGCTGCTCGGGGTCGTGCTTCCCGGCGAGGCGGTGCAGAAGGTCGTCCTGCTCGCGATCTTCGTGCTGGCGTGCTCGGGGGTGGCGGCGCTGCTCCAGGGTGAGCGGGTCGCGGTGCGGCTGGCCGGAGCGGTGTTCTACGCCTGGAACCCGTTCGTCGCGGAGCGGTTGTTCCTCGGCCAGTGGGCCCTGCTGCTGGGGTACGCGGGGTTGCCGTGGGTCGTGCGCGGGGTGATCGGCGGGTGCCGGCGCGGATGGCCGGCCGCGCTGCTGCCGGCCGCGGCCGGGGGGTTCATGGCGATGATCGTCACGGCGCTGACCGTCGTACCCGTGGCCGGGGACGTGGCCGGTCGCCGTCTCACGAGGACGGCGCGGGTGGCCGCGGCGTGCCTCGTGCTGAGCCTGCCGTGGCTGGTGCCGAGCCTGCTCGCCGGACGGGACGTGCCGGGGGACACGGCGGGGGTGGCGGCGTTCGCGGCGCGCGCCGACTCGCCGTTCGGGGTGTACGCGAGCCTGCTGACGTTGTCGGGGGTGTGGAACGCGGAGGTCGTGCCAGGCGGGTACGACGCCGTGGTCCCCGCGGCGCTGCGGCTCACGCTCGCGGTCGTGGCCGTGGCGGCGTTCGTGCCGACACGGCACCTGCCGGGACGGCGGGGGCTGCTCGTCGCTGCGGTGGCCGGATTCCTGGTGGCGGCACTCGGCACCGTGGAGCCGGGCCGTGCGCTGCTGCGCGGGCTGATCGGGTTCTGGCCGGGGTTCGCGGTGCTGCGGGACGCGCAGCAGTACGTCGCGCCGCTGGCCCTGGTGCAGGCCCTGGGGTTCGCGGCGGCCACCCGGTGGCTGCTCGGGGAGAGGAGCGTGCGGCCGGCCGGACAGATCGGCGGGGACGGGTCACCGGAGGCGGGAGCCCGCGAGGCGGGTGCCGACCGGGGTGACGGCAGGACAGCTCACCAGACCGCCGGGGACGGATCGACGGAGGCGGTTGCCCCCCGCGAGGTGGGTGACGGCCGGACGGCTCGCCGTACCGCCGGGGTGGGGAGGCGTGCTCAGGTGACCGTGGCCGTGGTGATGGCGCTCGCGCCGGTGCTGTCGCTGCCGGGACTCGCGGCCGGCGGGTCCGGACGGCTGGACCCGGTCGCCTATCCGCGCGACTTCGACCGGGTGCGCGCGATCGTGGCGGCGGACCGGCAGGTGGGGGACGTGCTGCTGCTGCCGTGGGAGTCGTACCGCCGGTACACCTGGAACGGGGACCGCGCCTCGCTGGACCCCCTGCCTCGGTTTCTGCCGCGGCGGGTGGTGTGGAACGACGCGGTGCGGGTCGGGGACGTCGTGGTCGGCACCGAGGACCCGAGAGCGCGGGACCTCGCCGCCGTGGTGCGAGGGCCGATCACAGGGCCGATCACAGAGAGCCTGCGGCGCGCGGGGGTGCGGTTCGTCGTGGTGGACGAGCCACGTGACCGTGACCTGTTCCATGATCGCCTCGCGGGCGCCGCGCTCACGTACGCGGGACCGGATCTGCGGCTGTACACGGTCCCCGGCCCGGTGCCGGCGCAGGTGCCGGGACGGAAGTGGCTGGTCGTGGCACTGGGATGGTTTGTTGCGGTTTCGTATATCTGCTTCCATCTTGTTGGATCGCGTTCTAATGTCGGCTGCACGCGAACCGAGGGATAGCCGAGGAGCCGAGTGATGCGCCTGCTGATAGCGATAGTCGCAGGAGTCCTGCTCGCGCTCGGCGCCGGCGTGAGCGTGGTCAACCTCGCCGCCCCGTCCCCCGTTCCCGTGAACAAGCCGTTGTACAACTACGGCACCCGCTGACTCGGCCGCGCCATGGTCTCCCCCCAGGCTTTCGGCGCGCCCGGCGGCCCGGCCCTGCTGGAACTGGTGGTCCCCGCGTTCAACGAGGAGGACCGCCTTCCGGCAGGGCTGGCCGCGCTGTGCGCGAAGCTCGCCGAGCTGCGCGTCAGGGCCCGCGTCATCGTGGTCGACAACGCGAGCACCGACGCGACCCCGGACATCGTCCGCGACTGGCCGGCATCCCCCGTGCCGGTACGGCTGGTGCGCTGCGCCGTCAAAGGCAAAGGCGCCGCCGTGCGCACCGGCCTGCTCGCCACCACCGCACCGCTGGTCGGGTTCTGCGACGTGGACATGGCGACCGACCTGTCCGCGCTCGACCCGGCGATGGCGCTGCTCGGCATGGGGTACGCCGCCGTCATCGGCTCGCGCGCCGACCCCGCCTCGGTGGTGGAGGCCAGGCACAGCCCGTTGCGCCGGGTCGGCGCCAAGGTGTTCCGCGGCCTGGCCCGCCAGATCGTCGGCGACATCGGCGACACCCAGTGCGGCTTCAAACTGTTCCGCGGCACCGAGGCCCGTGAGGTCGCCGCGTTGCTGCGGTGCGACGGCTTCGCGTTCGACGTCGAGCTGCTCGCGCGGTTCCGCGCACGGGGGCTCGCCGTGCGCGAGATCCCGGTGCACTGGCGCGACATGTCCGGCTCGACCTTCTCGTGCCTGCGCCACGGGATCGGCGTGTTCGCCGAGATGGGGGCCATCTGGCGGGACGTCGGCCTCGCCTCCGGTGTGCGCCACCTGCCGGCGCCGCGCGCCTCGTACCGCGACTCGGCCTCGACGGCGGCCTGACGCGCGCATGCCCGTCAGGGAGGTGGTGCTGTCGGCACCCGGCTGGCCGCCGGGTCTGGCCGGCAGGCGTGTCGCGGTGGTCAACTGGCGCGACCCGTGGCACCGTTCGGCCGGCGGCGCCGAGGCGTACGCCTGGGAGATCGGCCGCCGCCTCGCCGAGCAAGGCGCCGAGGTGACGTTCGTGACGGCCCGCGACGAGGGCCAGACCCGTGCGGACCGGGTGGACGGCATCGACATCGTGCGGATCGGCGGCGTCTTCACCGTCTATCCCCGCGTGCTGGCGTGGCTGGCCCGCCGCCGGTTCGACGCGGTGATCGACTGCCAGAACGGCATCCCGTTCTTCACCCCCTGGGTCGTGCCGCGCCGCGTCCCGGTGGTGTGCGTCATGCACCACGTGCACGACGCGCAATTCGGCGTGCACTTCCCCGGCTGGATGGCGCGGGCCGGACGGTTCCTCGAAGGCCCGGTGGCGCGGCACGTGTACCGGAACCGTGTGTGCGCCGCCGTGTCGCCGTCCACCGTCGCGGCGATGCGGGACCGGCTCGGCTGGACCGGCCCGATCCACGTGGTGCCGAACGGCGGCGACCCACCCGTACCCGCGCCTGCGCCGCCGTCGGAACAGCCGTCGCTGGTCTGCGTGGGCCGCCTCGTGGCGCACAAACGGGTCGAGCGGATCATCGAGGCCGCCGCGGCGCTGCGCGCCGAGTGGCCGGGGCTGGTGCTGCACATCGTCGGCCGCGGCCCCGAGGAGGACCGCCTCCGGCGGACGGCGGCGGATCTCGGGGACACGGTGCGCTTCCACGGGTTCGTCGGCGCGCACGAGAAGGCGCGGCTGGTCGCCTCGTCCTGGCTGCACCTGTCCGCGTCCCAGGGGGAGGGCTGGGGCCTGAGCGTGCTGGAGGCGGCGGCCCTCGGGGTGCCGACGGTCGCCTACGATGTGGACGGCCTGCGCGACGCGGTGCGCGACGGCCGCACCGGCCGCCTGGTGCGCCACGGCGAGTCCCTGGAGACCGTGGCAGGCGCCATGCTCAAGGACGTCGCGGCCCGGCGCGCCGAGATCGCGGCCGAGTGCCGCGCCTGGTCGTCCCGCTTCGGCTGGGACGAGAGCACGCGGCGCATGGCCAGGCTGCTCACACTCACCGACGTCGGCGATGGGGAGGCGTACGTGGTCAGGTACCGCACCGCGGCCACCGAGCGCGCCGTCGTCGTCGAATGCACCACCCCCGAGCGGATCCGCGCGGCCGGCCTCGGCGAGATCCTGGAGATCCGTGCCGCGGGCCCGCAGGAGGTCCTGCTGGGCGAGCCGTGCTGAACCGGCCACACGCCGGTCCGGCAGGCCACGCCGAGCCGGCCGGTCCGCCGGCTGACGGCCACGCCGAGCCGGCGGCGTCCGCACCGGAGCGCCGTGATCCCGGGGTGGACGAACGGCTGCGCGGACGGCTGCACCGGCTGGCCTGCTCGCTGCTGCTGGTGACGCTCGCCATGCTGACCCAGCCGGGCCGGCTGATCAGCGACACCAAGATCGACCTGGCGATGACCCCGGCCGCGTTCCTCGGCCGTGCCGTCGAGCTGTGGGACACCGCGCAGTTCGGCCAGCTCCAGAACCAGGTGGCGGGCTACCTGTTCCCCATGGGCCCGTTCTTCCTACTCGGCAGGACGGCCGGCCTGGACGGCTGGGTCGTGCAGCGGCTGTGGACGGCCCTGCTGCTCGTCCTGGCGTTCGCCGGCGCGGAACGCCTGATGGCGCGGCTCGGCGTCGGCACGCCGCGAACCCGGCTGATCGGCGCGCTGGCCTACGCGCTCGCGCCGCGCGCGCTCACCATGGCCGGTGTGCTGTCGGCCGAGTTCCAGCCGGCCGCGCTGCTGCCGTGGATCATGCTGCCGCTGGTCACCGCGGCACTCGGCGGCAACCGCGTGATCTGCGCGGCCCGCTCGGCGTTCGCGGTCGCGCTGTGCGGCGGGGTGAACGCCGCCGCCGTGGTCGCCGTGCTCGTGCTCCCCGGCCTGTACATCGTGACCAGGGACGCCTACCGCCTGCGCCTGCTCGCCTGGTGGGGGTTCGGCGTCGCGGCGGCCACCGTCTGGTGGACGCTGCCGCTGCTGCTGTTCTCCCGGTACGGCTTCTCGTTCCTCCCCTACACCGAGAGCGCCGGCACCACCACCGCCGTCACGTCCCTGCCGAACGTGCTGCGCGGCACCCCCGACTGGGTGTCGTGGATCTACACCGGCGCCGGGCCGTCGGAGCCGGTCGGCTTCGAACTGGCCACCAGGCCGCTGCTCGTCGTCGCCACCTGCGTCGTCGCGGCCCTCGGCCTGGCCGGCCTGCTGCGAGCGGACCTGCGCGAACGCCGTTTCCTCGCTCTCGCCGTGCTCGCCGGCACGCTCATCGCGGTGAGCGGCCACATCAGCCTGCTTGAGCCGGGTTTCGCCGGTCACGTACGCGACCTGCTGGACGGCCCGCTCGCTCCGCTGCGCAACCTCCGCAAGTTCGACGCGGTCCTGCGGCTCCCCGTCGCGATCGGCCTCGCGCACCTGCTCGCCACGGCCCGCCTCCCGCGGACGACCCGGGCCCGGCCCGTGCTCGCCGGGGTGGCCCTGGCCGCGCTCACCGTCACCGTCGTGCCGGCCGTCACGCTCGGCATGGCGGCGTCCGGGTCGCTGCGCGACATTCCGGACTACTGGCGGCAGGCCGCGAGCTGGCTGAACGACCACGCCGGCCGGCAGGGGGTGCTCGCCGTCCCCGGCTCGCGGTTCGGCGAGTACACCTGGGGCCGTCCCCTGGACGAGCCGTCCCAGCAACTGCTCACCGTGCGCTGGGCCCAGCGGCAGGTCGCCGCCGCCGGGTCGCTCGGCCTGGTCCGCCTGCTCGACGCCGTCGACCAGCGGCTCAGCACCGGGTACGGCTCCCCGGGGGCCGCTCCCGTGCTCGCGCGCATGGGGGTGCGCTATCTGCTGGTACGCAACGACCTCGACCGCCGCGAGCTGACCGGCGCCTGGCCGGCCCGCGTCCACCAGGCACTGGACGCCTCACCGGGTCTCACCAAGGTCGCCGAGTTCGGCCCGCCGTCCGGCGGCGGGTGGACCGACGACGCGCTCGACGGGCTGGACCAGCGCTACCCCTCGCTGGAGGTGTACGAGGTCGCGGCGGCGGACCCGGCGGTGTCGCTGCTGCCGGCCGGCGACCTGACCCGGCTGTACGGCGGGCCCGAGGGTCTGCTGGCCCTCGCCGACCACGGCCTGCTCGGCCCCGGCCCGGTCGTCCTGAACGACGACGACGCGGCGGGGGCCGAGCCGCGCCAGGTGTTCGTCACCGACTCGCTGCGCAGGCGACAGCGTCAGTTCGGCGAGCTGCGCGTCTCCATCTCGCCGACCCTGACGGCGGGGGAGACCCCGCGCAGGGCCGGCGCGGTGGACGACTACGTCGAGGACGACTGGAAACCGTACTGGGCCACCGCGCGCCTCCAGGGGGTCGCCGAGGTCTCCGCGTCGTCGTCGGCGTCCGGCCCGGAGGCGATCCGCGACCTGCACGTCGAAGGCGCGCTGCCGTACGCCGCCATCGACGGCGACCCGCGCACCGCCTGGCGCTCCGGCGGCTGGGGAGGCGCGAAGGGACAGTGGCTCAAGGTCGGCTTCGGCCGTCCGCTGGACGTGCCGGAGGCACGGGTCGCCTTCGTGGCCGACCCCGCGCTCGGCCCGTTCCCCGCCAGGGTCGCGGTGGAGACCGACGCCGGACGTCTGGAACAGGACGTCGCGGCGACCGGCGCGCCGCAGCGGCTCGCCGTCCCCAAGGGCCGCGCCACCTGGCTGCGGATCCAGGTGCTCGCCGTCGGCGGCACGCCGGACGCGGCGGGGGACGGCACCTCGGTCGCGATCTCCGAGCTGTCGGTGCCGGGCCTGCTGCCGTCCCGCACCATCGTCTCCCCGGTCGTCGACGTGCCGGAGAACGGCCAGGTCCTCACCCGGGCCCCGGAGGGTGCCGCCTGCGTCGAGGGGTCGACGCGGTGGGTCTGCTCGCCGTCGCTGGCGCGGCCGGGAGAGGAGGGCTACGCCTTCGACCACGAGTTCACCGCCGCCGCCGACGCCGAGCGGACCGTCTCGGGGTACGCCGTGCTGCGCGACCCGGCCCTCGTCGACCGGTACACCCGGCCCGGCGGCCCGCCGGTGGTGCGCGGGTCGAGCGCCTGGTCCGGCGACCCGGCGGTCCAGCCGCGTTCGGCGTTCGACGGCGACCCCGCCACCACGTGGGTGACCTCGGACGACGACACCTCGCCTGAGCTGACAATCGCCTGGGAGGGCCGGCGCGACATCAGCCGCCTCACGGTGCGCAGGCCGCCGACCGCGCGGCCCCCGACCTCGGTCATCGTCACCGGGTCGAGCGGCGCGGTACGCGGCGGCTGGATCGGCGACGACGGAGTGGTGCGGTTCCCGCCGCTGCGCACCGACCGGCTGGCCCTGCGGTTCGCCGGCCCCGGGTCCCTGCAGGTCGGCGAGGTCGTGGTCCCCGGTGTCGACCCGCTTCCCGGCGCCTCGCGCGACCGGTTCACGCTGCGGTGCGGCCTCGGCCCCACGCTCCTGGTCAACGGCACGCAGCTGCGCAGCCGTGCCGAAGGCACGTTCGGCGACGTGCTGGCCGGACGTCCCCTGCGGTACGTCACCTGCGGCCCGGCGCCTGTCGTGGCGGGCCGCAACCACGTGATCGTCTCGCCGCTCGACCCGTTCCGGGTGGACTCCGCGGTGCTCGCCGGCGCCGCCGTGGCCCGCCTGCCGCACACCGGTACCGCCGTGGCGCGCGACCTCACCGGCACCACCCGCACCGTGGACGTGACCGCGCCGGACGCGTCGTACCTGGTGGTCGCGGAGAACCACAACCCCGGCTGGCGCGCCACCGCCGGCGGACAGGTGCTGGAACCGGTGCGGATCGACGGCTGGCGTCAGGGGTGGGCCGTCCCCGCGGGCTTCTCCGGACGGGTCACGCTGACCTTCACCCCGGACGCGCCGTTCCGGTGGACCCTTCTCGGCGGCGCCGGCGCGCTGGTGGCGGTGCTGTTCTTCGCGCTGCTGCGGGTCGTCGGCCGCCGGCGCGCCGACGCGGGCCGATGGGACGGCGCGGGCCGGGCCACGGTCCTTCTGGCGTCGGCGGCGGCGGGGCTGTGGGCCGCGGGACTCGCGGGCCTGGTGGTGGCGCCGCTGTGCGCCTGGCTGTTCACGCGCGCCGGTCCCCGGCGCTCCGCCGTGTGGGTCCCGGCGGCCGCGCTGGTCGTCTCCGGGGTCGTGCTCGCCTACGGCGCAGGACCGCTGTTCACCGACGTGCTGCCGCAGCTGCTCGCGCTTCCCGTGCTCGGCGCGCTGCTCGCCGTGCTCGCGCGGTCAGGCGGCGCGGCGGGGGAGGCGGCGGCCGAGCAGGCGGAACGGCTCCTCGACGGCGAAGTGGGAGATCGTGGCGACGGCCACCGTGACCAGGCAGACGACCGTCAGGACGGCCCAGAACCCGCCGGTGCGCGGCTCAAGCCCGAGCGTGCGGTACAGGATCGCGATCACGAAGACGTGCCACAGGAAGACACTGTAGGAGATCCGGCCGAGGAAGGCAGGCACGGGGCCGCCGAGGACCCGGCTCCCCGCCGTTGACCAAGCGAGCGGCGCTACCGCGAACACCGCGATCACGGCGTACAGCACGGTGCGGAAGAACGCCGTCCAGAACGTGTCGAACCCCAGCACACGCGGCCCGGTGAGCTCGGTGCACGCGATGACGTACGCCAGTCCCGCGATCACCCAGCACGTCCCGGCCGACCCCGCGACCGTGCGGCAGAACCGGCGCACCGGCCCGTCGCCGTGCTCGGTCCCGGCCCACGCCGCGACCACGGCCAGCATCATGCCGGGGCAGAACCAGATCCAGTACCGCGCCACGAACGTCCCCGCGAGCGGACGCCACGCCGGCACGTAGACGAACAGCAGGTACAGCAGGGACAGCGCCGTGAACCCGCCGAGCACCAGCAGCGCGCGCCGCGCTCGCGCCGCCGGGTCCGCCGCGGCCGACAGCCGCGCCACGACCCACGCCATGACCGGCAGCGTGAGGTAGAACGCGGCCTCCACCGCCAGCGTCCACATCTGGTACAGCCCTTCCGGCCCTGAGCCGCGCCACCACGGGTCCGGGTCGTACGGCGGCAGCAGCAGGAACCACTGGGCCCACGTCCACGGCGACCGGGTGTGCTGCGGGCTGAAGACCAGCAGCGCCGCCGTCACCACCACCCAGTACGCCGGCAGCACCCGCAGGGCCCGGCGTGCCAGGTAGCCGCCGAGGTGCGGTCCCGGGGTGCCGCGCAGCAGCGCGTCGGCCCACGGCCGGTACAGCAGCAGCCCCGACAGCAGGAAGAAGACGGCCACCCCCGCGTCGCCGCGGGACAGCAGCCACCCGGTCGCCGAGTCCTGGAACGCGACGCCGGTGGTGGCGGCGACGTGCAGGAGCAGCACGCCGAGCGCGGCGACGGCGCGCATGCCGTCCAGCGCGGGCCGGTACCCGTCAGGCGAGGCGTCGAGCGGCCCGGACCGCCGTTCACTGATCGTCTCCGCCACCCTGGCCACCTCGCGTAGGATTTGCACACTGTAGCGAACCGCATGGTGATTCCCCAGGTCCCCGTGGTGCGGGCTCGGCGGGGGAGGCGCATGAGGCGATCGGCGGCGGTGGTCCTCGTCATGCTCGGCGCGTTCCTGCTGAGCGGCGCGGCGCTCACGCGGTTCTACGTCGCCGAGCGGGTGCTCGGCGCGCGGCCCGACGTGTACGCCGTGGTGGAGACCGAGGCGCGCGGTGCGACGTACTTCGACCCCGGCACGGCCACGGTGCGCACCGGCACGCTGCGCGGCACCACCACGCTGCGCGGCGACGTCGGCGCGAGCGGCCCCCGCCGGGTCGTGTGGGACGCGTTCACCGAGGTCGCGGCGGCGGACGGCTCACTGGTCTCCTACCGGCAGGAACGCGCGGCGTTCGACCGGCGCTCCGGCGTGGCGCTCGGCTGCTGCGGCGAGTCCGCCGAGGGCCGTCCCGCCACGCACTCGGGCCTGGTGTTCCGCTGGCCCTACGGCACCGCTCCCCGGGACACCTCCCTGTGGGACGTCACGACGCGCCGCGCGCACCCGGCGCGCTTCGCCGGCGCGGAGGTCGTCGAGGGCCTTGTCGTGTACCGCTTCGTCAGCGAGGTCCCTCCGACCGCGATCTCCTCGCGCGGCCTTCCGCCTCGCCTGCTCGGGGTGGCGCCGCGCGCCGCCGGACGTGCGGACGTCCCCGTCACCCTGTGGGCCGCCGCGACGCGCACGTACTGGGTGGAACCGGTCACCGGCACCCCGGTGCGGGCCGAGGAGCGGGTGCGGCAGGCGTACCGCACCGCCGACGGCCGCGAACGTCTGACCGTGCTGGACGGCACCCTGGCGTACACCGCCGCGCAGGTGGCGGTGAGCACCGCCGAGGCACGCGCCGAGCTCGGCAGGGTCCGCGTCCTCACCGGCACGGTCCCCACGGCCGGGGTCGTCGGCGGCGGCGTGGCGCTGGCCGCGGGTGCCGTCCTCGCGTCGCTCACCCGCGGAGGACGTGCGAAGGCCGGCGCGGCGCCGGAGTCACGCATGGCCGCGGCCTCGGGTTCCACATGAGGCCGGCGCTGAGGTCAGCGCCGCCGCAGCACCAGCATCAGGTTCCACGTCAGGAACTCACGCACCACAGGCACCCGCACCAGGGGCCGGGTCCAGGTCGGCAGGTAGCGTGGCGCGGCGGCCAGCACCGTCACGTCCTCGCGGCGGGAGACCCATCGCAGCGCGGCGGCGACCGACACGGGGAAGAGGCTGGCGCCGTAGCGGTTCTTCGGCGCGGCGCCGTGCGCGCGTTCGTACCTGCGGGCCGCGCGGTGTCCCCCGAGGTAGTGCCACGGCGAGGTCTCGTGGCCACCCCACGGCGACAGCCAGTTGGTGAACGCCAGGTACACGACGCCACCCGGCCGGGTGACCCGCACCATCTCGGCCGCCATCCGCCACGGGTCCGGCACGTGCTCCAGCACGTTGGACGAGAAGCACACGTCCACCGCCGCGTCCCGCACCGGCAGGTCCAGCGCGCTGCCGAGCACGCCACCCGGCTCGCCGCGTGCTCCCGCCAGCTCACCGGCGTCCGCGTCCAGGCGCGCGCACCGCGCGCCTGCGGCCTCGAAGGAGCGTGCGAAGTAGCCGGGTCCGCCGCCGACGTCCAGCACCGTGCGTCCCCGCAGCGGCGTGTACCGTTCGAGCTGCGCGGTGGTGTCGGCGGCCAGGAGTGTGTAGTAGCCGTCCTGGTCGAGCTGTTCGGTGGTGAACGCGCGGAACAGCCGGACCGAGCGGCCGAGGCCGTCCGCCGGGTGTGCGGCGGGCATCAAGTAGAACTCGTTTCTATCGATTTGGCGGCGGCGTGGTGACGCGAGCCATCCCGAGGAATACCATCACCGGCAACATACGCGCTATTCGACATGGTGTCTCAGTACGGACGCCATGTCACCCGGAGGATCGGATGCGGCGAATCACTATCACCGGTGTCGTGCTCATCGCGATCGGAGCCTTCCTCGTCACCCTCGCGCCACTGGTGCGGTTCTACGCGGCCGGCCGGCTGATCGCGGCGCCGGCGGACCAGTACGGCATCACCAAGCTGCGTGCCGACAACGCGCGGTACTTCAGCAAAGGGGACCTGAAGGTCCTCACCGGGAACCTCGACATCACGGTGACCACCCGCGGCGACGTCGAGGCCGCCAAGGGGGACGACGTCGTGTGGGACGAGTTCACCGCGGTGAACGACGTCAGCAACGACAAGGAGGGCATCTCGTACGCGCAGCGCCGCAGCGCGTTCAACAAGTTCACCGGCGCCGGGGTGGACTGCTGCGGCGCCAGTGTGGAGAAGGAGCCGGTCAAGCTGTCCGGCCAGATCTATCTGTTCCCGTTCGACACGCAGAAGCGGACCTATCCGGTGTTCAACGCCTCCGTCCGCCAGGCGTACGACGCGAGGTTCACCGGCGAGGACACGATCAACGGCGTCCAGGTCTACAAGTTCGAGCAGACCGTCCCGCCGACCAAGGTCGAGACGCTGACCGCGCCGGCCAAGGTGCTCGGCATGACGCAGACCGGCGACGTGCAGGTGGACCGCTGGTACGACGGCACCATCACCTACTGGGTCGAACCGGTCAGCGGCACCCCCGTGCAGCAGGAGCAGCGCCGCCACGAGGTGCTGAAGACGCAGGACGGCGTGGAGCGCTCGGTGGCGTTCGTCGCGACGGCCAAGTACACGCCGCAGAGCGTCGGCGAGCTGATGGACAAGGCGCTGGACGCCAAGAGCCGGATCAACACGCTCAGGACGACCGTGCCGGTGGCCCTGCTCGCGGTGGGCCTGCTGTTCATCGCCGCCGGCGCGCTCCTCGCCGCGCGGCGGCCCCGCTCCGGCAGCCACGCGGCCTGAGGCGGCCCGCACCACGGCGGCCAATCGACGGTGAAATGGCCGGGGGATCGATTCCCTCGGCCATTTCCGTTTTCTGTCCGGGATGCCGGAAACCTCGGACTAGAACGTGTTCTGTCGGAATTGGAGTGCCTTGGAACGCGACAGGTTACCGGCTGGTAGCACTGGGGTGACTTCCTATGTAGAACACGTTGCAGTTTGCGCGTGGGTAGTCGTATGTTCGACCCATGCGGACACGTGTCACCGACATGTTCGGGATCGAGCTGCCGATCTTCGCCTTCAGCCACTGCCGTGACGTCGTCGCCGCGGTCAGCCGCGCCGGCGGCATGGGAGTGCTCGGCGCTCTCTACTTCACCCCCGAGGAGCTCGAGGTCGAGCTCTCCTGGATCGACGAGCACGTCGGCGGCAAGCCGTACGGCGTGGACGTCGTCATGCCGGCCTCCTACGCCGGCGCCGACCTCGGCGTCGACTCCCCCGAGGACCTCGTCGCGCGGCTCCAGGCGATGATCCCCGACGGCCACCGGCAGTTCGTCGAGAACCTGCTGGCCCAGCACGGCGTGCCTCCGCTGTCGGAGCACTCCGACGCCGGCCGTGTGCTGCTCGGCTGGACCGACGCCACCGCGCGTCCCCAGGTCGAGACCGCGCTCAAGCACCCCATCGCGCTGCTCGCCAACGCGCTCGGCCCGCCACCCGCCGACGTCGTGGAACTGGCCCACGCGCGCGGCGTCAAGGTCGCCGCGCTCGCCTCCACCCCCCGGCACGCCGTCAAGCAGGTCGAGGTCGGCGTGGACGTCGTCGTCGCGCAGGGCACCGAGGCCGGCGGCCACACCGGCGACATCTCCACGATGGTCCTCATCCCCCAGGTGGTGGACGCCGTGGACGTCCCCGTGCTCGCCGCCGGCGGCATCGGCTCCGGCCGCCAGATGGCCGCGGGGCTCGCGCTCGGCGCCGAGGGCGTCTGGACCGGCTCGCTGTGGCTGACCGTCGAGGAGGCCGACACCCCCGAGCTCGCCAGGGAGCACATCCTGAAGGCCACCTCGCGCGACACCGTGCGCTCGCGGTCGTGGACCGGCAAACCCGCGCGGCTGCTCAAGAACGCCTGGACCGACGCCTGGGAGTCCCCCGAGTCCCCCGGCACGCTGCCGATGCCGCTGCAGTTCATGCTGATCTCCCCCGCGCTGCGCCGCATCTCCGACTATGGCGCCGGGGAGCTGTCCACGTTCCCCGCGGGCCAGGTCATCGGCCAGATGAACCAGGTGAAATCAGCCAAGGACGTCGTGTTCGAGCTGGTCGAGGAGTACGTCGACGCGGTGGAGCGCCTGGGCCGCCTCACCGGGGACTGACCGGGGTGTCACTCACCCCGGTAGACGGCCGGCCGCTTCTCGCGGAACGCGCGCGCGCCTTCCTTGGCGTCCGCCGAGCCGATCACCGGCCAGCCGATGGCGTCGGAGACCTTCAGCGCCTCGGTCTCGGCCATGCCGAGCGTGTCGCGGTACGCGCGCAGGATCGCCTGCGTGGCGAGCGGCCCGCACGCCGCGACCTGCTCGGCGAGCTCACGCGCGGCGGCGAGCGCCTGGCCGTCCGGCACGACCTTGTTGACCAGGCCCATCTGGAGCGCCTCCGCGGCTGTGACGGCGCGGCCGGTGAGCAGGATGTCCATGGCGAACGCGTACGGGATCTGCCGCGGCAGCCGTACGGCGCTGCCTCCCATGGGGAACAGCGCGCGCCGCGCCTCGAACAGCCCGAGCGTCGCCGACTCGGCCACCACCCGCAGGTCGGTGCCGACGAGCAGCTCGGTGCCACCCGCCACGGCGTACCCCTCGACCGCGCACACGATGGGCTTCGCCGGCAGTGCCCCCTCGCCGCGCAGCAGGCCCTTCCAGTGGTAGTCGGGGATCTGCGCCGCGCGCTCCTGGACCCGGGGGTCGGCGGACGGCGACGCCATCGCCTTGAGGTCGGCCCCGGCGCAGAACGTGCCTCCCGCGCCGGTGAGGATCCCCACGCGGACGTCCGGCTCGGCCGAGATGTAGGCCCACGCGTCGGCGAGGCCGACCAGCATGTCGGACGACAACGCGTTCTTGGCCTCGGGCCGGTCCATGGTGACGACGACCAGGTGGCCGTCCCGCTCGACACGGCAGTGCGGGGTGCTGATGGGCAGGAGCTCCACGAGGTTCCTCCATGTCGGCGGGGGTACGGCCCCGGTTTGCCAGAGCAAGCGCTTGATCGACTCAGCCGGCCGGGGTTAGGCTGCGCACACGAACTAGAACAGATTCTTATTCGGGACGCACCCGTGACGCCAGGGCTTGCCGGGGACACTGGGGACATGCTTCACTGCGGCGCGTCCGGGGGACAACACGACGGAACCGGACAAGGGAGTTCCGATGGGGTCGCTCGGTTTCTGGAGGCTCGCGCAGGCGGACCCCGATCGGGTCGCGGCGGTCGGCCCGGACGGCGCGGAACACACCGCCGGTGAGCTGCACGCACGCGCCAACCAGGTGGTGCACGGCCTGCGCGCACTCGGCCTCAAGCCCGGCGACGGCGTCTGCGGGCTGATGCCGAACGGCGTGGACGGCCTCGTGCTGTACCTCGCGGCACTGCAGGCCGGGTGGTACTACACGCCGGTCAACTGGCACCTGACCGGGCCCGAGATCGCGTACATCCTCACCGACAGCGAGGCCAAGGCCTTCGTCGCGCACGAGCGGTACGCCGAGGAGGCCGCGCGCGCCGCCGAGGCGATCGAACCGCACCGCAGGTTCGCCATCGGCGCGATCGACGGCTTCCGTCCCATGGCGGACCTGGTCGGCGGCATGCCGGCCACCCCGCCGGCGGATCGCACGTGGGGTGCCACCATGCACTACACCTCCGGCACCACCGGCCGGCCGAAAGGCGTGCGGCGGCCGCTCGGCCCCTTCGACCCCGACGACGGCGCCGAGCTGATGACCGGGCTGCTGCGGATCTTCGGCGTCACCGGGGGAGGGGACAACGTCCACCTGGTCACGTCCCCGAACTACCACACCGCGGTCACGCAGTTCGGCGGCACCGCGCTGCACATGGGTCACACGCTGGTCTACATGGACAAATGGGACGCCGAGGAGATGCTCCGGCTGTGCGAGCGGTACCGGGTGACCAACTCGCACATGGTGCCGACCCACTTCAAGCGGCTGCTGTCCCTGCCGGACGAGACACGCCGGCGGTACGACCTGTCCTCCCTGAAATGGATGATCCACGCCGCGGCCCCCTGTCCCGTACCGGTCAAGCAGGCGATGCTGGACTGGTGGGGAGACTGCGTGTACGAGTACTACGCGGCCACCGAGGGCGGTGGCACCGTCGCCACCCCGGCGGACTGGCGCAAGCACCCCGGCACCGTCGGCAGGCCCTGGCCCATCAGCGAGATCCTCATCGTGGACGACGACCACGAGCCCGTACCCGCCGGCGTCCCCGGCACCGTGTACATGAAGATGGCCGGCTCGGGCTTCGAGTACAAAGGCGACCCCGCCAAGACCGCGGCCAACCGCCTGCGCGAGCACTTCACGGTGGGGGACATCGGCTACCTGAACGACGAGGGCTACCTGTTCCTCTGCGACCGCAAGGCCGACATGATCATCTCCGGTGGGACCAACATCTACCCGGCGGAGATCGAGAACGAGCTGGTCGTGCACCCCAAGGTCGCCGACGTCGCCGTGTTCGGCATCCCCGACGAGGAATGGGGCGAGCAGATCAAGGCGGTCGTGGAACCGGCCGCCGGCGTCGAGCCCGGCCCCGAGCTCGCCGCCGAGCTGCTGGCCTCCCTGGAGGGCCGGCTGTCCCGCATGAAGTGGCCGCGCAGCGTCGACTTCGTCGAGAACCTGCCGCGCGAACCCAACGGCAAGCTGCTCAAGCGCAAGCTCCGCGACCCCTACTGGGAGGGCCACGACCGTGCCATCTGAACCGCTGGTCGCCGAGCACGCGCTGGAGTTCCCCGGCGGGTACACCCGGACGACCGGGCCGGTCATCGGCCGCTTCCTCACCGAACTGCGCGACGGCCGCCTCGTCGGGGTGCGCACCGCGGACGGCCGTGTGCTCGTGCCGCCGCTGGAGTACGACCCGCACACCGGCGAGCCGGTGACCGGCGAGTTCGTCCCCGTCGGCCCCGCCGGCACCGTGCGCACGTGGGCCTGGGTCGAACAGCCGCGTCCCGGCCATCCGCTGGACCGGCCGTTCGCCTGGGGGCTCATCGACCTGGACGGCGCCGACACCGCGCTCGTGCACGCCGTCGCGGTCGACGACGTCAAGGCCCTGCGTCCCGGTCTGCGCGTGCGTCCCCGGTGGCGTCCGGAGACCGACCGCAAAGGTCACATCACCGACATCGCGTGCTTCGTCCCCGAGGTCACCACCATGGTGTCCCCGCAGCGCACCGAGTACCGTGTGCGGCCCGGCGCGTCGCTGCTGCGCTTCCTCGAAGGCGTGCGCGACGGGGTGTTCCTCGCCGGCCGCTGCGCCACCTGCGACAAGGTGTACGTGCCGTACCGCACCGTGTGTCCCTCCTGCGGTTCGCGCATCGAGGAGCAGGTCGAGCTGCCGGACACCGGCACCGTCACCACCTTCGCGATCAACAACCTGCCGGACCCGCGGGCCCCCGAGGTGCCGTTCGTGTCCGCGTTCATCCTGCTCGACGGCGCGGACGTCCCCATGATCGCGCTGATGGGGGACGTACCTGCGCACGAGGTGCGGCAGGGCATGCGGGTGCGCGCCGTGTGGGTGCCGCCGGAGGAGCGCACCCTGTCGATGAGCAACATCAGGTGGTTCGCCCCCACCGGCGAGCCCGACGTCACGCTGTGACCCCGGGAAAGCCTGTGACCCCTTCGAAGCCGTGACCCCCGGAAAAGGGAGAACCCCCGTGCGAGAGGTAGCCGTCGTCGCGTTCGCGCAGACCAGGCACACCGATCACGACGAAGGCCTGTCGGAGCCCGAGCTGATCGCGCCGGTCATCGAGGAGGTCAAACGCGTCTCCGGCCTGTCGCGGTTCGGCTTCACCTGCTCGGGGAGCTGCGACTACCTGGCAGGCGCGCCGTTCTCCTTCGTCTCCGCGCTCGACGCCATCGGCGCCTGGCCTCCCATCTCCGAGAGCCACGTCGAGATGGACGCCGCGTGGGCCCTGTACGAGGCGTGGGTGCGGCTCCAGCACGGCGACGTGGACTCCGCGCTGGTGTACGGCTTCGGCAAGTCGTCGCAGACCGACGTACGCGAGGTCATGACCCTGCAACTGGACCCGTACTACCTCGCGCCGCTCGGCCTGGACCAGGTGTCGTACGCCGCGCTCCAGGCGAGCGCGCTCGGCGCGCCGGAGGCCGAGCTGCGTGAGATCGCGCGCCGCAGCCGCGCCGACGGCCGCGCCAACCCGTACGCGCTGCACCTCCCCGACCCCACCGGCGACGACCCCTACCAGGTACGGCCGCTGCGTTCCTGCGACGTCGCGCCGCCGACCGACGGCGCCGCCGCGGTGGTGCTCGCCGCCGGTGACCTCGCCACGCGGATCGCGGAACGTCCCGCGTGGATCACCGGCATCGCGCACCGCGCCGAACCCCACTACCTCGGCATGCGCGACCTGGCCCGCTCGGCGTCCGCCGCCGACGCGGGACGCGCCGCCGGGGTCGGCAAGGGCCCGGTGGACGTCGCCGAGCTGCACACGCAGTTCAGCCACGAGGAGATCATCCTGCGGGACGCGCTCGGCCTCGGGCCGGACGTCGCCGTCAACCCCTCAGGCGGCCCGCTCGCCGCCAACCCCGTCATGGCCACCGGCCTCATCCGCGTCGGCGAGGCCGCGCGGCGGATCATGGCAGGCGACGCGGCCCGCGCCGTCGGCCACGCCACCTCCGGGCCGTGCCTCCAGCAGAACCTCGTGACCGTGATGGAGGCCTGATGGCCGAGCGCTGCGCCGTCATCGGCGTCGGACAGACCCACTACCGCACCCGGCGGCACGACGTGTCCATCGCGGGCCTGGTCCGCGAGGCCGCGCTGCGCGCGCTGGCGGACGCCGAGCTGACCTTCGCCGACATCGACGCCGTGGTCATCGGCAAGGCCCCCGACCTGTTCGAAGGCGTCATGATGCCGGAGGCCTACCTCGCCGACGCGCTCGGCGCGGCCGGCAAACCCGTCACCCGCGTGCACACGGCAGGCAGCGTCGGCGGCTCCACCGCTCTCGTCGGGGCCTCGCTCATCCAAGGCGGAGTGCACGAACGGGTGCTCGTCGTGGCGTTCGAGAAGCAGTCCGAGTCCAACGCCACCTGGGCCCTGAGCACCCATCTGCCGTTCACCGCCTCCCTGGTCGTCGGCGCCGGCGGCTACTTCGCGCCGCACATCCGCGAGTACATGCGCCGCTCCGGCGCACCCGGCCACATCGGCACCCTGGTCGCCGTCAAGGACCGGCAGAACGCGCTGAAGAACCCGTACGCGCATCTGCGCATCCCCGGCATCAGCCGCGAGATGGTCGAGTCCACGCCGATGCTGTGGGAACCGATCCGGTACCTGGAGACCTGTCCGTCGTCCGACGGCGCCTGCGCCATGGTGCTCGCCGCCGAGCACAAGGTCACCGGCACCCCCGCGTGGGTCCACGGCGCCGCCATGCGCTCGGAGCCGATCTTCCGGGCCGGCCGGGACACCGTCAGCCCGCAAGGCGGCAAGGACTGCGCGGCGGACGTGTACCGGCAGGCCGGGATCACCGATCCACGACGAGAGATCGACGTCGCCGAAGTGTATGTACCGTTCTCCTGGTACGAACCGATGTGGTTGGAGAACCTGGGTTTCGCCGGTGAAGGCGAGGGCTGGAAGCTCACCGAGTCCGGCGCCACCGCGCTCACCGGCGACATCCCGTGGAACGCCTCAGGCGGTGTGCTCAGCTCCAACCCCATCGGCGCGTCCGGCCTCATCCGTTTCGCCGAGGCCGCGCTCCAGGTACGCGGGCTGGCCGGCGACCACCAGGTGGACGGCGCGCGGCTCGCACTCGGGCACGCCTACGGCGGCGGAGCCCAGTTCTTCGCGATGTGGATCGTAGGCGCCGACCGGCCGTGACCGGTCGGCGCCGGGAATGAGGGTCCCGATGGAGTTCAACCACGCCGACCTGTTCGAAGGTGTCGCCGACGCGGTGGGGGACCGCGTCGCCGTCGTCTGCGGCGGCGACCGCCTGACGTACGCCGAACTCGAGGCCGAAGCCAACCGGCTCGCGCACCACCTGACGGCACACGGCGTGGGCCACGGCGACCACGTCGGCATCCAGCTCTACAACGGCGTCGAGTACGTCATCACGATGCTCGCCGCACTGAAGATCCGCGCCGTCCCCATCAACGTCAACTACCGCTACGTCGAAGCGGAACTGCTCTACCTGTTCACCGACTCCGCCATAGTCGCCCTCGTCTACGACGCGGAGTTCGACGACCGCGTGTCCGCCGTGGCCCCCCACTGCCCCGCGCTGACCACCCTGATCACCGTAGGCGGCCCGTCCGGCATCGGCACAGCCGTCCCCTGGCCCGACGCACTGGCCGGCCGCTCCACCACCCGTGACGGCCTCCCCACCCGCTCCGACCAGGACATCTACATCATCTACACCGGCGGCACCACCGGCATGCCGAAGGGTGTCATGTGGCACACCCGCGACCTGTTCATGGCCTTCGGCGGCGGCAACCCCTGGGGAGCCCCCCACACCACCCCCCAGCAGGTCGTCGACACGGCCGTGGCCTCCGGCCCTCTGATCATGATGCCGGCCGCTCCCCTGATGCACGGCGCCGCGCAGATGGGCACCTTCATCGCCTTCTGGATGGGTGCCACCGTCGTCTACGTCCGCAGGTTCGACGCCGCCGACGTCCTGCGCGCCATCGCCGCGGAAAAGGTCTTCAGCGTCAACATCACCGGTGACGCCATGGCCCGTCCCCTCGCCGACGAGATCGCCACCGGCACCCACGACCTCTCCTCCCTGAAGGTCCTCAGCTCCACCGGCGCCATCCTCACCGGCGTCGTCCGCGACCGCTTACAGGAACTCCTCCCCGACGTCCTCATCATGGACAGCTTCGGCAGCACCGAATCCGGCTTCACCGCCTCCGCCGCAGCCGGCTCGTCCCCCGAATCCGGCCTCAAATACCACCCCAACACCACCTGCACCCTGGCCGTCCTGGACGAAACCCTCACCCCCGTGAAACCAGGCTCCGGCGACTTGGGCACCATAGCCAAATCCGGCGACATAGCCTTCGCCTACTACAACGACCCCGAGAAGTCCGCGCAAACCTTCGTGACCGACAACTCAGGCACCCGCTGGCTCCTCACCGGCGACCTCGCGACGGTCGAAGAGGACGGCACCATCTACGTCCACGGCCGCGGCTCCCAATGCATCAACACCGGCGGCGAGAAAGTCTTCCCAGAGGAGGTCGAAGCCGTGCTGAAGGGCCACCCCGCGGTCTTCGACGCCGTGGTCACCGGCCTCCCCGACCCCCACTGGGGAACGAAGGTAGTCGCCGTGGTCGAACCCCGTCCCGGCCGGACCCTGACCCCCGACATCTTGACCACCCACTGCCGGTCCCGCCTGAGCGGCTACAAAATCCCCAAGACGTACGCCTTCGTCGAAAAGATCCACCGCACCCCCGCCGGCAAAGCCGACTACCGCTGGGCCAAGGAAACCGCGCAGAACACCACAACCTGACCTCCCCCCTCCAGGACGCTGAGCCGGAAACTCCGCGGCGGACCACACGAGAACACTGCTTAGGATCTTCATGTGGGGTCGTCCGGCGGCTTATCGGGTGAGGCGGGAGGTGGCGCGCCGGGGCTCCTGGGGGTTCTCACAAAGCACGCGGACTTCCGGCGGCTGTTCGTGGGAAGTTCCGTCTCACTGCTCGGGTCCAGTGTCACCACTGTGGCGTTGCCGCTGACCGGTGTGGTTCATCTGGGTGCGTCGGCCGTCGAGATGGGGGTGCTGAGTGCGGTGGCGCTGCTGCCGCACCTGGTGCTGGGGCTGCCGGCGGGGGTGTGGGTGGGGCGGCTGCCGTACCGGCGGGTTCTTGTGGTCACCGATCTGGCGCAGATGCTGGTACTCGGCGTGATTCCCGCTCTCGCCGTACTCGGGGTGCTGCGGATGTGGCATCTGTACGTGGTGGCTGTGGCGACCGGGGCCGCCGGGTTGTTGTCGGCGGTGGCGGCGCAGTCGTTCACGCCGGAGCTGGTGCCGCGTGACCGGTTGCTCGCGGCGAACAGCGGGCTGATGCTCAGCAACGCCACGGTCGGCACGACCGGAGCGGCTGTCGGCGGGATGCTCGTGACGGTGCTCACCGCGCCGGTCGCGATCGTCGTGGACGCCACGTCGTTCCTGGTCTCCGCCGTGGTCAAGTCGCGTATCCGTGTGGCCGGCCGGGTGAGCGCCGCGGCACGTCCGGGACGACTGGGGCCGGAGGTCGTGGAGGGGTGGCGTGCGGTCTTCGGCCACCCCGTGATGCGTCCTGTCGTCGTCGCGGCCACGATCGGCGCGTTCGCGGGTCAGTTCAAAGCCGTCGTGCTGGTGCTGTACCTCGTGCGTGATCTCGGTCTTTCGCCGGGGCAGGTGGGTCTGCTGGTCGCGCTCAGCGGCGTGGCCGCGGTCGCGGGAGCTGTCGCCGCACCGTCCGTGACACGCCGCCTCGGGCCGGGGCCGGCCTTCGTCGCGGGGATGCTCGTCGAGTCCCTGTCCGGCGCGGTGCTGGCCGCCGCGTCCGGGCCGGTGCTCGTCACGGTGGCCGTCCTGGTGGCGGCTCAGGTCATGGCGGGGGCCGGGCCGTCGGTCTACGGGGTCAACCAGCAGACCTTCCGGCAGACGTTCTTCCCCCCGGAGCTGCTTCCTCGCGTCAACGCGACCTGGCGCTTCCTTGCCTTCGGCGGTCAGTCAGTCGGCGCCTTGGCCGCCGGCCTCACCGCGGCGGCTCTGGAGTTCCGGCCGGGTCTGCTGATCGGCACCTGCCTGGCGATCGCCGGAACGGCCGTCGCCTTCGGTTCCCCGATCCGCACGGTACGCGGCCTCCCCGGTGGCTCCTCGGCCCGGACGGCTTCGGGGTTCGAGCCGGCCGAGACGGAAGAGCAGGAACGCCAGGACGGCGAGGAGGACCCAGCCGGCCAGGCCGGTGATGCCGGCGAGCACCGGGTTCGGCACGGCGTCGGCGTCGCCGAGGAGCAGGAGGGCCGGGGCCACGGCGTTGAGAGCGCCGTGGCCGACGACGGCCGGCCAGACGCTTTCCGAGCGGAGGCGCAGCCAGCCGAGGACCAGGCCGGCGAGCACGCAGAAGCCCGTGAAGTAGAGCGCGGCCCACGGGCCGAGGGACGGGTAGTTGTAGCCGAGCAGGGTCAGCGGGCTGTGCCACAGGCCCCAGATGACGCCGGACGACACCAGCGCGGCGCGGCGGCCGTGACGGTCGACGAGAGTGGGGAGCAGCCAGCCGCGCCAGCCCCATTCCTCGCCGAGGGCCGGGATGGCGTTGAGCACGGGCCCGGCCAGCATGGCGGCGGCGAGTTGCGCCGCCGCCACGACGCGCAGGTCGGCGGGGGGAGTGACGCCTGCCTGGCGCAGGGTCTCACCGAACAGGCTGAGGCCGGAGAGGTCCAGGCGCAGCAGCCCGAGGGCCACGCTGATCCCCACGGCGACCGCGATCAGTACCGGAGTGCCGATCCAGACGGCGGCCGTGAGCGCCACCGTACGTCCCCGCCGCGGCCCGAGGCCGAGGCCCGTCCGCCGGGCCCATTCCTTGGCGGGAACCCGGTTCCTCAGCCAGACCGCGGCCACACCGAGTGAGGGGGTGAACATCATCGCGGCGGCCACCACCGGGAACAGCGGGGTGGCCAGGCCCTGGCCGAGCCACAGCGGCAGTGCGATCAGCCATGACGCGCCGAAGGCGACGATGAGGAAAAGGACCAGGTCGATCGGCCGCCTGCCGGTCACGAGATCACCCCGAACTGTCGTCTCCGACCGGCAACGGGCCGCACGTCGTCCGTACCGTGCCGGCTCTGGCGCCGGTCGCGGTGGAAAGGTCCTGTACGCGCCTGCGTCGCCTCAATCTAATGCGTACCTTCACCTGCGGCCCCGTCGGGTGATCGTTCGAGGAGTGCCGGGCCGTCCGGCGGCTGTGGACGGTGCGGTGAAGCCGGGCTAGGGCTTGGCGGAGTCGCCGGTGAGGGCGGCGGTGGCGCCTAGGCCGAGGTAGACGAGGCCGCTGGTGACGTCCAGGCGGCGTGCTGCCTTGCGGGAGGAGCGGAGGCGGGTCGCCAGGGTGGCGGAGATGAGTGCGTACGTTCCGTCGCTGGCCATGCCGAGGACGATCCAGATGACGCCGAGGAGGATGACCTGGAGGGCCACCGGGCCGGTGGCGGGGTCGGTGAACTGGGGGAGGAAGGCCAGGAAGAAGATGGCGGTCTTGGGGTTGAGGACGTTGACCACGAAGCCTTCGCTGAAGAGGCGGGTGGGGGAGGCGGGGGCGACCTCTGTGGTGAGGGTGTGGTCGCGGGAGAGGAGTTTGCGCAGGCCGAGGTAGACGAGGTAGGCGGCACCCAGGTACTTGACCAGGGTGAACGCGGTGGCGGAGGCGGCGAGGAGTGCGCTGAGGCCTAGTGCGGCGGCGATCACGTGGACCACCGAGCCGGCGTGGATGCCTGCCACCGAGACCAGGCCGGCGGTACGGCCCTGGGCCACGCTGCGGGTGACGATGTAGACGACGGCGGGGCCGGGGACGAGCAGCAGCGCGAGCGTCGCGGCGGCGAAGACCAGGAGCGTTGTGACCGATGGCATGGCGCCGAGGGTAGGAAGCCGCCGGCCGCCACGTCCATCGGTTTTCCTGCTCGCTTCGGCGCCGGACGGCGCCGGCGGAGGTGGTGGACCGGTTCCCCGGGTCGCCGGTCGGTCATCGGGTCGGTGAGGGCCTGGGGGGAGGCGCGAGGGAGGTGAGGGCCGCTTTGACGATGCGAAGGGCCTCTTCGGGGGGGATGCCGAGGCTGGTGGTCAGCCCGGCGTAGGTCAGCGCGGCTTCCTGGGCTTTGGTGCGGGAGTGGTCGGCGGTGGGAGCGACGTAGGTGCCGGCGCGGCCGCGGGTCTCTATGAGGCCGGCTTCCTCCAGTTCGCGGTAGGCGCGGCCGACGGTGTTGACGGCCAGGGCCAGGTCGGCGGCCAGGTGGCGGATGGTGGGGAGGCGGGTGCCTACGGGGAGGGTGTGGTCCTGGATCTGGCGGGCCAGCTGGGAGCGTAGCTGCTCGAAGGGGGGTACGGGGGACGCCGAGTCGATGACGATCATCGGGTGCTCATCGCCTGGCGGGCCACCGTGACGGTGGAGGGGGTTCTGGTGGCGACGATGTGCGCGACGGCGACGCCGATGAGGATGAGGGCCATGGAGGCGACGTTCCACCAGAGGGGAGCTGTGCCGAAGAGGAGGACGACGGGGAGGGTCCAGGGGACGGTGGGGGCGGTGAGGTCGCGAGCGTCCTCCACGCGCATGACGACGTCGGCGGTGAGGGAGGCCTCGTCCTCGGCCACCACGGGGCCGGCGAGCAGGTCACGGAGCTGGAGTGCGAGGGAGGCGGCCACACCGGCGAGGCCGACCATGAGGATGAGCGCGGCGTGGCGGACGGTGGTGTCGTCGACGGTCAGGGCACTCGTGGCGAGGAGGAACGCGGCGGCCAGGGTGGCGGCGGTGAAGGCGGCGTGCGGAAGGCCGAGGACGGCGCGCCAGCCTGGTTGGAGGGTGTGGGCCACACGGCGGGACAGCAGGGCCCCGGCGCGGCGGTCGGCGCGGCGGACCCACCGGAAGATGAGCGCCTGAACGACGAGGAGTGCCGCCACCGACACCGTCAGGCCCAGTAACGACAAGGGGAGGTCGGGTTCGGTCCGGCCGAGGAAGGCGCGTGCGAGCAGGTCTTGGACGCGGGCCAGCGAGGCGGCGATGATCATGGCGGCCAGGGTGATGTGGAAGGCGATGCGTGCGCGCCGGCGGACGGCGAGGCGTGCGGCCAGCAGCGGGGTCGGCGTGGTGTCCAGGCCGTGGTGGTTCAGCCAGGCGGTGGCCTGCCGGAGATCCCCTGGACGTACCGGCGGGCTCGGGGGTGAGGTGTCATGCTTCGGCATGGATGCTCCTTTGTCGCAAGTATTGTCTTAAGAGGATGGGACATAGTTTGCGACAAAGTCAAGCCGGCCGAGGTCGCCGGTGGCGCGGCGGGCCGGCTGCGGCGGTCCGGATGGTGGGGGCCGTCGGGTGAGGGGGAGGGAGGTGTGAGGCGGAGGGTCATCGCGGTCGCTGTGCCGGCGGGTCCGGTCTCGGCGGGATGCCGTTCGGCGGTGAGTGTGGGTCATGCGGTGGGGTGCGCGGCGCCGGGGTGGGTGACCGGCGGCGAGTCGGCTGAACGTTTCACGGCGTTCGCATATGTGTCCTCTGGTCGGCTACTGGAACAGTTCGTTACGGCAGGTGGAGGCCGATGTGGCCACTGGCCTGGGTTCGGTGCCGGGTGGTCGCATCACAGTCGCCGTTGACAGTCGTTAGAGGGGTTCTTACGTTTACGGCGTTCTTCATTCTGTATGTGATTCACATACATGAACAGCGAAGGCGTGAGGAGTTCGACCGTGAGCGGTAAGGGAAGGCGAGGCTTCGGGGTCTCGATGGTGGCGCTCGGCCTCGCGGTGGCCGGAGGGATCGTGGGAGCGCAGGCCGCGGCGGCCGCGCCGACGTCCGGGACGTACCGGGTGGTCAACGCCGGTAGTGGGCTGTGCCTGACGGTGCCGGGGAGCAGCGGGTCCGACGGGGTGCAGCTCACCCAGACGGCGTGCGCCGACGTGGCGAACCAGAGCTGGACGCTGACCTCGGTGAGCGGCGGTGTGACGCTGCGGGCCGGCAACAGCGGCAAGTGCGCGGGGGTGCGGGACGCGAGCACGTCGGCCGGCAAGGCCGTACAGCAGGAGACCTGCTCCGGTGCGTCGTCGCAGGCGTGGCAGCTCGTCGAGTCGGGGTCGGACTACCGGATCGCCAACGCCAACGGCGGCAAGTGCCTGAACACCAAGGACGACTCGACCGCCTCAGGCGCGCTCGTCCAGACCAACTCGTGCGACTCGGTGAGCACCAAGCAGTGGCGCCTCGTCCAGGGTGGCACCACGCCGACCCAGACGCCGACGAGCACCCCCACCAGCACGCCGACCGGGCCGCCACCCGGCAACCCCGGCGGGCTCGTCGGCTGGGCCACGCAAGGCGGCGGCACGACCGGCGGGGCCGGTGGCGGCACGACGACGGTCAGCAGTTCGTCGGCGCTGAGCAGCGCGTTGTCGGCGTCGGGGACGCAGGTCATCCGGGTGTCGGGGACCATCACCTGCTCAGGCATGCTCAAGGTGACGTCGAACAAGAGCGTGCTCGGCAACTCCGGCGCCACCCTGGTCGGCTGCGGCCTGAACGTCAGCAACGCCTCCAACGTGATCATCCGCAACCTGACCTTCCGCGACTGGGACGACGACGCGGTCAACGTGCAGTACTCGACGCGGGTGTGGATCGACCACAACAGCCTGTCCAACGGCTACGACGGCGCGATCGACATCAAGCGCGGCAGCGACTACGTCACCGTCTCCTGGAACCGTGTCTCCAGCCACGACAAGACCATGCTGCTCGGCCACGACGACGGCAACGGCTCCGAGGACCGCGGCCACCTGCGCGTCACCTACCACCACAACTGGTTCGACGGCACCAACCAGCGCCACCCCCGCGTCCGGTTCGGCAACCCCGTCCACGTCTACAACAACTACTACGGCGCGGTCAGAAGCTACGGCGTCGCCTCCACCGAAGGCGCCGGGGTCCTGGTCGAGTGCAACTACTTCGAGAACACCCCCGACCCCTACCACCTCGGCGAAGGCGACTCCGGCCCCGGCACGCTCGTGGCGCGCAACAACCACATGGTGAACTCCGGCGCCGGCCAGACCGGCGGCAGCGTGGCGAGCATCCCCTACGGCTACACCTGCGACACCCCGTCCCAGGTCAAGTCCATCGTCACCGGCGGCGCAGGCGCCGGCCGGATCAGCATCTGACCCCGTACGGCCACCATCCACGAGGGAGAAGTCACTGTGAGGAGAACGAAGGCGAGCATCCTGCTCACCCTGACGGCGGCCGCCGGCCTGACGCTGGCGGGCTCCGTGGTCGACGGCGCGTCCGCCGTGCCGATGGCGCGCCAGGTCGCGCTCGCCGGCCCGTCGGACCTGGTCGGCTGGGCCACGCAAGGCGGCGGCACGAGCGGCGGGGCCGGTGGCGGCACGACGACGGTCAGTAGTTCGTCGGCGCTGAGCAGCGCGTTGTCGGCGTCGGGGACGCAGGTCATCCGGGTGTCGGGGACCATCACCTGCTCAGGCATGCTCAAGGTGACGTCGAACAAGAGCGTGCTCGGCAACTCCGGCGCCACCCTGGTCGGCTGCGGCCTGAACGTCGCCAACGCCTCCAACGTCATCATCCGCAACCTGACCTTCAGGAACTGGAACGACGACGCCATCAACGTGCAGTACTCGACGCGGGTGTGGATCGGCAACAACACCCTGTCCAACGGCTACGACGGCGCCATCGACATCAAGCGGGCCAGTGACTACGTCACCGTGTCGTGGAACCGGATCTTCAGCCACGACAAGACCATGCTGCTCGGCCACGACGACGGCAACGGCGGCGAGGACCGCGGCCGGCTGCGTGTGACGTACCACCACAACTGGTTCGACGGCACCAACCAGCGCCACCCGCGTGTCCGCTTCGGCAACCCGGTGCACGTCTTCAACAACTTCTACGGCGGGGTGCGCAGCTACGGCGTCGCGTCCACCGTGGGGGCCGGCGTGCTGGTGGAGTGCAACTACTTCGAGAACACCCCCGACCCGTACCACCTCGGTGAGGGCTCGTCGGGGCCCGGAACTCTGGTGGCGCGCAACAACCACAAGGTGAACTCCGGCGCGGGCCAGACCGGCGGCAGCGTGGCGAGCATCCCCTACGGCTACACCTGCGACACCCCGTCCCAGGTCAAGTCCATCGTGACCGGCGGCGCAGGCGCCGGCCGCGTCGGCGTCTGAGCCCCTCGGCTCGGATACGAGGCGCCACCCGGATTCCAGGCGCTCCCGGGTGGCGCCTCCTGCCGCGTACGGCTCAGAACTCGGCGTAGTCGGCCAGGAACAGCGCCTCGGTCGTGGCCGTGCGGCGCAGTTCCTCGAGGTCGACGCGTTCGTTCGGCGCGTGGATCGACGCGCCTTCGTCCTCGGCGCCGAACAGCAGGATCTCGGCGGCGGGGAACAACTTGCCGAACGTCGCCACCAGCGGGATCGACCCTCCGGCGCCGATGTCGCGCGGCGCGCGGCCGAAGGCGCGCTTCATCGCGCGGTTCAGCGCGGACCTCGCACGTCCGCCGGTGTCGGCGAGGTAACCCGACCCGAGCACCCGGTCGGTGATCTCGACCCGCGCACCCCACGGCGCGGCGCGCCTCAGGTGCTCCACCACGTCGTCGGCGGCGGTCGCCGGGTCGCCGCCAGGCGGCACTCGCACGGTGACCCTGGCGCGGGCCACCGCCTGCACCGCGTTGACCGCGTCGCGCACGGTCGGCACGTCGAGACCGGTCACGGTGATGGAGTACGAGGCCCACAGCCGGTCGGCGAGCGAGCCGGAACCCGGCAGCGCCACCCCGTCGAGCACCCCGGCGGTGGCGCGGAAGTCCTCCTCCGAGGGGCCGGCGCCGAGGAACGAGCCCTTCGGCAGGCCGGGGACGCGGATGTCGCCGTTGTCGTCGTGCAGTGAGGCCAGCACGCGGATCAGGGCCGCGAGCGCGTCCGGCGCGGCGCCGCCGAACGAGCCGCTGTGCAGGGCCTCCTCGAGGGTGCGCACCTCGACGGTGAACGCGGCGAGCCCGCGCAGCGACGTGGTGACCGCCGGGTCGCCGACGGCGGGGTTCCCCGTGTCGGCCACGATGATCGCGTCCGCGCGCACCAGGTCGGGGTTGTGCTCGACGAACCGTTCGAGCCGCTCGCCGGCGTACTCCTCCTGGCCCTCGACGATGACCTTGACGCCGACCGGGAACCGGCCCTGGAAGGCCCGCAGTGCCAGCACGTGCGAGATGAGCCCCGACTTGTCGTCCGCCGCGCCACGGCCGTACAGGCAGCCGTCGACGAGGGTCGGCGTGAACGCCGGGGTGCGCCACAGGCCCGCGTCCCCCGGCGGCTGCACGTCGTAGTGCGCGTACAGCAGCACGGTCGGGGCTCCGGCCGGCGCGGGGGCCTCGGCGAACACGGCGGGGAAGCTGCCCTCGACCGGCACCTGCCGTACCTCGGGA
Organism: Sphaerisporangium rubeum; assembly: GCF_014207705.1. NCBI lineage: Bacteria > Bacillati > Actinomycetota > Actinomycetes > Streptosporangiales > Streptosporangiaceae > Sphaerisporangium > Sphaerisporangium rubeum. The sequence goes on from NZ_JACHIU010000001.1 coordinate 1,840,819, forward strand.
AGCCCCGCGGAACGCAGCAGCTCCTCCGTCAGCGCGGCGGCGGCGCGCACCGGCTCCTCGGGCCACCCCGGGAAGGCGACCGAGGGGATGGACACCAGCCGGGTGAGGTCCTCGACGGCCCGCGGCATGCCGGCCGTGACGGCGTTCTCGATCTCCTCAGGGGTCACGTCGGTGTCTCCCGCAATCTCGTCCTGCGTGTGGTTCGCCACATTGCACCACAGGCGAGCGGCTCCCCGGGCCCAAGCAGGCGATCTTCGCGTCTTTGCCGCCGCTCGTCCCCGGTCCGCCGGAACCTTGGCGTCGCAGGGGTTTGCGGCCCTCGGCGAGGTGGCAGCCGGCGCGCGACACACGCACACGGATTTCGTCGTTGTTACACAGCGATCTCGCGGATTCCGAAGTTCTTGCATAGTGTCACCACGCAACCGGTTGTACTCAGGTGTCTGCACCATGCACACTGAAGGAAGCCGAGATCTTCTTGAGGAAGAGAGTCATGACGCGACCCGACACCGACACGGCCGCCGTCCTGAAGGCGGCGCAGGACAACCTGTGGATGCACTTCACCCGGCACAGCTCCTACGACGCGACCGAGATCCCCACCATCACCCGGGGTGACGGGGCCTACATCTACGACATCCACGGCAAGCGCTACCTGGACGGTCTGTCCGGCCTGTTCGTCGTCCAGATGGGTCACGGCCGTGCCGAGCTGGCCGAGGCCGCGGCCAAGCAGGCGCAGGAGCTCGCGTTCTTCCCTCTCTGGTCCTACGCGCACCCCAAGGCCGCCGAGCTCGCGGGACGGCTGGCGGACCTCACGCCGGGTGACCTGAACCGCGTGTTCTTCACCACCGGCGGCGGCGAGGCCGTCGAGACGGCGTGGAAGCTCGCCAAGCAGTACTTCAAGCTCACCGGCAAGCCCGGCAAGTACAAGGTCGTCAGCCGGTCCATCGCCTACCACGGCACGCCGCAAGGCGCGTTGTCGATCACCGGCATCCCGATGTTCAAGGCGCCGTTCGAGCCGCTGGTCCCCGGCTCGATCCGGGTGCCGAACACCAACTACTACCGCGCCGACGAGATCACCGGCGTGCCGGGGATGACCCCCGAGCAGTTCGGACGCTGGGCCGCCGACCAGGTCGGCAAGGCCATCGAGATGGAGGGGCCCGAGACCGTCGCGGCCGTCTTCGTCGAGCCGGTGCAGAACGCCGGCGGGTGCTTCCCGCCGCCACCGGGGTACTTCCAGCGGCTGCGCGAGATCTGCGACACCCACGACGTGCTGCTGGTGTCGGACGAGGTGATCTGCGCCTTCGGCCGCCTCGGCACGATGTTCGGCGGCCAGAAGTTCGACTACGTCCCCGACATCATCACCTGCGCCAAGGGCCTGACCAGCGGCTACTCGCCGATCGGCGCTATGATCGCCTCCGAGCGGCTGTTCGAGCCGTTCGCGTCGGGTGACGCCATGTTCGGCCACGGCTACACCTTCGGCGGCCACCCGGTGTCGTCGGCGGTGGCGCTGGCCAACCTCGACCTGTTCGAGCGTGAGGACGTCCTCGGCCACGTCCAGCGCAACGAGCCGGTGTTCCGCGCCACCCTGGAGAAGCTGCGCGACCTGCCGATCGTCGGCGACGTGCGCGGCGCCGGGTACTTCTACGGCATCGAGCTGGTCAAGGACCGCGACACCAAGGAGACGTTCGACGACGACGAGTCCGAGCGGCTGCTGCGCGGTTTCCTGTCCAAGGCCCTGTACGAGGCCGGGCTCTACTGCCGCGCCGACGACCGCGGCGACCCGGTCGTGCAGCTCGCCCCGCCGCTGACCTGCGGCCCCGCGGAGTTCGACGAGATCGAGTCGATCCTGCGATCTGTCCTCACCGAGGCCTGGAAGCGGCTGTAGGGCGGTTCCGTGTCCGGCGGACCGGACGTCACCCTTGAGCACTCTTGAAAGGACCCTTTCGATGAAGATCGGCGTGCCTGCCGAGGTCAAGAACCACGAGTACCGAGTCGCCGCGACTCCGGCGGGGGTGCACGAGCTCGTGCGCCACGGCCATGAGGTGTACGTCCAGCGCGGCGCGGGCCTCGGTTCGCACATCGGTGACGAGGACTACCTGTTCGCCGGCGCCAAGCTCCTCGACACCGCGGACGAGGTGTGGGGCCAGGCGGAACTGGTGCTCAAGGTCAAGGAACCCATCGCGGAGGAGTACCACCGCATGCGCGAGGGGCAGGTGCTGTTCACCTACCTGCACCTCGCCGCGTCCAGGGAGTGCACCGACGCGCTGCTGTCGCGCGGCGTGACGTCCATCGCGTACGAGACGGTGCAGACCGGCCGGAGCCTGCCGCTGCTGGCCCCCATGTCGGAGGTCGCGGGACGGCTCGCGCCGCAGGTCGGCGCGTACAACCTCATGCGGTTCAACGGCGGACGCGGCGTGCTGCCGGGTGGGGTCCCCGGTGTGGCCCCCGCGAAGTTCGTGGTCATCGGCGGCGGCGTGTCCGGCCTGAACGCGGCGCAGATCGCGGTCGGCATGGGGGCCGACGTCACGATCCTGGACGTCAACATCGACCGGCTGCGGGAGATCGACGCCATCTACCAGGGCCGCCTACGCACCATCGTCTCGACGTCCTACGCCATCGAGCAGGCCGTGCTGGAGGCCGACCTCGTGATCGGCGCCGTGCTCATCCCCGGCGCCAAGGCCCCGACGCTGGTCTCCAACGAGCTGGTGTCCCGCATGAAGCCCGGCTCGGTGCTGGTGGACATCGCCATCGACCAGGGTGGCTGCTTCGAGGACTCCCGGCCCACCACACACGCCGACCCGACCTACCAGGTGCACGGCAGCGTCTTCTACTGCGTCGCCAACATGCCGGGCTCGGTGGCCAACACCTCGACGTACGCGCTGACGAACGCCACCCTGCCGTACGCCGTCAAGCTGGCCGACCAGGGCTGGCAGGCGGCGCTGCGCGGGGACGCGTCCCTGGCGGCCGGTCTCAGCACCCACGCCGGCGGTCTCACCAACGCGCAGGTCGCCGCGGCTCACGCTCTGCCGCACACCTCGGTCGCCGAGGTGCTCACCGGGGCCTGAGGTCGCGAACGCCTCGGCCCGTTACGGCGTGCCGAGGCGTTTACGCAGGTCACGACAGGTGGCCAGCACGTGGTCCACTTCCGCCGGAGTGGGCCAGGGGGCCGTGCCCGGACGGACCAGGGTGAGGCGGACCGACGCCAGGTGCTCGATGGCCGAGGCCGGCAGGCCGCTCTGGTCGGTGAGCCAGGTGATCAGGTCGGCCGGGTGGTCGCGGCGGCGGGTCACGTGGTCCCAGGTGCCGAGGATCTCGACGAGGTCGCGCACGCGCAGCGGGGTGGCGCCGCGGCGGCCCGCCGCGGCCGCGGCCAGCTCGGCGCGCGCGGCCAGTTCGGGCTCCACGGGACGGTCCCACGCGGGGACGCGCTGCACGCCGAAACGCGTGTCCGGCTCCAGAGCGGACAGCTCGTGCACGGCGCCGGGGTGGCCGTGCGCGGCGGCCTGGCGCAGCCAGTGGCGTCCGCCGCGCAGGTCGTGGTGCTCGGCGATGAGCAGCAGGCCGAAGTTGTAGGCCGCCTCGGTGTCCCCTCCGGCGGCGGCGCGGCCGAACCAGTGGCCCGCGGCGGCGGGGTCCTCCAGCTCGACGCACACGAACCCGGCCATCCGCTGGTCCTCGACCCGGCCGAAGTGCGCCGCGCGCTCGAACCACGCGCGGGCCGTGCGCAGGTCGCGCCGCGCGAGCGCGAGCCTGCCGAGCTGGGACGCCGCCGCCGGGTGGTCGGACTCGGCGGCCAGCCGGTACAGCGCTTCGGCGCCTTCGGGGTCGCGGCCCGCGTCCAGCAGCCGGCCGAGGTGGTACGCCGCGTCGGCGTGGCCCCCGCGCGCCGCGTACTCCCACCAGCCGCGCGCCTGTGCCTCGTCCCCCGCCGCGTACCCGAGGAACCCGAGGTCGTGCGCCGAGGCGAGGTCGCCGGCCGTGGCCGCGCCGTGGTGCCAGTCGCGGGCCGCGCGGTCGTCCCCGATGTCCTCGCACAGAAGCGCGAGCCGCCGCGCGGCCTGCCGCGACCCGGCGGACGCGGCGCGCTCGAACCAGCCGCGCGCCTGCCGCACGTCCCCTCGTTGCTCCAGCAGCAACGTCGCGAGGTTCACCGCGGCCTCGGCGTCCCCCGAGCCGGCCGCCACCTCGTACCATGTGATCGCCTCGTCGACGCTGCCGTGCTTGTCGTGCCACACCCCGAGGTTGTACGCGCTGTCGACGTTCCCGGCCCGCGCCGCGCGCTCCCACCAGTGCCGCGCCGCCGCTCTGTCCCCCCGCCGCGCGTACCACTTCCCCAGCCGGTGCGCCGCCGTGACGTCTCCCGCTCGCGCCGCCGCGAGCAACTCCCCTTCGGTGTCGGACGGGCCCGGCGGCTCTGGCGTACGGGGCATCGGAACGGCCGGTCTGGCGACGGCCGCGTCCGGTTCACCCTGCCACCATGTCATGGGGGTTAGAGTCGCACGCGATCCAAGGAGATGGAACAGAATCAACGGCTTCTTGCCGTCCGCCGGAAGCCGTTTGACCCGGCCGCGACGTGGCGCTCAGGCCATGAGCGAGCCGCCGGCGATGTCCAGGGTGACGCCGGTGATCCAGGAGGAGACGTCGGACGCCAGGTACAGCGTCGCGCCGGCCACGTCCTGCGGGGTGCCGAGCCGGCCGAGCGGATGCTGGGCCGCGAGCTGTTCGCGCAGCTCGCCGGTGATGTGGACGGAGGTGCGTTCGGTGAGGATGGTGGCGGGGGAGACGCAGTTGACGCGGACGCCGTACGGGCCTGCCTGCGCGGCGGCGTGGCGGGTGAGCATGACGACGCCGGCCTTGGCCGCCGCGTACGGCGTCGGCGCGGGGGACACGGCGCGGCCCGCCGAGGACGCCATGGTGACGACCGAGCCGCGGCCCCGGGCCTTCATGCCGGGCAGGAACGTCCGGAGCGTGAGGAACGTCGCGGTCAGGTTGCCGTCCACGCAGGCGTGCCACTCCTGCGGCGTGATCTGCTCGATCGGCGCGGGCCGCACGATGCCGCCCCCCGCGAACGCGACGACGACGTCCACCGGGCCGAGACCGGCCTCACAGGCGCGGCGCATCTCCTCCAGGGCCTCCGGATCGGTCACGTCCCCCGGCAGCGCGACCGCCTCGCCGCCTTCCTCGCCGATCCTCGTGACGACCGCGTCCACGGCCCGCTCGTCGCGGCCGTTGACGGCGACCGTCACCCCGGTCGCCGCGAGGGCACCGGCGACCACCGCGCCGATGCCCCGCGACCCCCCGGTCACCAGGGCCACTTTGCCCTGAAGATCCGGATAGAGCGGATTCACGTGGCGCCACCCTTCAGCACCGACACCCGCTGGAAGTACTCGTCGTCGCTCATCTCACCGCGCGCGTACCGCTCGGCGAGTATCGCCTCGGCCGCCGCCGTCGGCGACGCCGGCGTCCCCGGCCTGCTCCACGCGAACGGCCCCTTGCCGTGCCTGCGGGCTCGCAGCACCAGCACCACGACCGTCCCCCAGAGCAGAGCCCAGAACAGCGGGATCAGCGGCCAGAAGGCCCCCGCTCCCGGACCCCAGTGCGGATAAGGCATCGTCGTCTCCTGTCTCGATGACCTCCGGCCCCGATCGGCCGGCACCCCCCACGGTCCTCCGGCGAGCCCGTCCTGCCATCGCCCCGGCGGCCCGTTCCGCACTACGCTCCGCGAGGTGGTCGAGGCGGCCCGGTGTACTCCCGTGGCCGTACGAGCGGTCAGAGCCAGCCGGGCCGGACGAGCCCCGACTCGTAGGCGATGACGACGAGCTGTGCGCGGTCCCGTGCGCCGAGCTTGATCATGGCGCGGCTGACGTGGGTCTTGGCGGTCGCCGGCGCCATGAACAGGCGGGTGGCGATCTCGTCGTTGGTCAGCCCCGTGCCGACCAGGGTGAGCACCTCGCGTTCCCGCTCGGTGAGCTGACCGAGTGCGGACGGCGCGCTCGGCTCCTTGGCACGGGTGGCGTACTCGGCGATGAGCCGCCGCGTGACGCTCGGCGACAGCAGCGCCTCGCCGGCGGCGACCACGCGGACCGCCTGGATCAGCTCCGCGGGCTCGGTGTCCTTCACCAGGAAGCCGCTGGCGCCGCCGCGCAGGGCCTCGAAGACGTACTCGTCCAGCTCGAACGTCGTGAGGATGATCACGCGCACCCCGGCCGGCATCTCACGGGTGGCGGCGAGCCCGTCCACCCCCGGCATGCGGATGTCCATCAACGCCACGTCGGGCTCGTGGACCCCGGCCAGGCGGACCGCCTCGGCGCCGTCGGCGGCCTCGGCGACCACGGTGATGCCGTCCTGCGCGTCCAGCAGAGCGCGGAAACCCGCGCGGACGAGCGCCTGGTCGTCGGCCAGCAGTACCTTGATCACTTGGTGTCCTCGGCGGGGATGGGGAGCCTCGCCTCCACGCGGAAACCGGTGGGGTGCGGGGCCGCGGTCAGGGTGCCGCCGAGCGCGGCGGCACGTGCGCGCATGCCGGGAAGGCCGTCGCCGCCGCCGTCCCCGGTGAGCGTGCCGGGCTCGGTGCGGCCGGTGTCGTCCACCCGGACGAGCAGCTCATCGTGGCCGTACCCGAGCGTCACCGTGGCGCGGGCCCCGGGAGCGTGCTTGGTGACGTTGGTCAGGGACTCCTGCACGATGCGGTACGCCGCGCGGTCCACCTCCGGCGGCAGCGGCCGGGGAGTCCCCTCGGTGCGCAAGGTGGCGGACGGCATGCGTTCGACCAGCTCCTCGAGCTGGCCGATCCCGGCGGTGGGGGAGCGCGGCGCGTCGTCGCGCAGCACCCCGAGCACCGAGCGCATCTCGGTCAGCACGTCCTTGCTGGCCTGCTTGATCGTGGTGAGCGCGGTGCGCGCCTGCTCGGGATGGTCGTCGATGAGGTGCAGCGCGGTGGCCGCCTGCACGTGGATCAGCGAGATGCTGTGACCGAGCACGTCGTGCAGCTCCTGCGCCATGGTGAGCCGTTCGTCGCTGGCGCGTCGCCTGGCCTCCTCCTCCTCGACCCGCAGCCGTTCGGCGAGCCGTTCGCGCCTGGCGCCGACGACCTCGGCGGCCGTCACCACGACCAGCATGGAGGCGATGATGCTGGCGTGGTGCCACAGGTCATGCGGCGCCGGCAGCTTGAAGGTGATGTACGCCGCGAAGAACGCGTACATCACCCCGATGGAGATCCAGGCGGCCCGCCGGTGACCGGTCAGCACGGCGTTGAACACCGCGACGATCGGGCTGACGAACGCCGGGCCGTACGGATAACCACCCCAGATGTACAGAGCGGTGGCCGCCGCGATCAGCCACAGGGTCGGCACGGGCCGCGAGCGGCGCATGATCAGCGCCAGCGGGCCGATCAGCAGCAGCACCACCGCGAGCTCGTCGAGCGGCAGCCGGGTGGTGGGGTCTCCTGGACGCACCTGGCCGTGCTGGGCCCCGAACGTGCCCCAGATCTGCACCATGCCGACGATGAACGGCACGAGGAAATCGGAGCGGGGAGACCAGCGGACACGCACGTTCGAAACGCTACCTCGGCCAGGCGGCGGGGTCGTCGTCCGCCGGTGGCAGACCCGGATACGGCGGGGGGAGTACGCCGCCGGCGTCGCACGAGCGCCATTGACCTCTCTTGTGAAGCTGTGAGTCAATGCTATGGCGATCTAGGAATGAGGTGCGCTCATGACCGTCCGCCGTCTCGCCCTCCCCGTCGCCGCGGCCGTCGCGTCCGCCGGGCTGGTGGCCCAGCCGGTACACGCCGACCCCGCCGCGCACGCGCCACAGGTCAAGGCGCCGGTCGCCGAAGGCCACGGCGGCGCGGTCGCGACCGTGGACCTGGACGCCAGCAAGGCGGCGCTCGGCGTGCTCAAGCAAGGCGGCAACGCGATGGACGCGGCGGTGGCCGGCGCCGCGGCGCTCGGCGTCACCGAGCCGTACTCCGCGGGGCTCGCCGGTGGCGGCTTCCTCGTCTACTACGACGCCAAGCACCGCCGGGTGACCACCATCGACGGCCGCGAGAAGGCGCCGGCCGCGATGACCGAGACGGCGTTCCAGGAGAACGGCGCGGCCATCCCGTTCGCCGACGCGGTGACCAGCGGCCTGTCGGTGGGGGTGCCGGGAAGCGTCGCGCAGTGGGAGCTGGCCCTGAAGAAGTTCGGCACCCTCTCGCTGAAGCAGGCGCTCAAACCCGCCGCCGACCTCGCCGACCGGGGTTTCGTGGTCGACCAGACCTTCTACGACCAGACGCAACAGAACGCCGCGAGGTTCGCCGACTTCACCTCCACCGCCGCGCTGTACCTGCCAGGCGGCAACCCGCCGGCCGTCGGCTCGGTGTTCCGCAATCCCGACCTGGCCCGCACCTACCGTGAGCTGGGTAGACGCGGCGGGTCCTGGCTGTACGGCGGCGGGCTCGGCGCCGAGCTCGTGGCGACCGTCAAGAAGCCGCCGGTGCGGCCCGGCAGCACCCGCGTGGTGCGGCCCGGCCTGATGACCACGGCCGACCTGCGGGCCTACCGCGCGCTGGAGCGCGCGCCGAGCAAGGTCGGCTACGGCCCGCTCGAGGTGTACGGCATGGCGCCGCCGTCCTCAGGCGGCTCGACCGTGGGGGAGGCGCTGAAGATCCTCCAGGCGCTGCCGGACGTCGGCCTGCACGAGTACCTCGAAGCGTCCCGCCTGGCCTTCGCCGACCGCAACAAGTACGTCGGCGACCCCGGCTACGTGGACGTCCCGCTGCGTGAGCTGCTGTCGGACGGCTTCGCCAAGGAACGCGCCTGCCTGATCGGCCCGACGGCCATGCCGAACCCGGCCGCACCCGGCGACCCCGACGGCGACTACTCCGGCTGTCAGGTGGACGGCGCCGCGCCACCCCCGGAGGTCCTCGCTCAGCCGGAAGGGCCGGAGACCACCCACCTGGTCGTCGCCGACCGCTGGGGGAACGTCGCGGCGTACAACATCACGATCGAGCAGACCGGCGGCAGCGGCATCGTCGTGCCGGGCCGGGGAGTGCTGCTCAACAACGAGCTGACCGACTTCACCTTCGGCCCCGCGCCTGGCGACCCCAACCTGCCGGCCCCCGGCAAGCGGCCCCGGTCGTCCATGGCCCCCACCATCGTGCTGAAGGCCGGCAAGCCGGTGCTGGCCGTCGGATCACCCGGCGGCGCCACGATCATCACGACGGTCCTGCAGATCCTGGTGAACCGGTACGAGTTCGGCATGTCGCTGCCTGAGGCGGTGGCCGCACCGAGGGCCAGCCAGCGCAACGCCGCGGCCACGCAGGCCGAGCAGGCGTTCATCGACAGGTACGGCGCGGAGCTGACCGCGCGCGGTCACACGTTCACGCTGGTGCCGGGGCCGCCGGTCGGCGAGATCGGCGCCGCCACGGGCCTTGAGTTCCTGCGCGACGGCCGGATGCAGGCGGTCGCGGAGCCGTCCCGCCGCGGCGGGGGGAGCGCACTGGTGGTGAGCCCGGCTCGCCGGTGAGACCGGGCGCGCCGTCGAGCCCGGTCCGGGGACGTGACGAAAGCGCCGTCGGCGGTGCCGGCGGCGCGGTGGACGGCTGCCTGAGTGACAGGCGTGGCCCTCGGCCGAGGGCCCGGCGGGTCAGCGCAGCAGCAGGAACGCCACCACGGCGACGACGATGACGGCGGCGGCCACGAGGACCGGGACCAGGTAGGACCGCTGCGGGGCCGCGGCCTCGGGTTCCTGGCGCTGAGCGAAGGCCTTGAACTGCTGGGTGTTCCCGGCAGGGTCAATCTGAGGTTCGGACATGGCATGACTTTAGCCACTTCAAACGCCAGATGAGGCTGTTTATGCCAGTTGGGCCTCGCGATGACGCGCAGGTGAACGGCGAGGTCCGGAGGCGCGCGCCGGACGGCCGGGTGCGGCGGATACCGTGGGTGCATGCTCCGCACGCTGTTCTCGCCACGCCTCGTGGGTCTCCACCTGGTGACGATCGGCGTGCTCATCGCCTTCACGTTCCTCGGCCGGTGGCAGCTCGGCGTGTGGGAGGATTCCGGCCGGCCCCGTGCCGCCACCGACCCCGCTCCGGTGGCGCTGACGGCGCTCACCGGCACGGGGCTCACCGGCGACGGCCAGGGCCTGAAGGCCGAGGCCATCGGCAGGCGCGTCACCGTGACCGGCGCGTTCGACGCCGCGAACCAGCTCCTGGTCGCCGAGCGGATGCCGGACGTGGAGGTCGGCGGCGGCACGTCCCCGAGTGCCGGTTTCTGGTTGCTGACCCCCATGCGGCTGGCGGACGGCAGCGTCATGCCGGTCGTGCGAGGCTGGGTGGCGTCCGCCGCCGACCCGGCGACGGCCGTACCGCCGGGGGAGCTGACCGTGACGGGCCGGCTCCAGCCGAGCGAGCCCACCGACTTCAGCAGGCGGCGCGGTGTCCCGCAGGCCGGCCAGGTGGCGACCGTCTCCACCGCCGTGCTGGTCAACGTCTGGCACGGCGAGCGCGTCAGGGACGGCTTCGTGGTCGCCACCGAGCAGGCCGCAGGCGCCACGCCGGCCCGGCTCGTCGCGGTGCCGCCTCCCACCGTCGCCGGCGGCTTCACCTGGCGCAACCTCGCCTACGCGGCCCAGTGGTGGATCTTCGCGGCCTTCGCCGTCTTCATGTGGTTCCACTTCGTCCGCGACGCGCTGCGCGCGGCCCGCGACGACGACACGCCGCGGGACGCACGCCTGCCGGCCACCACCCCGCAGGCCTGACCCTCTCCCGGCGGCGGGACCACCCGGTCACCGGGATAATGTGGGGTGACCGTCCCGCGACCGAGGTAGTGATCGTCAGTGGAGTCCGCCCTCAAACCCTTCCGGGTGCTGGCCTACATCGTCGGCTGCATGCTGCTCGCCCTGGTGGCCGCGATGGTGGTGAAGTACGGCTTCGGCAGCGCCACCCTCGTCGCGCTGGTGGGGCCGGTGCACGGGTTCGTCTACGCCGTCTACCTGCTGGCGGCGCTCAACCTCGGCCTCAAGGCCCGCTGGTCGTGGCCGTACATCCTCGGGGTGCTGCTCGCCGGCACCGTGCCGTTCCTGTCGTTCGTCATCGAGCGCAAGGTCACCCAGCGCGTGCGCGAGCGCCTCACCCCGGCGACCGCCTGAGCCGCGCCGACTGACTCTCCTGTCTGGCTCGTGGTCCGCGGCATCTGAGCCGTGACCGGAGCGCCGGGACGGTCGCGGACCGGCCCGGCGCGGACGGCTATCGGCCGATCTGGCGGCGCCTGATGCGGCGCAACCTGGCGCGCTGGCTCTCGTCCAGCATGAAGTACACGGCCACCGGCCCCGCCAGCACGCCGATCACGACCAGCCAGGCGAGGAGGGACGGCAGGATGAGCAGAGCGAGGACGGACACGACTCCCGCGCCTACGTAGTATTTGGCGAGTGGCGACATTGCCGGGCCTTTCTGTCTGAAGATGGGGCGGTCCCCCAACGCCTATTCTGCGTCGCCCTGCTCAACGCGCGGTGTGCCAGGCGAAGTTCCGCCGCGCTCAGCCGGCGAGGGCCTTCAAGGTGGCCTCCCCGCACGGGTCGTCGTCGGTGCTCACCGGCACCAGTGCCACCTCGTCCAGCCCGGCCTCGGCGTACGCGTCCAGCCTGTCCATGATCTCCACCGAGTCGCCGAGCAGCGCGACCGACTCCAGCAGCGCCTCGGGGATCGCCTCGGCGACGGTGTCCGGCCCCGGAGCGACGTCGGCGTAGGCCACCACGTCGGCGAACCCCGCCTCGGCGAACATCTCGCGGTACCCCGGTGCGGCGACGAACGGCGCCACGGACCGGCGCAACTGCCTGAGCGCCGCCTCGCCGGGGTCCACGGCGGCCGTCACCCAGGCCGCCACCCTGGTCGTACGGCTGAGCAGCCGCAGGTCGGTGATGAGCCGCGCGGCCACCGCCGGGGTGAACATGGTGATCACCATGCGGCCGGCCTCCGCCGCCACGCGCACCTCCTCGGGCCCGCAGGCCGCGATGGTCAGTTCCGGGCCGGGTTCGCGCACGGCGAGAAGAGGCCGCAGCGCCGCGGCCGACTCGCGCAGCGCCGTGGCGGCGCCGTGTCCGCCTCCGGCCGGCGGCCACGCCGTGCCGAGCGCGAGGTCCACCCGGCGGCCGGTCAGCTCCGCAACCGAGGCGACCCCGGTGGCGATCGCCGCCGGGTCCCGCGCGCCTGGCGTGAGCGGGCCGGCCGTGACCGTGATCCGGGAGGTGCGCAGGCCGATCGCGGTGGCCAGCGCGAAGACGTCGTGACCGCCGCGCTCACTCACCCACACCTCGGGGTACCCGTGGTGGTCGGCGATCCGCGCGGTACGCACCGCCTCGCCGGCCGGCCGGTCCGGCCATTGACCGAGGGCGACGCTGAGCCTCATGTGCGATGCTCCTGCCGTGACACGGTGAAGCCGTCGTCCAGGCGCCTGGCCGCCGGAACGGTTCAGTGGGAAAAGCTACGGAAAAAGAAGTCAGACCGTCAACGGGCCGATATGGCGCTCCGGGCCGGTGCGCTGTCTAAAGTTGGCGCGGTGGAGACGAAGATGTTTCCGGCCGTGTCGGCGATGCCGCGGCTCGACGCCGCGCACCCGTCGGACCCCGCCATCAGCGCCATCGAGCAGGCGCTCGGCATACTCGGCGACCGGTGGGTGCTGCTCATGCTCCAGCACGCGTTCCTGCTGCGTGTGCGCACCTTCGCCAGATGGCGCGACGAGCTCGGGATCTCGGAGTCCGTGCTGGCCGCGCGGCTCAAGGAACTGGTCGCGCACGGCATCTTCGAGCCGGTCGCCTCCCCCGACGGCCGCACGCGTCACGAGTACCACCTGACCGAGGCGGGGTGGCGGCTGTGGCGGTACCTCGTGGCGATCTACAGCTGGGAGCGCGGCTGGGCCGGCCGGCCCGGCATGCTGACGCTGATCCACGACGGATGCGGCCAGGGCACCCGGCCGTACGTCGCCTGCGGGGGGTGCCGTGACCGGGCGACGGCCAGGGACACCCGCACCGAACGCGGGCCGCTGCTGTCGTTCGCACGGGTGGGGGAGCCGCGCCACCACCGCCGCACCACCACCCCGGTGCGGCCGCAGGCCGGGAGCCTCGGCGGCTGTCCGGTGTCGATGGAGATCCTCGGGGACCGCTGGAGCACGACGGTGCTGGCGGCGGCGTTTCTCGGGGTGCGGCGGTTCGTCGACTTCCAGCGCGAGCTCGGCATCGCGCCGTCGGTGCTCACCGACCGGTTGCGGCGCTTCTGCGAGCTCGGCGTGCTGCACGCCGGCACCACGCGGGTGTACCGGCTCACCGACAAAGGGCTGGCGTTCTTCGACGTGCTGGTCATGCTCACCGACTGGGCCCAGCGCGAGCTGCCGGCGCCGGACGGCTCGGCGCTCGCCGTCACCCACCGATCGTGCGGCACGCCGCTGCGGCCGGTCCTGGTGTGCGACGTCTGCGCGGGGGACCTGGAGTGCCGCGAGCTGTCCTACGAGGTGGCCGGCTGAGGGTCCGCCGCGGGTGTGGGACGTCCCACGGAGACGGGTGCCGTGCCGTGGCGGCCAGGTGAAAGATTCAACCAGGAACCTGCGGTTTCTCTGCGTGGGTGACCGGTGCGGCGGCGGGCTTGTTGACATCCGAGCGGGCTGCGGAGAACCATCGGCGGGCGAGCGGAGCAGAGCGGTCCCGGATCGGTGCGTGGGAGCGCTCCCATAGAGAAAGCGAGCAACCCCATGAGCGCTCCCACCCCCGGCCCCACGCCTCCTTCGCCGCACTTCCGACGACGCCGCGCGCTCCCGCGCCGGGTCCGCGGCACGAACCGCCGATCCGCGTACGCAGTGCCGCTCCGGCCGCAGTTGCTCTGGGGAGCGATGTTCGCCGCCGTGGTCGCGGTGCTCGCACTGCTGACCCCCATCCGGCCGGCCGCCGCGCTCGCCGACCCGATCTGCCGGGTCCAGTGGCAGAACAACCAGTGGGGTGGCGGGTTCACCGCGTCGGTGAAGCTCACCAACCTCGGACCGGCGCTCACGAGCTGGCAGCTCGGCTGGGTCTGGCCCGGCGACCAGCGGGTCACCAGCGGCTGGAACGCCACGGTCACCCAGAGCGGTACGTCGGTGCGCGCGGTCAACATGTCGTACAACGGCTCGGTGCCGTCCGGCGGCTCCGCCGAGTTCGGCTTCCAGGGCACCTGGTCGGCCTCCAACACCCTGCCGACCAGCTTCACCCTGAACGGCGCCCCCTGCGACGGCGGCGGCCTCCCGACGCCGACCCCGACACCTACGCCGACCCCGACGCCGACTCCGACCCCCACCCCGACCCCCACCCCGACGCCGACCCCGACGCCGACCCCGACGCCGACCCCGACCCCGACGCCGACGCCGACCCCCACGCCGACCCCGACCGGCTCCACCGGTTGCTCAGGCGCCGTGGTCTGCTCCGGCTTCGAGGACCAGAGCGGCAGCCCCTCCGGCGAGTGGCAGGTCATCACCCCCAACTGCTCCGGCACCGGGACCGCCACCATCGACACCTCGCAGTCCCACAGCGGCGGCAAGTCCCTGCGCGTCAACGGCGGCGGCAACTACTGCAACCACATGTTCGTCGGCACCACCAAGAACGTCTCCTCCATCGGCCCCGTCGTGTACGGCCGCATGTGGGTCCGGCACACCACCGCGCTGCCGTCCGGCCACGTCACCATGATCACCATGGCCGACTCGGCCAACGGCGGCCGTGACCTGCGCATCGGCGGCCAGAACGGCGCTCTGCAGTGGAACCGCGAGTCCGACGACGCCACGCTCCCCGAGCAGAGCCCGACCGGCGTCTCCCTGAGCGTGCCGCTGCCGACCAACCGCTGGGTCTGCCTGCGCTACCAGATCGACACCACGCGCCAGGCCATGAGCACCTACCTCGACAACCAGGAGGTCGCGGGTCTCCACCTCGACCAGACCCCGACTCGTGACATCGACTCCCAGTGGCTCAGCCGCACGATCGCCCCGCGGCCGTCCACACTGCGCCTCGGCTGGGAGAGCTACGGCAGCGACTCGGACACGATCTGGTACGACGACGTCGCACTCGGATCGTCCCCGATCTCCTGCTGATCCCCCCGAAAGCACCCGCCGCCGGCCGAGAGGCACGCCCGGCCGGCGGCGGGCCAGGGGAGCGCGTGAACCGTTCGCGGGAGGCTGACTCCCGGCGGCCCGAGCCCGCACGCGCGCCGATATAGGGTCACGTGGGACATCGGACCATCGGCGGAAGGGCACGGCTCGCAGTGGACGCTTCGGTCTACCTCCACGTCGAGGACGTCAGGGACGAAGGCGCCGGCCGGGTCCTCGACCGTGTCGGCGGGTACGGCGTGCGCGAGATCACCGTGGCCGCCGCCTACCACGCGGCCCGCGACGTCACCCCGCACGGCGGCTCCCGTGTCACCCTCCGCGCCGAAGGCGTTCATTTCGTCCCACCACCTGACCTGTTCAAAGGCCTGCGCCTCACCCCGCCGGTGCGCGAAGGCGCCGCCGGCGGCCCGCTGGCGGTGCTGCGGGAGGCCACCCTCGACCGCGGCATGGCGATGCACGGCTGGGCCGTCTTCCTGCACAACCTCACGCTCGGCCTCGCCGACCCCGAGGTCACCATGCAGGACTGCTTCGGCGGCCGTGGCTTCCCCGCGAGCCTGTGTCCCGCGCACCCCGACGTCCGGCTGTACGCCGTGGCGCTCGCCAGGTCGGTGGCGCGCCTCGGGGTGGACAGCGTGGTCGCCGAGTCGCTGCACTTCGGCGCGTTCGAGCAGGGCCACGGCCACGAGCGCAGCTTCGTGCCGCTCGGGCCGATGGACGAGTTCCTGTTCGGCCTGTGCTTCTGCGCGTGGTGCATGCGCCGCGCCGCCGACCTCGGCGTCAAGGCCGAGGTGGCGCGCGAGGAGTGCGCACGCATCGTCGGCGGCGTCCTCGACGGCGACCCGCCGGCCCAGGGTGAGGTCACCCGCGCCGCGCTCACCGCGTACGCGGGCCCCGACGTGGTGGCGTACGCGCGCGCTCGTTCGGAGACCGTGACGTCCCTGGTCAGCGAGGTGTCCGCCGCCGTGGCCGCCGAGGGGTCACGGCTGACGTTCCTGGACGGCACCGGTCACCGCAAGGGTCACCGCGACGGCCTGCCGCCTGCGGGTCTCGCCGCGCACGACGCCTGGCAACTGGGGGTCGACCTCGTGGCGCTCGGCGACCTCGTGCCGTCCTTCGGCGTGTTCGCCTACGCGCGCGACCCCGCGCGGGTGGCCGACGACATCGGCGCCTACCGCCGTTCCGTCGGCGCCGACCGTGACCTGCGTGCCGTGCTGCGGCCCGGCCTGCCGGACACCGACTCCGCCGATCGCCTGGCCGACAAGATCCGCGCGGCCAGGGCCGCGGGGGCCACCGCGACGGACTTCACGACCTACGGCCTGCTGCCGTACAGCGTGCTGGCCCGCATACCGAAGGCCCTCGGCCACACGCCGTAGCGGTCGTCAGACGGGCCGGCGGACCCCTGGCCACGCCGTGGCCGTCCTCATGCGGACTCGCGGACCACCAGCTCGCTCGGCAGGATGACGTGATCGCTCACGCGGTCCTGCCGCGGGGTCAGCAGCAGCCGCACCATGGCGGTCGCCTGCTCGGTGATGGGGTGCCGCACGGTGGTGAGCGGGGGGTCGGTGTAGCGCGCGGCCTCGATGTCGTCGAAACCGACCAGCGCCACGTCGTCGGGGACACGCCGGCCCGCGTGGCGCAGTGTCTTCAGCGCGCCGATGGCCATGGCGTCGTTGGCGGCGAACACCGCGTCGAGCCCCGGGTCGTCCTCAAGGAGCTGCCGCATGGCCGCCGCGCCGGACGCGCGGGTGAAGTCGCCGACGGCGACGATCGAGCGGCGGTCGGAGTCGCGCAGCGCGTCCCGGTACCCGGTCAGGCGGTCCTGGCCGCCGATCATGTCCTGCGGCCCCGCGATGGTGGCGATGCGGCGGCGGCCGGTGTCCAGCAGGTGGCGCACGGCCGCGGCGGCGCCGCCGACGTTGTCGTTGTCGACGTACGGCATCTCGACGGCCACCGCGGGCCGGCCGTACGACACCACCGGCACCCCCATGCGGGTCAGGGCCGCCGGCAGGGGGTCGGCGCCGTGCATGGACAGCAGCAGCACGCCGTCCACGTGGCCGCCGGAGATGTAGCGCTCCACCCTGGCGTGGTTGCGCGGGGTGCTGGCGAGCATCAGCACGATCTGCTTGTCGGCCGCCTCCAGCTCGGCGCTCACCGTGCGGATCACCATGGAGAACAGGCGGTCGTCGGAGAACACGCGCGTCGCCGGCTCGGAGATGACCAGCGCTATGGAGTCGGTGCGCTGGGTCACCAGGCTGCGTGCCGCCGAGTTGGGGACGTACCCGAGCTCGTTCACCGCGCGCAGGACCGTGTCCCTGATCTCCGGGGTCACGGTCGCCTGGCCGTTGACGACCCGGGAGACGGTGGCCCGGGAGACGCCTGCCCGTGCGGCGACCGCCTCCAGAGTGGGTCGTTTCATCAGTGTGCGCCCTGTCTTCCTCGGCCTTTCGGCGGTACCCATGGTGCCACTCGAAGTCCACCAGTGGTGACCATACGAGACGCGTCCGCTCACACGGCACTGGCCTCCCCGCGAGCGGCCCGCACCGGCGATCGCCGGCCCCCGGCTTCCTTGATCAGGCGAATCTACCGGGGATCGTCACCACCCGGGGAAGCGCGCCGGTCATGTCCGCCTGCACGCTGGAGCGGCCCTCCGCCGACGTCCGCCGCAGCAGGGACGTCCATGGTGTCCGTGCGCACGCCGGTGCGGCCCTCGCCTGTGTCCGCCGCACCGAGGATTTCGCACGGTGTCCACGCGCACGCCGGTGCGGCGACGGCCGTGGACACGACCTCGCCGTAGGTCCGCGAGACGCCGCCTGCCCCTTTCTCCCGGCCAATTGGATAGATCTTGTGGAGAGCGCTCTCGCATCAGGGTGCGGCCGGTCTCCTCGCTCGTCAAGGTTGGGGCCGACCGATTCGATGGCGCGAACCCACCGGTTCCACCTGCCTGATGTGGATCAGCCCTGGTGAAGGCCGAGGCAGGGAGGCATTCTCGGCGGAACAGCCTCATCCGAATAACGGAGAGCGCTCTCAATTGCTGGAAGAATCTTTCTTCGATGGTTGACAGCCCCTTGTCGAGCCATCTAACGTCAGCGGCCGGAGAGCGTTACACATACGTAACACCAACGCGTGCCCCTCGCGCCGCGCGGTGCCACGACGGCCGTCGGCCCCGCCGCGCGCACACGTCGCCCGGCCGTGGCGCCGTCCCGTCGCCGTCCCTCCGTCGTCCGGTGCCGTCCCCCGGTCCCGTCTCGGATGCCCCGGACCCCGCTCTCCGCCCCGGGCACGTCCGGGATGTCCCCGGACCCCGCTCTCCGTTCCCCGTCGCCGCTCGTGTCCCGCGGTCCCGTCCCCACTACGTGCCGCCACGTCCCCCGGCGTGCGGCGCGACCCCCCGAGAGATGAGGATGACCATGAGCACCTCCGCCGAACCGCCACCCCGCCGCCGTCGCCTCCGCACCCTGATGGCCGTGCTCGCGACCGCGCTCCTACCGGCCGCCGGCCTGATCGCCGCCACCACCCCCGCGGGAGCCGCCGTGCCGTCCACCCCGAGCGGCTGGAGTCTCGTCTGGGCCGACGACTTCAACGGCAGCGCGGGCTCGCTGCCGTCCTCCAGCAACTGGATCTTCGACACCGGCTTCAGCTACCCCGGCGGGCCCGCCAACTGGGGGACCGGCGAGATCCAGCGCTACACCGCCGACCCCGCCAACGTCAGCCTCGACGGCTCAGGGAACCTGCGCATCACGCCGATCCGCGGCTCCTCCGGAGAGTGGACGTCCTCACGCATCGAGACCCGGCGTTCCGACTTCAAACCCGCCGACGGCCGGGTGCTGCGCATCGAGGGCCGCATCCAGATGCCGAACGTCACCGGCGGCTCCGCGCTCGGCTACTGGCCGGCGTTCTGGGCTCTCGGCTCGCCGTACCGCGGCAACTACCAGAACTGGCCGGGGGTCGGCGAGTTCGACATCATGGAGAACGTCAACGGGCTCGACTCGGTGTGGGGTGTGCTGCACTGTGGTGTCGCACCCGGCGGCCCGTGTGACGAGTTCAACGGCATCGGCGCGAGCCGTGCCTGCCCCGGCTCGACCTGCCAGTCCACGATGCACACCTACCGCTTCGAGTGGGACCGCAGCGTGAGCCCCAACCAGTTGCGCTGGTACGTCGACGGCCAGCAGTTCCACAGCGTCAGCCAGAGCCGGTTCGACGCCACCACGTGGAACAACATGACCGGCCACAGCGGCTACTTCCTGCTTCTCAACGTGGCCATGGGTGGCGCGTTCCCCAACGGCGTCGCCGGCACCGGCACGCCGACCTCGTCCACCGTCTCCGGCCGCCCCATGCTCGTCGACTACGTGGCCGTCTGGCAGAGCGGCACCGGCACCACCCCCTCGCCGTCACCCACGCCGACGCCGAGCAACCCCGGCGGCGGCCACAACGCGCGCTCCACCATCCAGGCCGAGAACTACCAGGCCCAGAACGGCGTCCAGGTGGAGACCACCACCGACAGCGGCGGCGGCCAGAACGTCTCCCACATCGCGAACGGCGACTGGCTCCGCTTCGACAACGTCAACTTCGGCTCCACCCCCGTGACGCAGTTCGTGGCCCGCGTCGCCTCCGGCGCGGCAGGCGGCGTCAGCGGCCTCGTCCAGGTCCGGCTCGACAGCCTCTCCAACCCGCCGATCGGTGACTTCGCCGTCGGCAACACCGGCGGCTGGCAGACCTGGCGCACCGTCCCCGCCAACATCGCGCAGACCACCGGCACCCACACCGTCTACATCACCTTCACCAGCGGCCAGCCGGCCGACTTCGTCAACCTCAACTGGTTCACCTTCAGCTGACCGTCCCCCGCCCGCGTCCCCGCACGTGGGACGCGGGCCGTCCGCGGACCTGCTCCGGCTGTCCGGACTGTTCCTGGACGGGGGGCCCTCAGCGGACTTGTCCCCGGACCGGGGACCGTGAGCACTTGTCCCCGGACAGGTTGCCGTCCCCGCCGCGCCGCGGACGTGTCGCAGGGCCGTGAAATACTCCCGGACGTGACGTGGCGGCAGGCGGACGGTGCGCTCATCGGGCGGGTGGACGAGCTCGCGCGGCTGACCGGCGTGCTCGGCGGCGCCGCGGCGGGACGTCCAGGGGCGGCCGTCGTCGGCGGCGACGCCGGCATCGGCAAGACCCGCCTCGTGGGAGAGCTCGTGGCACGGGCCGGCGAGCTCGGGTTCGCCGTGCTGACCGGCCAGTGCGCCGAGCTCGGCGACACACTGCCGTACCTGCCGCTGGCCGACGCGCTGCGCGGCGCGGCGCGCGACGGCGAGATGGCGCCGCTGCTCGCGGACCGGCCCATGCTGGAGGCGCTGGTCGGCGGCACCTGGTCCGGCGCCGGCGACGACGCGGGCTCCGGGCTCACGCAGCAGCGGCTCTTCGGGTCGGCGCTGGCGTTCCTCGCGGAGCTTTCGGAGCGCCGGCCGGTGCTGTTCGTGCTGGAGGACCTGCACTGGGCCGACCGGTCCACCCGTGACCTGCTGGTCTTCCTCAGCCGCATGCTCCAGCGCGAGCGGGTCTGCCTCGTCGGCACCTACCGCACCGACGACCTGCACCGGCGCCACCCGCTACGTCCTCTGCTGGCCGAGCTGCGGCGACTGCCGTCGGTGAGCGTCGTGGAACTGAGCCCGCTCAGCGACGGCGACATGTCCGACTATCTGGTGACTCTCGGCGCCACGGACGCCAAGCTGATCCATCAGATCGTCGAGCGAGCCGAAGGCAACCCCTTCTACGCCGAGGAGCTCCTCGCCGCCGACGGCCTGCCGTACGGCCTCGCCGGCCTGCTCCTCGCCAGGGTCGAGCGGCTCTCCGACCCGGCCCAGCGGGTGCTGCGCGCCGCGGCCGTCGCGGGCCGCCGCATCGACCACGGCCTGCTGCGCAGCGTGTCCGGCCTGGAGGACGCCGAGCTCGAAGAGGCCATGCGCGAGATCGTCTCCCGCGGCCTGCTGCTCCCCGACGGCGACTACGGCTACGCCTTCCGCCACGCACTGCTGCGCGAAGCCGTCTACACCGACCTCCTCCCCGGCGAACGCACCCGCCTCCACGCCGAGTTCACCCGCCTGCTCGACGGCTCACCCGCCGAGCTGGCCCACCACTACCTCGCGAGCCACGACCTCCCCGGAGCCCTCGCCGCCTCCGTGGAAGCCGGCAGGCGCGCCGAGCACATCGGCGCACCCACCGAGGCCCACCGCCACTACGACCAGGCCCTGGCCCTGTGGCCCCGCGTGCAGGACGCGGAAGCCATCGCCGGCATCCCCCGCTCACGCCTGGCGCTGCTCTCGGCCGCCGCCGCCGACGAGAGCGGCGACCCCCACCGCGCCGTCACCCAGATCCGCGACCTCCTCACCACCGAAGGCCCCACCGCCGAAGCCTGGGAACGCCTCGCCTACTACTTGATCGACTCCGGCTCCGCCTCCGCCGCCATAGAGGCCGCGCGCACCGCCGTGACCCTCGCCACCCCCGCAGCTCCCACCCCCTCTCCACTCCCCGGCGAAGTCGTCCCCTCGGCCACCATTTCCTCCTCCGCGGGGGAGGCCGTCCCCGGGGCCATCACCTCTCCATCCACCGGCGAAGCCGTCCCCACCGTCACCCCTCAGGCGGCATCGACGGCCGACCCCGCCGCCTGCGTACTCGCGCGCTCTCTCGCCACGTACGCACGTGCCTTGCTGTGGTCCCCTCGGCACGACGACGTGAAGGACCTGGCCCGCCAGGCCCTGGCGGCCGCACGCGCCGCCGGGGTCCGTGACGCCGAGTCCAGCGCGCTGATCTCCCTGGCCATGGTGCACGAGATAGAAGGCGACGCGGCCTGCGCACAGGAACTGCTCGCCGAAGCCGGCGCCATCCGCTCAGGCAACCTGTCCATCGACCTGCGCGCGCTCTTCCACCACGCACGCATCCAGTACGAACGCGGCGACCTGATCCCCGCCGCCAGGACCGCCGACACCGGCGTCACCCTCGCACGCGAGACCGGCCTCAACTGGAGCACCTACGGCACCGACCTCCGCTTCCTCCGCCTCCTCATCCACTACGTCGCCGGCGAATGGCAGCAGGCCGCCACCCTGGCCTCCGGCTTCCCGGTACGAGTCGGCCGCATCCCAGAAGCCCGCCTCTCCGGCTTCGCCCTCTTCGTGGAGGTGGCCCGCGGCGACCCCGTGGTGGAAGAACGCCTCGCCTGGCTGAAACCCTTCTGGCACGACGAACTCGTCACCTACATAGTCCGCGGCCTCTCCGCCGAACACGCACTCTGGCAAGGCGACCCCCACACAGCCCTCGACCACATCAAAGCCATCCTCGACGTGGTGGAACCCTTCGACCCGGTGGTGATCCGCATCTGCGCCACCGGCCTGTGGGCCCTCTCCGACCTGACCACAACCCCTCCCGCACCCCCCCAAACCACCTCTGGCACCACCCCACCACCTCGCACGACCTCCACGAACCGCATACCCAAGGACCCCGGCACCTCCACGAACCGCATCACCCCCAGGGACCCCGGCACCTCCACGAACCGCATCACCCCCAGGGATCCCGGCACCTCCGTGAACCGCACCATCCCCAGGGATCCCGGCACCTCCGTGAACCGCACCACCCCCACGGAAGATCCGGCAACCGACCCATGGTCCTGGGCCGACGACCTACTGGCCCGAGCCCGCGCCGCCGCGACCGTCGGCCCCGGCTCAGGCAAGCGAGGCGACCTCGGCCTGGAAGGCCAGGCGTGGCTCGCCAGAGCCGAAGCCGAATGGCACCGCGTCCACGGCACCGCCACCCCCGCAACCTGGCGTCCCGCTCTCCAGGCCTTCCAGTTCGGCTTCACCTACGAGGTGGCCCGCTCCCGCTGGCGCCTCACCGAAGCCCTCCTCACCGCCGGCGAACGCGAAGAAGCCCTCACCGAATGGCGCACCGCCATGGCGGAGAGCCGATCCCTAGGCGCACACCCACTGACCCGTGCCCTCGAATCCCTCGGCCGCCGCGCACGCCTCACCCCCGCACCCCCCACCCAGCCACCACCCTCCACGCAGCAATCCCCCCTGACCACCCGCGAACAAGAGGTCCTGGCCCTGGTGGCCGAAGGCCTCTCCAACCGCGACATAGCCGAACGCCTCTTCATCGCCCCCAAGACGGTAAGCGTCCACGTCAGCAACATCCTGTCCAAACTAGGCGTCTCCTCCAGAACCCAGGCCGCGGCCCACCACCACCGCCAAGACCCCCCTCCCCCCCACCCCTGACCCGGCACTACTCACTCTCCGACCACTTAGACGACACCACCAGCCACCCCAGCCGACTCACCGGCACACCACTCCACCAGACCCCGTGACCCTGGGGCCTTCCCGGCCGAACCCCAAGATTCCGGCCGAACCCTATGACCCCCCCGACCGGCCGTCCCGGCCGAACCCCGTGCCTCCCGGCCGAACCCCGTGCCTCCCGGCCGAACCCCGTAACCCCGGCCGTCCTTCCCGGCCGAACCCCCGGTCAGCCGTCGGCCGTACGGGACGCCGACGCCAGATCCCGCACCATCTGGATCAGCTCCGCGGGGTCGAACGGCTTGGTGAGATAGGCGTCCACCCCGATCCCCAGCCCCCGCTTCTTGTCGTCCTCCTGCGCACGCGCGGTGATCATCATGATCTTGATGTGCCGCGTGTCCTCCCCACCCCGCAGCCGCGTGGCCGTCATCCACCCGTCCAGCCGAGGCATCATCACGTCCAACGTGATCACATCCGGCCGCACCTCACCCACCCGATCAAGACAGTCCTGCC
Source organism: Sphaerisporangium rubeum (assembly GCF_014207705.1). Taxonomy (NCBI): domain Bacteria; kingdom Bacillati; phylum Actinomycetota; class Actinomycetes; order Streptosporangiales; family Streptosporangiaceae; genus Sphaerisporangium; species Sphaerisporangium rubeum. Next base: position 1,864,694 of record NZ_JACHIU010000001.1, read on the forward strand.
CATCGCTCGCGGTCTCCACATGAAACCCCTCAAGCGTCAGATTGACCGCGATGAGCTGCCGGATGACCTCGTCGTCATCCACCACCAGCACCCGCCCCAGAACGTCTTCCACGGCCGCGAGGCTAACCCGTCAACAACCCCCCATGCGCGCCTTTCCCACAACTCCTCACCTCGAAGTTATCCACACCCCTACCGGAGCCCGCACCGTTCCCGCAGCTCACCCCACGAATACCGGCCCCACTCACGACCTCGTCATCCACAGAACCCCGTTCCACCGCCAACCCACCCCCGACCCCCACAGATCCTGACCTCGACCTGACCCCCGAGCCTCAGGAGCCCACCCATGTTCCCCGCACTCCTCACCGCGACCCTTCTCACCCTGCTCACTCTCCCCGTACCCCCACCCACCACGCCATCAGGACCAGCAGCCCACCCCAGGAACGCGACCCCCACCCGCCTCCCGGAACCCGTCACCACCACCCCAAGACCCGCCACCGTCACCCACCTCCCCGCACCCCCCACCCTCCTGCGAGCCGTCCGCAAGCTGCGCCGCACGCCAGGCGCCGTCGCCGCCGGAGCCGCGCTCCGCCAGCTCGGCACCCCGTACATCTGGGGCGGCGGCTCCCGCTCCGGCCCCACAAGAGGCGGCTTCGACTGCTCCGGCCTGGCCCTCTACGCCTGGTCCAGAGCCGGCGTGACCCTCCCGCACTACACCGGCACCCAGTTCAGACGCGGCCACCGCATCCCCTTCCCCCACCTCCGCCAAGGCGACCTCGTCTTCTTCGGCGGCGGCACCACCGACCCCACCCACGTAGGCATCTACTTGAACCACGGCACCATGATCCACGCCCCAAGATCCGGCGACGTCGTCCGCAGAACCCCCTTCGCCACCTCCCCCTACTACCGCCTCCGCTACCGAGGCGCCACCCGCCCCCACCCGTAGACAACCCCAAGCCGCACGAACGATCATCACCCCCCATATCCGTGACCGACCGCCCCCCGATGCTGGTAGCCTTATCCCGCGTCGAAGCCCCCTTAGCTCAGGGGATAGAGCACCGGCCTCCGGAGCCGGGTGCGCAGGTTCGAATCCTGCAGGGGGCACCAGACCTTGATCAGCTGATCACGTCGCTGACCAAGGCAGGCGACGCAGGAACGGGCGGGTCTCCAGTCTCATGGAGCCTCGCCCGTTTTTATTGCCCCTTGGGACGACCCGGTCGAGTAACCGATGTCGTCGTTCATGAGCCTGGGTGCTGAGCGGACGGCCGAAGAAGAGGCCGTGATCGGTTTCCGGGAGGACACGGATCGGCTCGTGATCTGACCGCTCACCTCCCGCGACGCGGGGCCGGCGCGGTGCGGCACTCTGCGAGATGCGGCGGACCATTTACGGCCGTCAGGATTCCTCCCAATACGGAGAGGAGGTGAGCACATCAATGGAGATCAGCTGGGACCTGGGTCAGGTCGATGAGGAGGCCGCGGAGTTCGACGTCCTCGCCAACAAGTCTTACTGACGCGTGAGTCGTCCGCATGCCTGTGACCGGGGAGCGGCCGATCGGAAGGACGTGGTGGGGTGGGTCTCCTGCGCAGGCACCCCGCCGCGTCCGGGCCTGGTGTCCGGGGTGGGGTTCGCGGAGGAGTGAGGATGAGCGACCGGGGAGAGGTACGGGCCGCCGGGCCTGTGGTGCGGCCTCTGGTCGGTGGGGCCGTTCATGTCGCGTGGATGAGTGACGCGTCGGGGATCAGTGGCGGGGCTTGTGACGACGATCCGCGGCGTGCGGCGCGGCGTGCGGTGGGGGAGTATCTGCAGCATGTGAGTCATGTGGCGGCGGCGGGGGTGCTGCCGTTGGTGGGGGATCCGGGTGGGCTTCCCAGGGTGGAGCCCGCGGCGTGGCTCGCGGCCGGGTCTCCGGTCTGTCACTGGGTGACCGGACAGGGGATGCGCGACGGGGCCGAGATGGTGGTGCCGGCTCAGGCGGTTCTGCTCGGGTGGGACCCGCCGGCGCCGGAGGTGCGGTGGTGTGTGCAGACGTCGGCCGGTACGGGTGCCGGGACGGATCGGTGGTCGGCACGGACGGCGGCGCTGCTGGAGGTGATGGAGCGGCACGTCCTGGTCCGCGGCTGGCGCACGGGGGACATCGGCTTCGAGGAACTGGACCACCTGCACGAGTCCGTGCTGCCGGAGAAGCTGCTCGCGGGGCTGCGTGAGCACGAGGTCCGGTTGCGCACCGTCCGTGTGGCGCGGCACTTTCCCGACATCGTGCTCGCTTTGCTGTACCGGGCCGGGGGTGCGGCCCTGACCTGTGGCGCCGCGGCGAGAGGTGACACCGGTGACGCCGTACGGCACGCGGTCTACGAGGCGGTGGCGGCACGGCTCGCGCTCGGTGCGCGGCCGTCGAGCGGTCTGCAGAGCCGGGAGCGGGAACGGGGTCACGCCGTGGCGGCGGCCGGGCCGGCGTACCTGGACTTCGTCGAGAGCCGGATCGTGGGACGCGGCGCGTCCCGGCGGGGACGGGTCGACGCGGCGGCGCTGCTGGACGCGGCGGACTCGCTGTTCGCACGCCAGCCGGTCGAGGTCCGGCTGCCTTCCGTCGACGGCCACGTGGTGCGCCGCGTCGTGTGCCACGGCTCTGAGGTCCTCGAACCGCTGACCCCGTCGTCCCCCCTGCCCTGTCCAGTGGTTTAGGAGCGCAACGTGTCTTCCTTCGCCTACCAGCGCGACGAGTCCCGGTCGTTCGGCGAGCTGAGGTTCCCGCCGGCGGACGTGCTCGACACGACGGAGCTGGCCCGCCGCTGGGCCGGGTGGCTCGATCTGCGGGACACCGATGGTCTCGTCCCGCTGCGTTCTCTGCACGCCGTGCACCTCGCACGGATGCTCACCGGCGAACAGGACGAGGACGTGCCGAACTGGTTCAGCACGGTGTCGGTCACCAGTTCCCGCTACCAGGTCGTCGTGCAGGCCAGAAGCGACAGGCATCGGTGCGAACAGCCCGGTGCGCTCCCCGCGGAGGTGCGCTCACCACGCTGGCAGGCCCTCGTCGAGGCGCTGGAGGGCTGGGCCGGTCTGCCGGCGGCACGCCGGGTCGTCGTCGTCGCGTTGCTGACGCAGCTCGGTTTCCACCGCCTTGCTGTACGCCTGGTCGGCACGTTCGCCGTGGACGCCGACCCGGTGCGCCAGCAACTGGTCTACGAGGTGGCGCGTGCGGCGTACCAGCTCAACAGGAAGTCCCCCATCCCGTACGAGATCTTCGCCTGGCTGGCCCGCGACGCCGTCCGTCCCGCGCTGCGCACCCTCGCGGCGCTGCAACTGGTCTCCACCCGTGTCCGAGGCAGCGATCGGGAGGAGGCGGGCCGATGGCTCGCCGCGGCGGAGCGGTCCCTCGCCGGTCTCGGCGACGAGCCGGACTGGCTGGCGCACCTGGTGACGAGCCGCTACCACCGTGCCGCCGCGCTGCACGAGCTCTCCGGCCGCGACCGGGAACCGGTGGTGACGCACATGCGCGCCGCGCTGGAGCACGACGACGCCTTGGCGCGGTCGGCCGGTAACCCGTCGCAGGTCCACTACCAGCGGGAGAACCGGGGACTGGTGCTGGAGGCGCACCTCAAGCTGGACACCCTGACCGGTACGGCGAGCGCGCCTGCCGACGCCGTCGAGCAGCTGCTCTCCCTCGATCCTGTCGACCCCGAGCCGCTGTACGCGGTCGGCGCCTACCTCGCCGGGTTCGGTGACCGGGAGGCCGCGCTCGCGACGTTCCTGCGGGCCGCGGGCTCAGGCACGCTGCGCGGAGCGTCGGCGGCGAACGCGGCGGCCGTCTGCGCGGAACGGCTGGGACGTCCGGACGTGGCCGAGCACGCACGCCGTCTTCTGCTCGACCTGGATCCGGCCGCACGTCTGGCGGTCCACCAGGCGGACACCCGGACCCGGAGGTGATCATGATGGAGACACGCAGGCTGCTCGCGGTCACGGAGCTGGACCACCTGGCCGACCTGCCGGGACCGCATCCCGGTGGCACAGGAGCGCAGGGCCACGCGCTCGACCGCGTTCTCGCCACCCTGAGCGGTGAACGGTTCCTCGACCGGTACTGGGGGCGGGACTGTTACCAGGACACCGGCGAGCCGGACCGCTTCCACCACCTGCTGCCGTGGGACGAACTCAACCGGCTGCTCGACGGCCACCGGGCCTGGCCGCTCCGCATGCAGGTGGCCAAGGCGGGCAGGTCGTTGCCTCCGTCGTCCTACGTCGAGCCGATCCCTGGCCGCGGCACCGGCAGGGAACCCGTGCTCCGGGTCGGCGGCGTGAAACTGCACGCACGGCTGCGCGAAGGCGCGACGCTGGTCTTCGGTTCGGTGGACGAGGCCGTCCCGGCGGTCCGCGACCTCGCCGAGGCCCTCGAACACGATCTGAGCGCGGAGGTGTTCGTCAACCTTTACGCGTCATGGGGGGAGGTCGGCGCCTTCGACCCGCACTGGGACGACCACGACGGCCTCATCCTGCAAATCTACGGCCGCAAGGAGTGGCAGCTGTTCGGCGTCGGCCGTCCCGTGCCGCTCCCCGGCGACGAGCCGCTCAACGAATGCCCCCCGGTCCCCTCGCGGCAGTTCGAGCTGCGCGAAGGCGAGGCGCTGTACGTGCCGCGCGGCCACTGGCACGCCGTACGGCCGGTCGGCGGCACCACCGTCCACCTCACCTTCGGTTTCCGGCGGCCGGTGGTCGAGGACTTCCTGAAGTGGGTGGCGGAACGGCAGCGCCGCCACCCGGAGGCGCGTTTCGACCTGCCGCTCACCGGCTGGGACGACGAGACGGCGGTCCGGCTGTCGACGTTGCGCGACCGGATCGGCGCGCTGCTCACCGAGGACGGGCTGCGCCGGTACGTCGCGGAACGGGACGCGCACGCGCAGGCCAGGCCCCGGCACGCGTTGCCGTACGCGGCGTCCGGCGACTTCCCGCCGGACGCCGTCGTGGTGCTCGCCGCACCCCGGCCGGTGGCACTCCATGAGGACGGCAGCCGGTGCGTCATCGTGTCCGCGGGCAAGCGGTACGACTTCGACGCGGTCTGCGCGCCTCTGCTGCGGCGTCTGCTCGAACGTACCCCGTGGCGGCTGGACGAGCTGGTCCGCGACGACGACGGCGGCGGGCCGTCGTCGGAAGAGAGCCGCGAACTGGTGGCCGAGTTGCTCCGGCACGGCCTGCTGCGGCTCGGCCCCACGTCACAGCCTCTCCCAGCCGGCGCATCCGACAGAAAGGGCCGATGATGGCGGACAGCCCGCGCGACACGAGGCCACCTCTCCGGCCGGTCCGGTCCGGCATGTCCGCGCTGGCGCCGGACTTCCCCATGTTCTGGGGGGCGACGACGGTGTCGCTCCTCGGCAACGGCATCTCGTCCGCGGCGCTGCCCCTGCTGGCGGCCACGCTGTCCAGCGATCCGATCGTGGTGTCGTCGGTGGTCGTCGTCGGCAGGCTTCCCTGGCTGCTGTTCGCGTTGCCGGCCGGTGTCATGGCCGACCGATGGGACCGCAAACGCGCCATGTGGATCAGCGACCTGGTGCGCGCCGGCCTGACCGCGGCGCTCGCGGCGGCCGTGGCGACGGGGTACGCCGGCATCGCGCTGCTGATGGTGGTGGGGTTCCTGATCGCGATCGCCGACACCGTGTTCGACAGCGCCGGCACCGCCGTGCTGCCGAAGGTGGTGGGAGGCGACCCCGAGCGGATCCAGCGGGCCAACTCGTGGCTGGTCGGATCACGCAACACGGTGGAGTCCTTCGTCGGGCCGCCGCTCGGCGGACTGCTGTTCACCATGTCGCGGTCGCTCCCCTTCCTCGGGGACGCGCTGTCGTTCCTGGTCAGCGCCGTCCTGCTGCGCAGGATGCGCGGCGACTACCACGTGGCGCGCAACGCTCTCGGCGACGGCGGCCTGCGCAAGGCCATCGGGGAGGGCTTCACCTGGTTGTGGCGGCAGCCGGTGCTGAGGTCGATCACCGGCATCGCCGGCTTCTTCAACGTGGCGTCCCTCGCGCAGACGGCGATCTTCGTGCTGTTCGCGCAGCAGGTGTTCGGTCTCGGCGCCCTGGGCTTCAGCCTGCTGATCGCCGCGGGTTCCCTCGGCGCCTTGTTCGGCGCGGCACAGGCCCGGCGGCTCAACCGATGGGTCGGCGCGGCGGTGAGCCTGCGCGTGGCACTGGCCGTGGCGGGAGTCGCCTGCCTGGTCCTCGCCGCGGCGCCGAATCCGTGGGTCGCGGCGGCCGGGGAGATCCTCGGCGGGTTCGGCGCCGCTATCTGGAACGTCAACCAGATGTCCCTGCGGCAGTCCGGCACGCCGGACCACCTGCTCGGCAGGGTCACCGGCGTGCACCGGCTGGTCACCTACGGGGCCATGCCGTTCGGTGCGCTGCTCGGCGGTGTGCTCGCCTCGCTGTCGGGGTTGCGCACGTCGTTCGTGGCCGCCGGTGTGATCATGTTCGCGCTCGCCGTGTTCGCCACGGTCGCGATCACACGTTCCCGGGTCGCGGAGCTGACGCGGCCCCCGGCCGACAGCCCGTCCGTATAGGTAAGGAGAACACGATGGTGAGCAACAGCCTGGAACGCCTGCTCCGGCACCCGAGGGAGCTGGTCTGGCGGACCATGTTCGACCCGGCGGCGGCCGAGCACTGGCTCGGCACGGTGGCCAGTGTCATGCCTGAGCGCGAAGGGGCCGCGCTGTGCTGGCTGTACGACCCCGGCGCGCGCATGCCGACCGCCTACAGCGGACGGATCGAGGTCCTGGACCGGTTCCGCCGCCTGGAGCTGGTGGTCGGCCTCATCGCCTGCGACGCCGAGATCCGGATGACGTTCGAGCTGACGGACGTGCCGGCGGACACGGGGGAGACCCACACCCGCCTGAGCCTCCGGCAGGAGGGTTTCCCCGCGGACGGCAACGGCAGGTTCGAGCGCGACGGCTTCCTGCACCACTGGGACCATTTCCTGGAGCTGCTCGGCGACTACCTGGACGGAACGCCGAAGAACTACCACACCATGCACAGGACCGAGCTCGGCGTGATCCCCGTCGGGGCCGTACGCGGAGAGGGAATGCTGGTGCAGGACGTGGCCGTCGGCGCACCCGCCGACCTCGCCGGGGTACGCGCGGGGGACGTCATCCGTTCCTGCGGCGACTTCCTGTTCGGCAGCCTGGACGACCTGGACGCGTGGGTCGAGAGCCACCGGCCGGGTGAACGGGTGGAACTTCTGGTCGGCGACCGCCTGGTGCCGGTGGTGCTGCGGGAGAAACGGTACGCCCCCTCCTGAGCGCCGGGAGCAAGGCGATGACACCGTACGTCGCACCGCTGCCGGACCGTTCGCCGCGGAGCGTCGGACCGCTGCCGGCCCCGTTCCTGCGCGCGCAGCTCGACGGCGCACGGCCGGCGTTCGCACTCACCCCCGCCGGTCCGGTGGTCAGCACCGACGCCTGGTCGGGTCGCCACCTCGCGCTGCTCGCGGACGGCCGCTGGACCAGGCTCACCGGCGGCTCCCTGTGGCACAGCCGTCCGGAGTGGACCGACGGCGGCCTGGTCGCCGACGTGTTCCACGACCTCGCGGCCGAGCGGTCGAGCAGTGCGCCGGTGCCGCTGGCCGGTGCGGCATCGGAACACGCCGGGCCCCGTGCGGTCCTCACCCCCGACGGCCGGGCCGTCGCGCATCCCGTCATGGGGGAGGTGCGGCTGCCGCGGGGAGCGACGGCCGAGTGTGTGGTGCCGTCGCTCGACGGACACGACCGGATCGCTGTGCTGCTGCGCCACGGCAGGGCTCGCCGGGTCGTGTGCGTGGACCGCGACGGCGTCTGTCACCGGGACGGCCCGGTGACCGCGGCCGGCCCGTGGCTGTCGGAGCACGAGCTCGTCGTGGTCCTGGAAGCGTGGCCCGGTCGTGTCCCGTACGCCTGGGACGTGCGGTCCGGAGCGCTGCGCCGCCTGGTGGAGCCGGCCGCGATCGTGGTGGACGACGTGCGGGCCGGCGGCGGCCTCGTCGGCCTGAGCTGGACCGCGGCCGGCCGGCCACGCCGGCTGGAACTGGCCGAGACGGCGCGCCTGGCACGCGGGGAACAGATCCCGCTGACCCCGGACCCGCCGCGCGCCGACGGCCTGCCGTCCGCCGCCGCCACCGTCGTCCAGGGCTCGCGCTGCCCCCTGCCGACCCTGCTGCGCGACCCTCCCGGCCAGGCACGCGGCACCGTCCTGCTGCTGCACGGCGGCCCGAACGGCTCGAACCTGGCGACCTGGTCGCCGTTCGCCGAGTCGCTGGCCCTGGCCGGCTGGCGTGTCGTCCAGCCGAACCTGCGTGGCAGCGGCCTCGTCGATCCCGCCGTCCGCGCTCCGCTTCCCGGCCGCTACGGGGTGGACGACGCCGACGACGCGCTGACCGTGCTGCGCCGCACCGCGATCGGCCCCGTCGTGGCCGGCGGCATGAGCTACGGCGGCTACCTGGCGACCCACGTCGCCAGGATGGCCCCCGATGTACGCGGCGTGTTCCTGCTCGGCGGCTTCCTGCGGCCCTCCGACCTCGACGACTCCGGCCACCCACAGGTCGAGGCCTTCCTGCGCACAGCGTCCGGCCGCTTCGCGCCACATGCTCGCTTCGCCGCCGTGCCACACTTCGTCGCGCACGGCGAACGAGACCCCCGCATCCCCGTCGAGGCGGTCCGCACCCACCTGAACGACCTGCCGTCCGGTTCGGAATGGGTCACCATCGAAGGCGAGGGCCACGGCATGCTCTCCGACCACGCGGCCAGGCTGGTCTTTCCTCGCTTGTTCTCGTGGCTGGACCGTCTCGGCTGAGCCCGGCTTCCCGATCATGGGGCTGGTCGCCTCTCTGTAGGGACGCCGGTGTTCGCCGGGGTCTCGGCGAGGAGAGGGAATCGGTCTGATGAAGCCGGTCGTGGGTGTCGTCACGGCGGGGGTGGTCGCGGTCGCGTTGTGGGGGGCCGGAGCGCGGCTGCGAGGCGTGCGTGGCCGGATGGGGGAGCTACGGGTGGGGTGGACGTATCGGGTGCCGGCCGGGGGGCGGGTGCGGTACGCCGGACGGCGGTGGGTCTCGGTGGAGGGGGAGCCGTGGCGGTGCGGTGGTCGGTGCGATGACGTTCGATGAGCCGGTGGTCCAGGCGCCGGCCCGGACGGTGGACGCCGAGGTGCTGGAACGGCAGCGACAAGGATTCCTCGCGCTCCTCGAGAAGGAGCAGCACCAGGTGGCACGGTTCGTGATGTTCAACGGGGCGAGCAAGGAGGACGCGATGGACGCCGCACAGGCGGCGTTCACGCAGGCCTGGGCTCTGATCTGCCGGCGGCCTGAGTGGTGGGACACGGTGCGCGACCCGCGGGCCTGGGTGCGCACGGTCGCGTTGCGGTGCTACCGGCGTCCGCCGGACCGGCGGCGGGAGCCGCCGACGGTGCTCGGGGACGTGCCGGGGGAGCGGGTGTGGGAGGGGCAGGACCCCGGCGAGTTCACGGCCGGCACCTTGCTCGTGCTCGACGCCTTGCGGCGCCTGCCGGAGGACGTCCGGATGGCCATGGCGTTCCGCGTGGACGGGTTCCGGCCGGTCGACGTCGCCGCCGAGCTCGGGATCACCGACCAGCAGGCGCGTGACCTGCTCAAGAAAGGACGCAGGATCCTCAGGCGGGAACTGGGGCTCCGCGTGGACGGCAGGCCGGGCCCCGCACAGGCGTCCGCCGCGGACGGGGACATGGATGGAAGGAGGGAGTCTTGAGCGCAGACCAGGAGTCGCCCTTTGACCACCTGGACGCACTACTGGGTGCCGCCGCTTGTGAGCTGGACACGAGCTTGCGAGCGGCGACCGACATGACGGCGATGCTGGCCGGACTCATGGCGGGGGACGACGCGGTGTCGAGCGCACGCCGGGACGCGGTGGAGGACGTCGCGGCGTCCGTCATCGCGATGCGCGCCGACGTGCACGAGATGCGGCGCGATCTGCTCCTGTTGCGGATGCTGGACCGCAGACGGGAGGACGACCGGTTGCTCGACCGGCCACCCGATGCCCTGCGGGACCAGGTGCAGGAACTGCGGGACTCGATGGTGCGGCGCGCACACGAGCTGGTGCGCGTGCTGCGCGGGACCGCCGTCCCGGCGCGGACCGTGGACCGCGGTGAGGATCTGCTCTCGGCGCTGACGCTGGACCACGAGGTGACCCTGGCGGTGGTGTCGGCGCGGACGCTGACGCGGACCGTGAGCATCCTGGACGCGCTCGGGCTGGCGCCGGGGGAGTACGCGGAGATCTTCGAGCGGTTCGGCGTGCTGGACCGGATACGGGCCCTGGCGGCGACCCTGGACGGGGTCAAGGGCCTCAACAGCCCGCTGAACTGGGCCGTCGATCTCACCCGTGCCGTCAGGCTGGTGTGGAGGATCGCCACGGACGTCGCCGGGCTGCTGGGAGGCGCGGGGGACGTCGTCGGCGCGGCCTACCTGCTGCCTGCCTGGAAGCAGATCCTCAGCCTGGTCTACAGCCTTGAGCGTGAGCTGGCGCGGGCCTATCCGTACGACCTGACGGAGGAGCTCATCGGGGACGTCGTCCGCGACCTCATCCAGGACGTGGCGGCGATCGAGGTGGACGCCTCGGGGCTGGACCTCCACCATCTCGACCTGCACGAGGTGGAGGTGGTCGCGGGGGTGTTGTGGACGGCGGACACGGTGTGGCCGCCGGGGATCACCGACCAGGTACGGGAACGGTCGAGGGAGGTCGCGCCGGGGACGTTCCGGGTCTGCGGCCGGGGGACGGAACACCAGATCGAGGACCATCCGGCTCCGGCGCGCTGAACGGCGTGACCGGAGGTGGTGCCGGAGACGGAGGAACCCCTCCACCGCGGGGTGGAGGGGTTCGGCGATGTCCGGGCCGGGCCGGTGGATCAGGGGGGGAAGTTGCCGTTCTTGGCCACCGGGAGGGCGAGCTGGGATGCGCCTTGGAGGATGGCTTCCTCGGCGGGGAGGCCGCCGAGTACGGGGTTGATGTGGCGCAGGCCCAAGGTGACCGTGGGGAGGGTCGAGGTGGTGATGTCGAACTTCTCCAGGTCGATCCATCTGACGATGTTGAAGATCTCGGAGGGGATCTGGTCACCGGCCTTCTGCACGGGGACGCACAGCTGGCGAGCGAAGGTGATCTGAGCGCCGTGTGTGGGGATGGGGCCGACGAGCACGGGGTTGAGCTGGCGCAGGGACACCCCCTGGCTGAGCGAGGTGTTCGGGGTGATGGAGTAGCACTTGAGGTCGATGTGGCTGACCAGGTTCAGGATCTCCGTGGGTGGCACGACGTTGTTCTTGATGACGGGGACGCACAGTTGCTGCGGCGTGTTCATGGAGATCTGCGTGCGCGGCAGGCCCTGGAACAGCGGGTTGAGGTGGCTGAGCACCAGTCCCGTGGTCACCGTCGTGCCGGAGATCTTGTAGCAGGCCAGGTCGATGTACTTGATGAAGTCGATCGCGGGTGACGGCGGGTTCTGGTTGTTCTTGGCGACCGGCACGCACAGCTGCTCACGCTGGCCGAGGGTGACGGTCTCGATCGGCAGGCCGGTGAGGACGGGGTTGATGTGGCGGACGGTCAGTGTCGTGGTGGGTGGCTGGTAGGGGTTGGTCCTGAAGCATTCGAGATCGAGGTACGCGGTGAGTTCCTTCGGCGTCGGCAGCGCGAGAGCGGTGGCAGGCGGCACGCAGAGGAATGCGATGGCCAGCACCGCCACCGCGGCGGAGGACAGGCGCCGGAAAATCGATTTCCTGCCTCCTGGAAAACGCATTAACGGTCTGTTCACAGTGCCTCCGTGTGTGGGGTTAAGGCCTCCTGCCATGAGTGTGTGCCGTGCACAACGTTCTGACAATATTAATGACAGGTTTTTTGAATGTCCCGCCGTTCGGCTTGTCGTTTTGCCGGAAATGTCGTCTATTCGAAAGAATGCATGGAATGGAACCCCTCCGCGCACGGGGGAGGGGTTCCGCCTTCTGCGGTGCGGCCGTACGGCCCGGCTCAGCCCGGAGGGAACTGGCCGTTCTTGGCGACCGGTACGGCGAGTTGGCTCGGGACGCCGATGGTGGCCCGCTCGGCCGGCAGGCCGCGCAGCACCGGGTTGATGTGCTGAAGGGTCAAATTCACGGTGGGGGTGACGGACGGGGAGATGACGTCGTACTTCTCCAGGTCGATCCATTGGACGACCTTCAGGACCTCGGCCGGGATCTCGTCTCCGCGCTTCTGCACGGGGACGCAGAGCTGCCGCGCGTCGGTCACGCGTACGTCCCGCGGCCGGATCGTGCCGGCCACGACCCGGTTGAGCTGCTCCAGCTTCAGCGCGCGGTTCATCGGCTGGCTCGTGACGCCGTAGCACCGCAGGTCGATGTGCGAGACGAACTTCCAGACCTCGTCGGGTGGCAGGACGTTGTTCTTCAGCACCGGGACGCACAGCTGCTGCGACTGGCCGAGGGTGACCTGCTGCCGCGGCACGTCCTGGAGCACGGGGTTGAGCTGGCTGAGCACCAGGGCCGCGTTCGACGCGGCGCCGCCGACGCGGTAGCAGGCGAGGTCGACGAACCTGATGAACTCCAGCACGGGGTCCGGTGGGATATTGCCGTTCTTGGCGACCGGTGTGCACAACTGCTCACGCGGGCCGAGGGTGACGGTCTCGATCGGCAGGCCGCTCAGCACGGGGTTGAGGTGCCGCAGCGTGAGGGTGGTGGCCGGGGGCTGGTAGTAATCGGTCTTGAAGCATTCCAGGTCGAGGAGCGACACGAATTCCTTCGGGCTCGGCACCGCCAGAGCGGCGGCGGAAGGCGCCGAGAGGAACGCGACGGCGAGCACGGCGGCGACGGCGGACGACAGGCGTCGGATCACCGTTTTACTGCGCTCGTGAATTCCGGTTACGGTTCTGTCCATTGCGGCTCCAGCAGGTAGGGGTCAGGCCTCCTTTCCCCGAGTGTGGAGCGCGAGGTGTCGCGTGACAACATTTCTGGACATTGTTTGTGGATCGCGATATTCGGGCGGCTGGGACGGCGAGTTATCAACAGGCGGAAACGAGGTGTGATTTTCGCGGCGGCCGTGATTCCCCGTGCCGGACGTCTTCGCGGTCCTTCGTGGTCGATCGAGTTCCGCGTCTGTGGTGGAGCCGCCGGCCGCACGATGGACGATCGCCGGTGGACGGCCGTACGCCACGAGGACCCCGCCGCGAGCCGGCGGGGTCCTCGTGTGCCGTTCGACCGGGTGGCAGGACGATCCCTCCAATCGTCCCGCCACCCGGAGTTCCTAGGGGTGTGGCCGGCGGTGGCCCGCCGGCCGGGTCGTGCGGTGCGCGTCAGGCGCGGGTCCAGCGCTGGGTGGACTGGCCGTTGCAGGAGGCGATGGTGACGCCGGAGGTGTTGCCGGTGCCGGTGACGGCCAGGCACAGGTTGTTGGCGACGCTGGTCACGGTGCCGTTGGAGTTGAGGTTCCACTGCTGGTTGTTGCCGCTGTGGCAGTCGTACAGCTGCACACGGGTGCCGGAGCCCGCGCCGGTGGGGGAGTCGAGGCACTTGCCGAGGAGCTGGAGCTGGCGGCCGGAGGTGTAGGTGAACCTCTGGTTGGGGTTGGTGTGGCAGTCGTAGATCTGCAGCTGGGTGCCGTTGCCGGAGGCGCTGTTGGGGGAGTCGACGCAGCGGCCCGCGGCCTCGTTGCGCAGGCGGAACGTGTCGCCGCCGGAGGTCGGGGTCACGGTCGGGGTCGCGGTCGGGGTCACGGTCGGCGTCGCGGTGGGCTCGCCGCCGGTGGGGGCCACGGCGCGGCCGGTGGAGGTGGAGATCATGCCGGGGCACAGGTTGCGGTTGCGCAGGTTGGCGGCGATCTGCGGGATGGCGGCGACGGTGTTCCCGATGTTGTCGTGCATCAGGATGACCTGACCGTTCTGCAGCCGTCCGGCGGCGGAGACGATCGAGGCGGTGCTGGCGCCGTTCCAGTCCTGCGAGTCGACGTCCCACAGCACTTCGGTGAGCCCGTTCTGCTGTTCCACCGAGCGCAGCGTGCCGTTGGTCTCGCCGTACGGCGGCCGGAACAGCCGCGGCGCGGTGCCGGTGGCCTGCTGGAGCACCTGCTGGGTGCGCTGGATCTCCGACTGCATCTGCGAGGTGTTCATCTGGGTCATGTGCGGGTGGGTGTAGCTGTGGTTGCCGACCCACATGCCGGCGTCCACCTGCGCTCTGACCAGCGCCTGGTTGTTCGCCGCGTTCTGCCCCATGTTGAACATGGTGGCGCGCAAGCCGTTCTGCTTCAGCGCGTTCAGCAGGTTGTTCGTGGCGTTGCCGAAGGGCCCGTCGTCGAAGGTGAGCCCGACGTATCCGGCACTGCAGTCGGCGGCGCCGGCCGGGGTCGAAAGGGTCACTGCGAGACCTCCCGCGCCTAGCACGGCGACGACTCCCGCGACGATCGCGCGGCGTACGGCCGACCGTAGAGTCCGGGGCCTGAGTGGGGGGGTGGCGTTGTCGGCCATGGTCGTGTTCCTCCGGGATCCGGTCGAGCGGGGGACGGTGGCTCTACCGGGGATCATTGTGGGAACCCGTCCTGAAACATGTCAATGACGAGACGAAATGTTTCAGGCTCCGGAGGGCTCATCTACGCCGCGAACTGCGGCGACACGAGGGAAGATCCGAGGAAAGTTTCGAGGCGGCTCCGGCTCGCAAGGAGCCCAAGGGCCCGCTGATGTCCTTGGCGCCGGCCGGGTCGCGAGGAGCCTGGGGCCACCGATGTCCTTCGGTGGGGGACCGGGTCGCGACCGGTCAAGCCGCGAGGAGTGTGGGTCCGCCGAGGCCCTGCGGCACCCGGCGAGGGTCGTGGCCCCGGGCACGAGAGGCCCGGGGCCGGGAGGCGGATCAGGACGACGGTCTGGTGTCGGTCCATCCTGCGTTGAGCACGGTGACCGAGTGCCAGATCGTGCCGGGGTCGAGGTCCGCCTGGTATCCGCCGGGCCGCACCACGACGTTGTCGGTGCCGAGTGCCTGACCCGTCGACTCGTCGAAGATCAGCCTGGCCCGCAGCACCCCGTCCGGCGCGCTGCCGTCCCTGACGTGGCTCTTCTGCTCGATGCCGACCGCGGTGCCGGTCCGGCCCTCGGCGTCGGTGACGTCATGCTGGACCTCGATGCTCTTCAGCGCGGACAGCATCCGGAACGCCGCACCACGGGTCGCCGAGGTGACCGGCATGTCGGTGATCAGCCCCGACGCCACCGTGAACAGCCACTCGTCCGACGACATGGGGGTGTCGGAGCTCTCGGTGCCGTGTCCCGCGTACGACCGCAGCAGCCACGCCTTGAGCTTGGCCGGGTCGGACGGCAGGCCGCGGATGTCCTTCATCGAGACGTTGCGGCCGAGCCAGAACACCTTGTCCCCGTCCGCCGGGGGATAGCTCTCGACGCGCTCCTTCCCGGGCCTGGTCGGCAGGATCAGCTCAGCCTTCTTGCCCGGCACCTTGACCCGCAGTTCCTCCGGCGCTCCGGCCGCGCGCCACGCCGCCTCGTCGTCCGGTGTCGCGGGCTTCGCGCCGAGGAACCGGGTGCGGCTCCACGTCCTGCCTCCAGCGGCGGACGGCGTCCAGCTCTCGCTGCGACCTTGATCCACGAACGTGTACCCGCCGTCGACGGTCATCAGCCCGCGGGTGACGGTCGCCGTGTGCCAGTACGCCTTCGTCGTGTCCGGCTGCCGGTCGGCCTGTTCGGCGGCGGCCAGCAGGACGGCGGACGCCGACAGCTCGATCGGGGTGGTCGCCGGCGCGCCGGAGGAGGACCCCGGCGCCGGGATGGCCAGGGCCGGCCCCTGTGCGGGGGCCGTGGCCCCCTGCGTGATGAGGGCCACCGCGGTCGCCGCGGCGGCGGCCCCGGTCAGGGCGAGGCCGAGGACCGGCCGCGTCCACCGGCGCCGCGCCGTGACCTCGCGGGGCCGCCCCATGGCGTACGCCAGCTCGGCGGCCCTCGTGCGCTCGTCGATCCCGGTGCCGCCGAGATGCGCGGGACGTGCGTCCCGCAGCCGGTCCATGGGGTTCATGACCACTCCTCACTGAGGTCGCGCACCCGGGGAGGGGTGGGGACGGCGGTGTCCATGTGCCGCGCGAGCCGCCTGCGGGCCCGGTGCAGCCGGACGCGGAAGGTCGCGGGGGAGCATCCGACGACATGTGCGGCGTCGCGCGGCGACAGTCCCTGCCAGGCGACGAGGATCAGGATCTCCCTGTCGTCCTCGTGCAGCTCCGCCAGCGCGGTCAGCACGCCGAGCCGTTCTGTCACCTGGTCGGCGACGTCTCCTTCGGTCCAGGACCGCAGCTCGGCCGAGACCGCCTCACGCCGCGCCTCGGCCCTGATGGTGTCGCGCAGCACGTTGCGAGCGGTGCCGAGCAGCCATGGCAACGCCGGTTCCGGCACGTCGTCCAGCCGCCGCCAGGCGATGGCGAACGTCTCGCTCACCACCTCGTCCGCGATCTGCCGTCCCGCCTTGCTCACCACGTAGGCCCAGACCCGCCGGCGGCACTCGTCGTAGATACCGGTGAACCGATGCGCGTCGTCCGTCACCGCTCACCTCCTCCATCCCGGGTGTGTTGTTATGACACCGGGAAGTGGTCCGAGGTTCCCGGATGTTACCGGCGGCCCGGAAAAATCATCCGGTCGCCGTGCGGTACGCGACCACGGCGGACCGGGTCCGGGGCAGGTGCCAGGCGGTCAGCACGGCGCCTAGGGCGAACAGAGCGCCGTGGGCCATGCGCACCGGAGCGGGGCCGTAGAACTGGGGGAGGAGCAGGACGCACGCGGCGGCCAGTACGGCGAGGGGCCAGGCCGGCATGGCGCCGGAACGCTGTGCGGCGACGGCGGCGAGCACGGCGCCGGCGCCGAGGAGCAGCAGGCCGACGCCGAACATGGTGAGGGCCACCGGGTCGTAGCGGAAGTCGTCGACGAGGGTCATCAGGCCGATGTCGCCGGTGCGCAGCGCGCGGGCCGCGATGGCGTGGAGGCCGAAGGTCTCGCCGCCGTAGTACGGCAGCACCAGGCCCGCTCCGACGCCGGTCAGCACCGCCGCGGTCGCCGAGGTCCGGGTGCGCAGCACAGTGTGCGCGGCGGCCAGTCCGAGCGTGACCAGGACGAACGCCGCCATCGCCATCGTGTGCGCGGCCACCCACGCCGTGGAGGCCATGGTGGCGGCCCCCTGCGCGCCGGTCTCGCCGGTGTAGGGGCGGACCGTCTGGTAGAGCAGGAACAGGACGCCGCCTGCGGCCAGTGCGGCGGCGCCGGAACGGGTGACGGACATGACGGTCTCCTCTTGCGTGAGCAGTGCTCTCTAGTGAGAGCAGCTAACACCAGAGCGGCGCGCTGCGTCAAGAGCAGTGCTCTCGATTGAGATGTCTTCCTTGAACCGCCTGAATGTCGTCGTGCGGGCATGCCGGTAAGTGGAAGCCGTCATGTCAGACGGCGGGGGGTGTCCGGTGCGCCACCAGGGCCGGCAACAGAAGTCGGGGAGGCGTCTGGCGCGCCGGACGGAGGGGGAGGTGCGAGGAGGCCGGTCGGCGGTATCAGGTGAGGGACGTCATGTGGTGCGCGGCGGAGCGAGAGTGGTCATCGCCTGGGGCCGGCTCGGTGTGTGGCGTGTGCGTCGGCGGTCCGCACCACCGCCGAGCGCACACGCCTGTCTTCGGCCCGGGCCTCCCGCTCGCGGCGGAGGGCCGTGAGGACCGAAGAGCTTCAGGAAACCTACGTTTTGACCGGCGGCTGATTGTTCTGAGGAAAAGCATATACGGGTCGTGGAGTGTTTTGGAGTTGCCGGCCGTCTGAGTGCCAAGATTGCGATTGCTTCGGCATGCAATGTCCAGTATTGTCCGCTTTACTTGACTAATATTCTGGAGAAAAGTCGAGAGACAGGTCAGCCGCGGTGACCGGTGGTCGCGATCCCCTGCACGAAATGCCGCTGACCGAGGAAGAAGACCAGGATCAGCGGCAGGGTCGTGACGACGGAGGCGGCCAGCACGATCTCCCATTTCGGGTCACCGCCCTGGTAGAACTGGTCGACGATGGCCTTCAGGCCGCGCGGCAAGGTGAACAGCGCGGGGTCGCGCAGGTAGATGAGAGGTTTCATCAAATCGAACCAGCTCGCCTTCAGCTCGAAGATGAAGGCGATGATCAACGCGGGACGCGAGAGGGGGAGCGCGATGCGCCAGAACAGGTCAAGGTACGACGCGCCGTCCACCCGTGCGGCTTCGAAGACATAGCGGGGCACACCGAGCAGGAACTGCCGGAGCAGGAAGATGTAGAAGGCCGAGCCGAACAGATTTCCGGCCCACAATGGCACCTGTGTGCCGGTCAGCCCGGCCGCGTTCCAGATGAGGTACGTCGGCACCAAGGTGACGGCGGCGGGAAGCATCATGGTGGCCAGCACGCTGCCGAAAAGCACCCCCCGGCCGGGGAATCGGAAATAGGCGAAGCCGAAGGCCACGAACGCGCTCGACAGTGTCACGGCGAGCGCGGCGGCAACCCCGACCACCAGTGAGTTGACCAGCCATGTCAGCACCGGCGCCGCGTCCCAGACCGCCACGTGATTTCCCGGCGCGAACGGCGAAGGCCACGGCAGGAACGGGTCGGCGAACGTCCGGTCGCGCGGTTTGAGCGACGCCACGAGCAGCCACACGAAGGGGTACAGGAAGACCACCGAGGCGGCGGCGAGCAGGGTCAGGAAGAACACCCGGCTGGTGCCACGGCCGGCGGTGTCGGCGGGAGGCAGGGTCTCGGTGACGGCGCGGGGACGGTCGAGCGTGGTCATCGCGCGCACCCGGCCGCGGAGTGAAGGCTGGTCATCCGGTGCGCTCCTCGGCCTCGTAGTACACGAACCGGCGTCCCACCCGCACCTGGATCACGGTGATCACGGCGATGACCAGGAAGAGCACCCAGGCCAGCGCCGAGGCGTATCCCATGTGGAGGTACTGGAACGCCTGCTGGAACAGGTAGACGACGTAGAACAGCGCGGCGTCGCCGGAGGTCTGCTGCGCGGACAGGCTGCCGAAGAACATCGTGTAGACCTGGTCGAACATCTGCAGAGCGGCGATGGTGTTCACGATCACCACGAAGAACACCGCCGAGCTGATCATGGGAAGGGTGACCGAGCGGAACCGCTGCCACGGCCCCGCGCCGTCGATGAGCGCCGCCTCGGTCAGCTCGCGCGGCACGTTGCGCAGCGCGGCGAACAGGATGACCGTCGTCGACCCGAGGTTCCACAGGGACATCAGGACGATGCCTGCCATGATCCAGTCGGGGTCGGTCGTCCACTGCGGCCCCGAGACGCCGAACAGCGCGAGGAACCGGTTGACCACCCCGGCCTGGCCGTTCAGCAGGAACAGGAACAGCACGCCTACCGCGACGTACGGCGTCATCGACGGCAGGTAGAAGATCGTGCGGAACGCTCCGGCGGCCGGCCCGGTGATCCGGTTGAGCAGCAGCGCCAGCCCGAGCGCCAGCACCGCGGCCAGCGGCACGTGCAGCACGGTGTACAGGACGGTGTTGCCGATGGCGCGCGCGACCTTGGGGTCCTCCAGCATCCGCTGGTAGTTGCCGAGTCCTTCGAACCGGGCCCCGCCGATCAGGTCGTAGCTCGTGAACGACAGCACCAGGCTCGCGATCATGGGGCCGAGCTGGAACACGAGCAGCCCGATCAGCCACGGCGCGAGGAAGATGTAGGCCCACCGCGTCTCCCCGCGCCACACCGGCCGCCGCGAGCCGGTGCCGCGGCGGGCCGCCTCGGCGGCGCTCATCAGTTCCCCGCGTCGTCGAGCGCGCGCTTGGCCTCGGCCTGGGCCTGCCGCAACGCGTCGGCCGGCTTCTGCGCACCCTGGAGCACCCGGGTCGCGGCGTCCTGCCAGACGCGGGTGAACTCGGCCGCCGCACCGGACTGCGGCACCACGAAACCGGCCTCCTGCACCGAGCGGATCGTGGCGACGGCGTCGTCGAACGGCTTGTGGCCGCTCGGCTTGACGATCTCGCTGAAGATCACCTGGTCGGCGCGCGCGTTGCCGGTGAAGGTGCCGATGTTGACCTTGCCTTCGGCGGCCCGCTTGTCCTGCCGTGCGCGCGCCGCGGCGATCCAGGCGTCCGCCTCGGTCATCGTCTTGATCCATCGACAGGCCGCACCGGGGTTCTTCGCGCCGGCGGGGACGACCCACGCGTTCCCGCCGATCATGTTCACCGGCCGGCCCTGCCGGTCCTTGAACGGCAGCACGGTGATCTTCGCGTCAGGCGTCGTGCCGGCCATCGCGCTGACCAGGAACTGCTCGGTCAGCATCATGCCGATCTGGTCCTTGACGAACGGGTTCTCGGCCCCGAAGTAGTCGAAGGTGTCGGTGAACGCCTTCAACCGGCTCCATCCCCCCTGCCTGTCGACCAGCCCCGCGGCGTACCCGAGCGCCTCGGCCACCTTGGGGTCGTCGAGGTGCGGGGTACGGCCGTCCTGGCTGAGGATGTCCGCACCGTTGGCCTTGGCCCACAGCGGCAGGAACTCCGGCAGCTTGGGGAAGAAGCCGAACCGCTCGACCTTCCCGCCGGAGACCTTGTTCATCTTCTCCCCGAGCGCGGCGAGCCCGTCCCAGTCGGAGGTGTCGATCGACGTGGGGCCGACACCGGCGTCCTCGGCCGCCTTGTCGTTGACCAGCAGGATGATGGAGTTGTAGAACTCCGGCACCCCGTACCACTTGCCGTCGTAGGTCACCTGCTGCCGCGCCGCCGGGTAGAAGTCCCCGGTGGCGATCTTCTCGGCGGCCACGCACCGGTCGAGCGGCTGGATCGCGCCGCGTGCCGCGTACCCGCCGAGCCGTTCCCTCGGCAGGTACACCACGTCCGGCGGTTCGCCGGCCGCCACGGCCGACAGGAACGCCTGCTCGTCGAACTGCCCCTGGTTGATCGTGAGCTTGACGTCCGGATGGGCCTTCTTGAACCGGTCCACCCGGACGCTCGCGATCTCGTCGGGAAGCCCGAACCCCATCGTGGTGAGCGCCGAGGACCCCGCGGTCCCGCCGCCTCCGCCGGCCGAGCCGACGCCGCCGCAGGCCGTGACCACCGCCACGAGCAGCGACGCCGCCGCGACCCGGCCCGCACGCCTCGGTAAGCCCTCTGCGTTCACCTCGGTCTCCTGACTTCGAACACGCATGTGCCTGAACGAAGCGCTTCCCGTACGGAACGTCCTGAACCGGCCCAGCCGTCACCGCAGTCTCGGCAGCACCGTAGAGGAGTAGAACTCGAAGAACGCGTCCTGGTCCTGGCCGATCTGGCTGATGTAGACCTCGTCGAACCCCGCGTCGATGTACGGCTTGATCGCCTCGACGTGGACGTCCGGATCGGGGCCGCACGGAGTGGAGGCGGTCGCCTCCTCCTCGGTGACCATCTCGGCGAGCTGCTCGAAGTGACGCGGCAGCGGCAGCAGCTGCGACGCCTCTCCCTTGATGCCCTGCGTGGGCCACAGCCGGTGCACGGTCTTGCGTGCCTGCGCGGCGTCGTCGGCGTAACAGACCTTGAGTCCACCCTGTACCGGTTTTCCCTGGCCGCCGGAGGAGTGGAACAGCTCGACCAGCTCGGCGGACGGCCCGGTGGTGATGTACCCGTCGGCGATGCGGCCGGCGAGCTTCACCGAGTTCTCCCCGAAGCCCGACATGTACACCGGCGGCGGCTCGTCGGGAAGGGTGTAGAGCCGCGCGGTGTCCACCTGGTAGTGCGTGCCGCGGTGCGTCACCAGCTTGCCGGACCACAGCTCGCGCATCAGCTCGACGGCCTCCTCCAGCATCTCCAGACGCTCGGCGGTGGGGGGCCAGCGCGACTCGATGACGTGCTCGTTGAGCGCCTCGCCGGTGCCGACCCCGAGACGGAACCGGCCGCCGGTCAGCACGGCGCTGGTCGCGGCGGCCTGCGCGACGACCGCCGGGTGCACGCGGACCAGGGGACACGTCACGGCGGTGGTGATCGGCAGTGAGGTGGCCTCGGCGATCGCGCCGATCACGGACCAGACGAACGGGCTCTGTCCCTGTTCGTCCAGCCACGGATGGTAGTGGTCGGAGATCCACAGGGCCTCGAACCCGGCGCGCTCGGCCATCTTGGCCTGACGCACCAGTTCCTTGGGCCCGTGCTCCTCACAGGAGAGGAAGTATCCGAAGGTCGTCACATCGTCCTCCTCGGCGTTCTCGCTGTTCTCTGGGCCCCATACCCCGCTGCGTACCGGCAAACGGGACGTACCTCCCCGCCGCGCCGTCGCCGTGTTTTCATGCGAGGAAGGGTTCGCGCGGCGAAGGAGTGATGAGCGTGACAGGTGAGGTCGTCGAGACAGGGACAGGTGGCGAGTGAGCGCCGGGCTGGTGGTGCGCGGCGCCACCGTCGTGGACGGCACCGGCGCGCCGGCGTACCGCGCGGACGTCACCGTGGCGGACGGCCGGATCGCCGCGATCACCCGGGAACCGGGACACGCGGCCGGGAACCGTTCCGTCGACGCCACGGGGCTGGTGCTCGCGCCGGGCTTCATCGACATGCACGCGCACTCCGACCTCGCGCTGATCACCGAGCCCGACCATCTCGCCAAGGTCGCGCAGGGGGTGACGTGCGAGGTGCTCGGCCAGGACGGGTTGTCGTACGCGCCGGTGGACGACACCACGCTCGACCAGCTCCGGCGGCACCTCGCTGGCTGGAACGGCGACCCCGAGGGCTTCGACTGGGACTGGCGGTCGGTCGCGGAGTACCTCGACCGGCTGGACCGCGGCGGCATGGCGGTCAACGCCTGCTACCTGGTGCCGCAGGGCTCGGTCCGCATGCTCGCCATGGGCTGGGACGCGCGCGAGCCGACGGCCGCCGAGCTCGACGCGATGCGCGCGCTGGTGGCGCGCGGCATGGAGGAAGGCGCGCTCGGCATGTCGAGCGGCCTCACCTACACCCCCGGCATGTACGCGGGGACCGCCGAGCTGGTGGAGCTGTGCCGGGTGGTCGCCGGGTACGGGGGCTACTACTCGCCGCACCACCGGTCCTACGGCAGGGGAGCGCTTGCGGCGTACGCCGAGATGGTCCAGGTCGCCACCACCGCCGGCTGTCCCCTGCACCTGGCGCACGCCACGCTGAACTTCCCCGAGAACGCCGGCCGGGCCGGTGAGCTGCTGGCCCTGCTGGACGCCGCCATGGACGACGGCGCCGACATCACCCTCGACACCTACCCCTACCTGCCGGCCGCGACCATGCTGTCCGCGCTGCTGCCGAGCAAGGCCTGCGAAGGCGGCCCCGAGCGCATCATGGAACGCCTGCGCGACCCCGAGGAGGCCGAGCGGATCCGCCGCGTGATCGAGGAGGACGGCTCGGACGGCTGCCACGGCGTGCCGGTGCCGTGGGACGCCATCAGGATCTCCGGGGTCCGCGAGCCCGCGCTCGCGCACCGCGTGGGCCGCACCGTCGCCGAGCTGGCCGCCGCCGAGGGCCGTCCCCCGTTCGAGGTGTTCCGCGAGCAACTCGTCGAGGACGGCCTCGGCACGGCCAGCGTGTGGTTCATCGGCAACGAGGAGAACGTCCGCGCGATCATGCGGCACCGCGCGCACACCGGTGGCAGCGACGGCCTGCTCGCCGCCGCCAAGCCGCATCCCCGCTCGTGGGGGACCTTCCCCCGCTATCTCGGTCATTACGTGCGCGAGGAAGGGGTGCTCGGCCTGGAGGAGTGCGTCGCGCACCTGACCGGCCGCGCGGCGAGGCGGCTCAAGCTGGCCGACCGCGGCCTGATCCGCACCGGATACCACGCCGACCTGGTGCTCTTCGACCCCGCCGGCGTCGGTGACACCGCGACGTACGACGACCCGCGCCGCACCCCCGACGGCATCCCGTACGTGATCGTCGGCGGTGTGCGGGTCATCGACGAGGGCCGCCACACCGGCGCGCTGCCGGGCCGCGCGCTGCGCCGCACCGCGGAGGGGACGCGCTAGGGGAGCACGCGTCCCACGATGCGCGCGTACATGCGGCCGGGACTCGGTGTCGACGGCGGGGTGAGGAACCCCGGCAGCATCGGCAGGTCCACCGCGAACGGCTGCAGGCGGTCGTACAGCGCGGCGGCGTCGGCGGGACGATCGTCCGGGTCCTTCTCCAGCAGGCCGGACAGCAGCGCGTTCAGCCCGTCAGGCAGGCCGGGGACCGGCTCGGGCCGCTCCTTGACCTGCTTCTCGAAGACGGCGTACTCGGTGGGCCCGGAGAACAGCCGCCGTCCGGTGAGCATCTCGTGCAGGACGCAGCCGAGCGCGTACAGGTCGCTGCGCGGCTCGGCCAGGCCGCGCTGGATCTGCTCCGGCGACATGTAGGCGGGGGTGCCGATGATCTGACCGGCCCGGGTGAACTGCGCCACGTCGGCCTCACGCAGCATCGCGAGGCCGAAGTCGAGCACCTTGACGCTGCCGTCGGGACAGAGCATCAGGTTGGTCGGCTTGAGGTCGCGGTGGCAGATGGACAGCGTGTGCGCCGCCGACAGCACCGCGCACGCCTGCGCGACGATCGCCGCGGCCCATGGCACAGGCAGCGGCCCGTGCTCGCTCACCAGGTCGGCCACAGTGACACCCTCGATGAACTGCATCACCTGGAAGAGCCGCTGCTCGTGGGTGCCGAAGTCGTACAGCACCGGGGCCCCGGCGTGCTCCAGGCGCGCGAGGATGCGGGCCTCACGCATGAAGCGCTTGGACAGCTCCTCGTCGTGGCCGCCGGGGAAGCGCAGGAACTTGACCGCGACCCGGCGGTCGAGGTGGGTGTCGTGGCCCGCGTAGACCGCACCCATGCCGCCTTGGCCGAGAGGCAGGTCGTCGAGCACGTAGCGGTCGCCGATGACCATTGGCCCCCTCCCTGCCGGTTCACGGGAAAAATACACCGTCAGGCGAGGGGCCGCAGACGGCCACCGGCCAGGCCGTCAAAGCCTAGCCGCACGAGGCTCTCGCCGAGCGCGGCCGTCTCACGCAGCCGGTCCTCGAGCTCCAGCAGCTCGCGGAACGCCTTGCCGTACTCGCGTTGCTCCGGCAGCGGCAGGCGGGGGACGCGCAGCCGCCGCGCGTCCATGCGGCTCGCGCCGGCCGGCGACGGACGCGCCGCGCCGGCGAAGCGCAGGCAACCGGCGAGGAAGTCGGCGTCCATGCGCTCGTGGTCCACCCGGTACAGGTGGAGCTGCGGGCCGAGCACGGCGCCGCCTTCGCCGACGGCGCGCGCGGTGGCGTCCACGAGGGAGGCGACCACGTCACCGGGCTCCAGCACGATCAGGTTCGGGTCGTGCGGGGTGCGGCCGGTCGGCGTGCCGCCGCGCGCGAGGTCGGCGGCGGTGAGCACCGGCACGTCACCGCCGTCGGTGGCGAGCCGCGGCGGCCCCTGGTGCACGCTGACCAGGCCCGCTCTGACCAGTTCCGCGACGGTGGCTCCCGGCAGGTCCCCGGCCGGCGTGTGCGCGGCGAGGTCGGGTACGGCGCCGGGCAGCGCGGCGGCGGCCTCGCGGAACCGCTCGCGCGCCGCGGCGAACCCCAGGGCCGGGTCGTCGTAGGGACGCGGCAGGTGACGGGCCGGGGTGAGGTCCACCTCGTCGTCGAGCAGGTCGATGATGCGCACGGCGCGCGCGCCGTCCGGCAGGGCCGCGTCGGGATCGGCGCGGAACGCCGGCCACGCCTGCTCGACGGCCGCCAGGTCGCCTGACGCGTCCATCATGAGCACGGCGGACGGCGGACGTTCCCCCGGCGCGGGCCGGCGCAGCAGCCACAGGTCGGGGCCGCCGGTCGCCAGGGTGACGACGGCGCGCAGAGCACCGGCGCGCAGCAGGTTGCCGCGGATCCGCCTGCCGGGACGCCGTCCCGCCGCGGCGGCCGGCATGAGGATCGCCACCAGCCCGCCGGGCCGCGCGTGCGCCAGGCAGTGCTGGGCCCAGGCGAGCTCCGGCTCACCGCGCGGCGGCAGCCCGTACTCCCAGCGGGGGTCGCCGGTCAGCTCCTCGTATCCCCAGGCCCGCTCGTTGAACGGCGGGTCGCACACGACCGCGCCGGCACGCAGGCCGGGGAAGGCGTCCTGCCGCAGCGAGTCCCCCGCGACGACCCGGGCCTCGGCCCCGGTGAGCAGCAGCCGTACGGCGGTGAGCAGCGCCGGTGTCCCGCCGATCTCCTGACCCACGACCGGGAAACCGTTGTCCGCGGCCGGTAGCAGCAGGGCCCCGGCGCCGCAGGCGGGGTCGAACACCGTACCCGCCTTGAGGCCTTCCTCAGGCGCCGCGAGGCGGACCAGCAGCGCCGCCACGTCGGGCCGGGTCACCGGCACGCGACGGGAGTGGGCCTCGGTGTACCGCTCGCAGAGCAGCTCGAACGCGGCCCTCGGCCCCTGCTCGGCGGCGAGGTCGGCGAGCAGGCGGTACAGCCTGGCGTCGACCAGGTCCCACGCGATCGGCGCCGGCAGGTCGGCGGTGGCGGACGCGGCGCGCCGGGCCGGCGGCTCGGGGCCGCGCACCGCGCCGGCCGGGTCGCGGTGCAGGTACAGCAGGTAGGCGCCTGCGCAGGCGACGATCTCGCCGAGCCGCAGGTCGTCGGCGGCGGCGCGCAGCCGCTGCCACACGCGGTCGCCGAGCGACAGTTCGTACGACTTGCCGTTGCGGCGCAGCCACTCCTCGATCTCAGGCAGGGAGAACAGCGGGCTGGCGGCGGTGCCGCCGACCGGCTGGGGGAAGTCGTCGTGGCGGCGGCGCCAGTTGCTCACCGCGGCCCGGCCGACGTCGGCCAGCCGCGCGATGTCACCGGCGTTCAGCGTGGCGTCGTGTCCCATCGGCGTCGTGTCTCCCTGCTGTCCCATGGCACTCCTCGCCTGCCGGTCAGCGTAGTCGACGTCGCCGAAAGAATCCACAAGTCATGTGCTTGTGAAGTGATTCAACCAATGATTTACTGGGGGTATGTCAAACAACGTGTCGCTGACGCTGCGGTACGCCTCCCGCACCGACATCGGCCTGCGCCGCCAGCGGAACGAGGACGCGGTGTACGCCGGCCCTCGACTGCTGGCGGTCGCCGACGGCATGGGGGGCCACAGCCACGGCGAGGTGGCGAGCGCCACCGTCATCGCCGCGCTGTCCTCACTCGACAGCGATCCACCTGGTGACGACCCGCTCGGATCGCTCGAGTCGGCGATCACCGCCGCGGGTCATCGCCTGAAGGATATGGCCGCGCGCGACCCGAAGCTGGCAGGAATGGGTACGACGCTCACGGCGATGTTGTGGGACGCCGGCCGCATCGCGCTCGCGCACATCGGGGACTCGCGCGCGTACATGCTGCGCGGCGGCTATCTGTACCAGATCACCCGCGACCACACCCTGGTGCAGTCGCTGGTCGACGACGGTCAGATGACCCCCGAGCAGGCCGCGGCGCACCCGCGCCGCTCGCTGCTGATGCGCGCGCTCGGCGGCAGCGGCTCGGTGGAGCCCGACCTGTCGCTGCGCGAGGCCGAGGCCGGCGACCGCTACCTGATCTGCTCCGACGGCCTCAGCGGAGTCGTCGGCCCGAAGGAACTGCACGAGATCCTCACCGCCGCCGGCGACCTCGGTGAGGCCGCGGAACGCCTCGTCGAGCTGGCCCGCCAGGGCGGCGGCCCCGACAACATCACCTGCGTGGTGGCCGAGGTGCTCGCCGAAGGCTGAGGCGCCTTGAACGCCAGGTGAAGCATCACTGACGCGGGTCCGGCGTCCCCCGTTCGAAGAGCGCCGAAAGGGGTAGCGCCCCCTCATGTCCAGTTCCGCGCCACCGTCGGCGACGGCGAACCAGGCCCGCGCGCGGCTCGGGCCCCGGCTCGCGCTGGCGTCCGCCGCGGCCTTCCTCGTCGCCGTCCCGTTCACCCTGCTGCTGATCCTCGTGCAGACGTCGTTCCCGCCGCTCCACCGGCTGGACCAGGGAGTGGCCGAGACGCTGCACGCCTGGGCACTGGAGCACCCCGGCTGGGTCACGGTGCTCGACCTGTGGACCGACGTTTTCTCCCCGGAGGCGTGGCGGGTGGCCGTCGTGCTCGCCGTGGCGTGGCTGGCGTACCGCAGGAGATGGCGGCTGGCGGCGTGGGCCGTCACCACGATCACCGTCGGCGGACTGCTCGGGCTCGGACTGAAGTGGGCCGTCGACCGCGCACGGCCGCACCTGCCGGACCCCGTCGCGGTGGCACCCGGCGCGTCGTTCCCCTCGGGACACGCGCTGAACGCCGCACTCGGCGCGGGGGTGCTGATCCTGCTGGTCCTGCCGTACGTCAGCAAGCGCGCGGGGGCCCTGCTGTGGTGCGCGGGTGCGGTGATCGTGGCAGGAGTGGCGTACACACGTGTGGCGCTCGCCGTGCACTGGGTCAGTGACGTCGTGGCCGGCGTGATCTTCGGCGCCGCGGTGGTCATCGCGACCACCGCCGCCTTCGAGACCTGGCGAAGAGATATCGGGCTCAGGCCGGCCGAACCCCACATCGAGGGTGTCGAGCCGGAGACAGGCCCGGCGGATCGACCGGAAGGAAACCCCCAATGAAGGCAGAGAGTGACGAGCGGCGATGGCCCGCGGTCGCGGCGTGGGCGGCGCGTCTGCTGCTTTTACCGCTGGTGGTGCTGTCGGCGGTCACCCTCGGGGTCGGCTGGCTGATCACCCGGCCGTTGCACGCGGCCATCGCCGGTGAGATGGACGTCAGCAGGGACCTCGCGGAGGACCGCACGCCGCTGTTCAACACCATCACCCACATCGGCTCCACACTGGCCGACACCCCGGTGATCGTCGCGTTGACCGCCGTCACGGCCATCGTGTTCCGTCTGGTCTTCCACCGCTGGCGTGAGTCGATCTTCCTGGTGGTGGCGGTCTGGTCGCAGAACCTCGTCTTCCTGCTCGCCACGGTGTTCGTGGAACGCCAGCGTCCGGAGGTGCGTCACCTGGACCCGGCCCCGCCGACGTCGAGCTTCCCCTCAGGACACACCAGTGCGGCCGTCGGCTTCTACTGCGGTGTGGCCCTGGTGCTCGTGCTGCACACCCACCGCCACACGATACTCAAGGTCCTGTGGTGGGCCCTCGGCCTCGGTGTGCCGCTGTTCGTCGCCGCCTCGCGCCTGTACCGAGGCATGCACCACCTCACCGACGTGAGCTGGGGGCTGGTGCTCGGCCTCGTCTGTGTGGCCGTCGCCGGTCACGCGCTGCTCGGGGTGCCGGCACTCATGTCACGTTCGGCACGCGAGGCCCGATTGTCTTCCGGGACGCCTCCACGCTGGAGCACCTCACCCTGAGTATCGTGGGTGCGGACTGCGGGGAGTCGGCTTGACCATGATCGTTCATCGGCCGATTGCCTTCAGATGGGGCGGGCATGACCAAGATCCTCGTCGTGGACGACGAGCCGCGGCTCCTGCGCGAGCTCCGCGTGAACCTTGTCGCACGGCGCTACGACGTCGAAGTGACCCGGGACGGCGGCACGGCCCTGCGCCAGGCCGCCGCCTGGCACCCCGACGTCGTGGTGCTGGACCTCGGATTACCTGACATCGACGGTGTCGAGGTGATCCACGGCCTGCGCGGCTGGACCAAGATCCCGATCATCGTGCTGTCCGGCCGCGGCGGGGCCGACGTGGTGGACGCGCTCGACGCCGGGGCCGACGACTACGTCACCAAGCCGTTCGGCATCGACGAGCTGCTGGCCCGCATCCGTGCCGCGACCCGCGGGGACGTGGTCCACGAGTCCGAGCTGACCGAGATACCGGTGGGTGACCACTTGGTGGACCTGGTGCACCTGACCGTCTCCGACGGCATCAGGCTGACCCCCACCGAGTGGCACCTGCTGGCGATACTGCTGCGCAACCCCGGCAGGCTGATCAGCCAGCGGCGGCTGCTCACCGAGGTCTGGGGCCCCGGCCACGTCAAGGAGACCAACTACCTGCGTCAGTACATGGCGCAGCTCCGCCGCAAGCTGGAGACCGACCCGGCCAGGCCGCGGCACCTGCTCACCGAGGCCGGCATCGGGTACCGCTTCCAGCCGTGATCCCACGCGGGACGGCGGCCACGGGCCGACCGCCGGGACGGGGTGCGGAAGGGTCCGTCCCGGCGGCGGCCCGTGGCCGTCCCGCTCCCGGCGTCACCCGATGGCGCAGGTCACGCCGTTGAGGGTATAGGCGGCCGGTGGAGCGCTCGTCCCCGTGACCGTGAATCCGAAGGTCGACGAGCCGCCTGCGCCGATGGCGGCGTTCCAGCCGCCGTCGAGCGCGGTGACCTGGGCTCCTGACTGGGTGACGCGCGCGTTCCAGGCGTTGCTGACGCGCTGCGAGCCGGGCCAGGTGAAGTTCAGCGTCCAGTTGCTCACCGAACCGGCGGTCAGGCCGATGATCACGTCGGCGTTGAAGCCGCCTTGCCACTGGCTCGTCACCCGGTACGTCACCCGGCAGGCGAGCGTCCCGGCGGATGGCGTCGGCGTCGGTGTGGGGGTGATCGTCGGCGTCGGGGTCGGGGTCGGGGTAGGTGTCGGGGTGGGAGTCGGCGTCGGCGTCGGCGTGGGGGTCGGGGTGGGGGTAGGGGTAGGGCTGGCCGTGCCGTACGTGAGGCCGAAGCCGTAGTCGAACAGCGCCGGCTTGCCGTCCCCGCTGTTGATCGGCTGCTGGCCGATGTTCTGCATCCACGTCATCGGCAGCTTCCCGGTCGGCGCGTAGTCGCCGAACAGCACGTCGGCGACACCACCGCCTTCCGTCCCCGGCAGCCACGAGGCGAGCAGCGCGTTCCAGTCGCCGAGCTGCGCCGAGATGTCCATCGGCCGTCCCGACACCAGCACCACGATGACCGGCACACCGGAGGCCCGCAGCCGCGAGAGCGTGGTGAGGTCGGTGCTGTCCAGGGTCAGCGACGTGCGGTCACCCTGCCCCTCGGCGTACGGCGTCTCGCCGACGACCGCGATCGCGGCCCGGTAGGACGAGTCGATGCCGGAGCCGTCCCTGTTGTAGGTGACGGTGGTGCCGGACCCGGCCTTCTGCCTGATGCCCTGCAGGATCGTCGTCCCGGAGGTGATGTTCCCCGACGAGCCCTGCCAGGAGATGGTCCAGCCGCCGCTCTGGTTGCCGATGTCGTCGGCGTTCTTGCCGGCCACGAAGATCTTGCCACCGTTCTTGGCCAGCGGCAGCACGTCACCGCTGTTCTTCAGCAGCACCTGCGACTTGCGCACCGCCTCCCTGGCGACGTCACGGTGCGCCGTGCTGCCGATGGTCGCGGCGTACGTCCGGTCGGCCATCGGCCGCTCGAACAGGCCGAGCTGGAACTTCTTGGTGAGGATGCGCCGGTTGGCGTCGTCCACCCGGGCCGCGCTGATCCGGCCGGCCTGCACCTCCTGCTTCAGCAGTGAGATGAACTGCCGGTGGTCGACCGGGACCATCGCCATGTCGATGCCGGCGTTGAACGCCGTCCTGATCTCGTCGGCCGTGAAGCCGGTCCGGCCGTCGAGCTGGTCGATGGCGGCCCAGTCGGTCACCACGAAGCCGCCGAAGCCGAGCTCGTTCTTCAGCACGTCGGTGATGAGGTAGCGCTGGCCGTGCATGCGCTGGCCGTTCCAGCTGCTGAAGGAGATCATCACCGAGCCCACGCCGCGTTCGACGGCGGCCCGGAACGGCGGCAGGTGGATGGCACGCAGGTCGGCCTCGCTGATCTGCGCGTCACCCTGGTCCCGGCCGCCGGTGGTCCCGCCGTCGGCGACGTAGTGCTTGGCGGTGGCGAGCACCGAGGCCGCGCCACCGAGCGAGGAGCCCTGGAAGCCGGTGACGATGCTCGCCATCTGGCTCACGAGCTGCGGGTTCTCGCCGAACGACTCGTAGGTGCGGCCCCACCGGTCGTCGCGCGCCACACAGAGACACGGTGCGAACGTCCAGTCCAGGCCGCTGCCGGCGACCTCCTCGGCGGTGGCGCGGCCGACGCGCTGCACGAGGTCGGGGTCACGCGTCGCGCCGAGCCCGATGTTGTGCGGGAACATCGTGGCGCCTTGCAGGTTGTTGTGACCGTGCACCGCGTCGATCCCGTAGATCATCGGGATTCCCAGCGGCGTCGACAGCGCCTGCCGCTGGTAGTTGTCGTACAGATCGGCCCACCCGGTGGCGTTGTTCGGCGACGGCGCCGAGCCGCCTCCCGACAGCACCGAGCCGATGCGGTACGTCGCGATGTCGGAGACCGACGTCAGCGCCGCACGCTCGGCCTGCACCATCTGTCCCACCTTGTCGTCCACGGTCATCCGGGACAACAGGTCGTTCACCCGCGTCTGCACCGGCAGGCTCGGGTCCTGATAGGGGAGCGCGGCGGCACCGGCCGCGCTCCGCGCGGCCCCGTCGGCACGAGGCTGCTCCGCGACGCCGAGCAGGCCGAGAGCCAGCACGGCCACGAGAGGGATGCGCAGCCTGTCGAGCAGGGGACGTGGTGACCGGTCGGCGTTCATCGAAAAACCTCCTCGGATGGCGCCGCGACGGTGGAGGAGCACGTCGCCGCACGCTCGGCCGGGGCCGCGCGGGCCCCGTACCTGGGGGCGCCCGGCCGGGTCTTTCGACCCGGCCGGGCTGTTTGTGGTCTCGCGCTCCCAGGGCATGAGACCACGTCTTTGGGGGATCAGGCGGCGGTGCAGCTCACCGTCGCCGGGACGGTCGCGGCGCCTGTCCCGAGGAATCCGAAGTTGACCGTCTGGCCGGTCGGGATCGCGGCGTTCCAGCTCAGGGGACGGGCCGTGACCGAGGCGCCGGACTGGGTGTGGGTGGCGCTCCAGATCTGGCTGACCGTCTGACCGCTCGGGAACGTCCAGTTCACCGTCCACGAGTTCACCGCCACCGTGCCGCTGTTGCGCACCACCACATTGGCCTGGAAGCCGCCGGACCAGCTACTCGTGATGCTGTAGGTCGCGGCGCAGGCCCGGCCCGCCGTGGGGGTGGGGGTCGGCGTGGGAGTGGGGGTCGGCGTAGGAGTCGGCGTGGGGGTGGGAGTCGGGGTCGGCGTCGGCGTGGGAGTCGGCGTCGGCGTGGGAGTCGGCGTGGGGGTCGGCGTCGGGGTGACCGGCGGGGTCTGCTCCGGGCCGCTGCCGGGGGTGTTGCCGTAGACGCGGGTGCTTCCCGAGTACGCCACGATGTTCTGCACCGTCACCGGGGTCGCGCCGGGGGTGGTGGCCACACCGGTGTAGGACCAGTCGTTGGTCGGGTCCCACGTGCCGGAGCTGGCGATGCGGAACTGCATCTCACGCCGGGACTCCGACTGGCCCGCGGGGGCGATGTTCTGACCCGAGCAGTCGATGGTGATGTAGTAGATGTTTCCGGCCCACTGGGTCGGACCCGTCGGCTGGCGGCACTGCGTGTACGCCGAGGTCAGCGTGATCTGGGACGGCGTCGTGGTGCCGTCGAGGCTGAAGAAGTACCGCAGCGATCCGTCCGACAGCGTCCGCGCCGGCCACGCCGAGTGGTTGTAGAGCACGGCCTTGATCTCGGTGAACCCCGCGCCGGACGCGTTGACCGAGGCCTGCACGTAGATCTCGGGACCGTCAGGCGTCTCCGCCACGGGGAAGTTCGTCAGCGGCGTGCCGCCGTACTCGCGGTACAGCCGCGCCAGCGCGCTGGTGAACCCCGCGTTGTAGTCGGTGGCGACCTCGTTCATCACGTAGTCGTTGCGGCTGTCGGCGTAGGCGTCGTCGGCCGACTTCGGACCGCCGACCAGAGCGCCGTACAGGATGTGCCGGGTCGCGGCGGGCTCGTTGAGGCTGTTGGACCACGAACCGTGCGCCGTGCGGTGGTGCGGGTTCTTCGGCGGGTTGTTCCCGAAGCCGACGACGTAGGACGAACGGCGCGGGTTGTCGCCGAGCGCGTAGTTGATCTGACGTACGGCGAAGTCGTGGTACCGCGCCTTGCGCGTGGCGTCGCTCAGCCAGTCGCTGTACACGAACGCGGTGAACGCGGTGTTGGCGGCGTACCGCAGCGAACCCCACTGGTCGAGCACGGCCTGGCCGCCGGGGGAGTAGTTCACCCGGTTGCCGTTCACCCCGACCGTCCAGAAGTCCAGCCACCGGTTGGCGTCGTCGATGTACCGCTGCTTGCCGGTGAGCTTGGCCAGCAGCACGTACGCGCCGTAGGACTTGTCGTCCCACGCGATCGTCCACTTGTACGACTTGATGGTGCTCTGCGGCTCGTTGCTGAGGTTGTCGTAGTACTGCTCGGCCTTGGTCAGGTAGGACGCCTCACCGGTGGCCCGGTGCAGCCAGGCCGCGGCCCAGACCAGCTCGTCGTTGTACCCGCTGTAGGAGCGGTAGTACCCGGCCGCGTCGGTGATGCAGTCGCTGTAGACCTTGCGCACCGTGTCGGCGAAGTTGTAGAGCTGCCGCGCGTGGGTGACCAGCGTGTCGGCGTACGACGGGTTCGTGGGCCGGAACACCATCGACGACGCGGCCATCGCGGCCGCCGTCTCACCCGCGAGGTCCGACCCGCCGCAGGTGGCGTCGATCTTGTACGCGGGCCGGCTCATCGGCATGACCTCGGCCGGGCCCCACCAGGCGTGGTCGGTGCCGCCGTTGCCCACCTGGCCGTAGAGCACGTTCGCCGAGGGGTGGGCCTTGATGAAGTAGTCGTTGACCCACTTCAGGTTGTCCAGCAGATAGGGGAGCTGCCCCGAGCTCTGGTACGCGTCGCGGTACTCGACGCCGCCCCAGGCGAGCATCGTGGCGCTCGACGCCATCGGCAGGCCGAACTTGACGTGGTCACCGGCGTCGTACCAGCCGCCGGAAAGATCGACGCCGGCGCTCTGGCCGTCGTTCAGCGCGGAGTCGCCGCGCCAGGAGACCCTGTTGTTCGCGGGGAGTTTGCCGGCGCGCTGGGCCTCGTAGAAGAAGAGGGACTTCTGCAGCGCCTCGCCGTAGTTGAACGCGGGGGCCGCCGAGGCCGGGCCGATCGCCGGAAGGACCGTGACCGACACGGCGAGGAGCGCCAGGCCGGTGAGGGTGCGTTTGAGGGACATCGGTGGCCTCTCGGGCTGTGCGTGGCTTGAGGGGGGAGCCGGGGTGGATCGGGATGGATCGGGGTGGGTCGGACGGGGTGCGGTGGGGGTCAGGCCCACCGCACCCCGCCTCGGTCGGCCGCGCCTGGCGTGTCAGGCGCCGGCGCGGCCACCTTGCAGGTGGTGCGACGGCGTGTCAGGCGCCGCCGCACCGTGGCCTGCGGATCAGGGGAACAGGCGTCCGTACTCGGCCAGAGCGACGGCGACGTCGACCTGGGCCCAGAAGCGGTGGTAGTTGAACGTCGGGGCCGGGCCCGTGCCGTTCAGGTACGCCGAGACCTGCGGCCAAGCCGGGTCGTTGCGGTAGAACGACCGGATGGAGATGAAGGTCGAGCTGGAGTTGATCGTGTCGCCGTTCGGCATCCTGCCGGTCCAGCCGGACGGGACGTAGATCGGGTCGTCGATCCGGTTGTAGTCGGCCTTGGTCTCCGGCACCGAGACACCCTTGGTGTCGGAGTTGGCCCACACGCCGTCCAGGATCGCCTTGGCCATGTCCCGCGCCGCCGTGTTGTTCGCACGAGCCGCGTAGTACATGAGGACCTTGGCGTACGAGCCCGCCACGCCGACGTCCGTGGTGTGGTCGACGACGGTGACGTGCAGGTTGTTGTTGGCACCCGGGCTGGAGGCGTTCCAGGTGTCCGGCTGGCCGGTCCACCGCAGCGTCGACGGCAGCTGGTAGGTGGTGCCGCTGACCGTGGTGTTCGCCATGGCCCACGGGACCCACTTGTCCAGCAGCGCCTTGGCCTGCGCGTTGCCGGTCGAGTTGTACAGGGCCGCGATGCGCTCCATCGTCCAGACCTGGAAGCCGAACCACTGGTTCGACGGCGGGTCGTGGTAGACGGGCTGCCAGTCGTACGCCAGGCCGTAGAAGGTCGGCGTGCCGGACGGACGGGCCGCGTAGTGACCGTCCCAGCTGTTGGTCGCGCCACCGGCGATGCCGCCCTCGGAGGACTGCAGCCAGCGGTAGAACTCGAGCTGCCGGGTGAAGCTGGTGCTCCAGTCCTGGACCGCGGTCGCACCCTTCGGCTTCAGCGCCGCGACGTTGGCCAGCGCGTAGGCCGCGAGCGGGTTCTGGTAACCGGAGTGGTTGTGGCTCGAACCGATGCGCCAGGCCCAGCCCGCGGAGGTGTCGTACGCGCCACCCCAGGCGTAGTACCAGGACAGCAGGTAGTTCGAGGAGTTCTTCCCGGTGCCGGCGGCGCAAGAGGTGCTGGCGCAACCCGGCTGCTTGAAGTACTTGTCGTACATCGCGTAGCGCAGGTAGTCACCCATCTTGGCGGCCTTGTCCAAGGTGGTAGTGATCTGGGACTGCTTGCCCTGAGCGGTGGCCCAGATGTTGGCCCAGTACGCCACCTGCACGGCGCGAGCGTCGGCGTCGGGAGCGTTGGTGTACTTCCACTGCTTGGCGTAGGACGCGTCGCCGGTGAACAGGTCCAGGTAGCCGTTCCGGCCGCCGAACGCGAAGGTGTCGCAGGACGGCTGCGGGATCGTCTCGAAGACCGACTCCTCCGGGCCACGCTGGTAGGTGTTGATGTACGCCGGACGGGTGGTGCCGTCACCACAGCGGCCGAAGCCGTAGGTGTTGTCGACGTCCAGCAGCCAGTGCATGCCGTAGATGTCCTTGGTGCCGTACGCCTGCGACAGCTCGTTGCCGATCGGGTCGACACCGACCGACACGTTCTTGTCGAGCTGCGACGGGTACGACGAGATGTCGTTCCACTCACCGGCGTAGGTGGCCGGGGAGCTCGGGTTGTAGCTGGAGTTGGTGGGTTGGTCGCGCTGCGCGGGGATGATGTACTTCTCCATCGTCGCCCACGCCTCGTTGAACCTGGTCCACGTGCCGGTGACCTGGCCGTACACCGCTTCGAGCCACAGGTAGTAGCTGAACGCCTCGGAGGTGGTCTCGTGACCGTGGTCCGGGGCCTCCACCATGAAGGTCTCCACCGAGTGGTAGGGGATGCCTTCCGGCGAGAAGTACCCGTTGGCCGGGTCCTTGATCTTGTTGTACAGCGTGGTGAAGCGCTGGATGTACTCGTTGGTGCCGCTCGGGGTGTCGTTGTCGGCCTCGGTGGCCTCGACGGAGGCGCTGGTCCAGCCGCTGGCCGTGGAGGTGAACGTCGCGGAGCCCGCGGTGGTGTCACTGTCCTCGGCCGCCGCGATGGTGACCGTCTGCGGCGTGTTCCAGTTGGAGGTGGTGAAGGTCCGGGTGGCACCCGCGCTGATGGTCAGGTCGGCGTCGCCGCCGGAGGCCTTCGCGGTGGTCACCGTGACGCTGCTGGACGGCTGGCGCGACAGGCGGATCGTGTAGCTGGCGCTGCTGCCCTCGGGGACGAGGAGGGTGGAGGCGCTGGCCACGATCGTCGAGGCCTGGGTGCCGCTCACCGTGATGCCGACCGGCGAGGAGTTGCCGGTCAGCGCCGGCGACCCGTTGTCGTACGCTCGCGCGGTCAGCGAGTAGCTACCCGCGGGGACGTTGGTCCACGAGTAGGTGTACGGCGCGGTGGTGTCGCTGCCGAGCAGCGTTGTGCCGTTGTAGAACTCGACCCGGGTGACCGAACCGTCGGAGTCGGCGGCGGTCGCGGCGAGGTTCACCGTGGCCGGCGCGGTGAAGGTCTGGCCCGCGGTCGGTGAGGTGAGGGTCGCGGTCGGCGCCTGGTTCGTCGGGTTCTGGCCGCCGTTGCACGTCACACCGTTGACCGAGAACGAGGTCGGGTCGGGGTTGGTGCCGCTGTGCGTGCCCTGGAAGCCGATGTTGGTCGTCTGGCCGGTGCCGAGGTTGCCGTTCCACGCCGCGTTCGTCGCGGTGACGGTCTGGCCGCTCTGCGTCCAGTTGGCGCTCCAGCCGTTGGAGACGCGCTGGCTGGAGTTGGGGAACGTGAACCGCAGGGTCCAGCTCGTCCAGGGGTCGCCGGTGTTCTTGACGTCGATACTGGCGGTGAAGCCGTTGTTCCAGCTCTGCGCCGTGTAGGTCACGTTGCAGGCGACAGCGGCCGAGGCCGGTACGGAGGTCAGCACGGTGAAGAGGCCGGCCGCCAGGCTGACCAACGCCACCCACACCCCGCGCCGCTTGGCGCGCGATCGTGGGAGCGCTCCCGCTCCTAACGATGTTGAAGACATCCTGAAGGTACTCCAAAGGGATAAATGACGACGGATGGTGCAGATGATGTGCGAAGCGTCGGTCT
Source organism: Sphaerisporangium rubeum (assembly GCF_014207705.1). NCBI lineage: Bacteria > Bacillati > Actinomycetota > Actinomycetes > Streptosporangiales > Streptosporangiaceae > Sphaerisporangium > Sphaerisporangium rubeum. The sequence goes on from NZ_JACHIU010000001.1 coordinate 1,902,855, forward strand.
CGTACCGGGCGGAGTGAATGAAGGTGAATGGGAGCGCTCCCACCTGGAAATTCTGCTGGGAGCCACAAAGATGTCAATGACATGTCAGGCAGATTTCGTGCGGTACAAGCGTCTACGCTCGCCAGCCTGCCGGTTCTTACACCAGGCTTACACGCTGGCGTGATACCTAGCTGAAACTTTCAGCTATCGGACATTCCATGCGATCGGTCCGCGGACTTTCCGGCCCGCGTACCGATCACCGGCGCGGGACGGTGTGCCGTCCCGCGCCGGAGGCCGTTCTAGGAGCAGGTGAACGCGGTCGGGGTGCCGGTGCCGCTGCCGGTGGCCGTGAAGCCGACGGTGACCGTCTGTCCGGCAGGGATCGACGTGGCGTAGCTCGGCGCTCTGGCCGTCCAGGTGGTCCCGTTCTGCGTGATCACGCCGTTCCAGCTGCTGGCGAGCGTCAGCCCGGCCGGCATGGTCCAGGTGACGGCCCAGTTGTTCCACGCCGTGGTGCCGGTGTTGCGCACCGCCAGCTCGGCCTGGAGTCCACCCTGCCAGGAGTTGGTCACCCGGAAGGTGACCTGGCACCGCGAGCCGGACGTCGGCGTCGGCGTCGGTGTGGGAGTCGGGGTCGGCGTGGGGGTCGGTGTGGGTGTGGGTGTGGGGGTCGGTGTGGGGGTGCGGGACGGGGTCGGGCTGACGGTCGGCGAGGGGGAGCCGGTGCCGCCGCCGACCGGGGGGATCAGGTAGGGCTGCAGGATGCTCTGCTTGGCCTGGTCCACCGTGGCCCAGTCGTCCTTGAGGATGCCGCCGGTGTCACCGGAGTTGGGGTTCCACGACCAGTACGTGAAGGACATGCCGTTCACACCGGTGCCGGTGTACTTCATCAGCTCCTGGAGCCAGATCCGGTCGGTGTTGCTGGCCATCGTGGTGCCGAACTCACCCATCATGATCGGGGCGATGTTCTCCTTGTAGATGTACCCGAAGAACTTGTCCCAGATGGCCGGCATGTTCGCCGGGTAGCTCGGGTCGTCGAACCAGGTCTGCCGGAAGACCGAGGTCGCGTACTCGTGCGGCGAGTAGACCAGCCGGTTGGCCACGTTGAGCCGCACGGGGTAGTCCTTGGCCTTGGACAGGTTGCCGCCCCACCAGCCGCACGGCTCGTCGGGGATGTTGTCCCAGGCGTTGGCGTTGCCGCCGCTCGGGCAGCTCACGCCTTCGACGAAGATCAGCCAGTTCGGCTGCACGCCGAGGATCGCGTTGCCGGCGCGCTCGGCGGCGAGACGCCAGTCACGCGCGGTGTCGCCGCACCCCCAGCAGGACCCGGTGCTGTTGGGCTCGGTGCCGTCGGCGTGCGGCTCGTTGTGCAGGTCGGCCCCGATGACGGTCGTGTTGCCCGCGTAGTGCTGCGCGAGCATCTTCCAGTTGCTGATCCAGGTGCTCTCCGGCACCGACGGGACGTACCAGAGCGCGCTCTGGCCCGCCGCCGTGGGCCGGTGCCGGTCCAGGATGATCCGCATCCCCTTGCTGCCGGCGTAGTCCACGACCTTGTCGAGGATCTGCAGGGGGGTGAGGTTCAGCAGGTCGGGGTTGCTGTAGGTGTTGACGCTGGTCGCCACCGCGCCGGGCTTGAGCGCGTCGTCGGAGTACGGCACGCGGATCGTGTTGTATCCGAGGCTCGCCATGAGGTCGATCTGGTTGCGCCACGGGTTGTTGGCCCACAGGCCGTGGAAGGTCTTGTTGTCGGTCTCCATGCCGAACCAGTTGATGCCGGTCAGCCGCACCGTCGCGCCGGTGCTGTCGACGATCTTGTTGCCGTTGGTGTGGAGGTACCCCACTCCGGTGCCGCCGGCCGCGCCGGCCGGCGCGGTGCCGAGCGTCACGGCCATCGCCGCCGCGGCCGCGGTGGTGACGACCGCGGTCACCGCGGCCTTCCACCTGCCGCCGCTCCATCGTGCTCTCATCGGTATGCCCTTCGTGACATGGGTCGGACGCGCCGGCGTCGCCGCTCGCGTCCATATCGGCCCGTTTGGAGCCGTCCGCCGTGCCGGGCCGGGTGCGGGCCGCACGGCGGAGCAATGGTTCGCTCGGGTCCCTGGAGCGTCAACACCCGCGCCACCACCCGCTTCCTGCCTGCGGTGTGACCTGCGGTGTGGCCCAGGGTCGGCTTTGCAACTTTCAGGGGATCTTCCGAGGGTGAAAATTCCACGGCGGGAGTAGAGTGATGGCCGGAAGGGCCTTCCGGCTTCTCCGTGGTCACGGGCTCGGCGTGGCGGTCGGCAGCCGGAGATTCCACGCCGGAGGCGGGAGAGGCGAGAAAGATTTTCCGCCGTGCTGGGAGCGCTCCCATGTGGCCCTGTCCGGTCAAACTCAGGTCAAGGACTGTCGTCAACCCTATTTTCGGACACTCGCGTATGCGACAAGATCGTCACTCTGCGCGCGATATTATTGTGAAATAAGGTTAACTAAGAAGAACCGATTATTTCCGGGTAAACAATCGGATTTGCCGGGGCACTTTCCCCGGTGAACCATTAGCCGGCGAATCTGCTGAGAGACGCAGAGGGGCCGCGAGTGCGGCGAGGAGAGCGCTCGGCGGAGGAGAGCCGCGCGGCACCCGGCCTGGGACCCGGGCGCGCGGTGGAGGTGTCGTCGTGCGGCGCTACGCGGCCTTGAGGGCCGCTCCGATGAGGGTGAGCCGCTGGTCGAGGTCCTGCCTTACCTGCGATGTGAGGCCGCCCTCACGCTCCCGCTCCACGAGCTTCACGCGGATCCGCGCGAGGCCGTCGGAGGGGTCGCCTTCGGAGCGGATGAGGTTGTGCACCACGTTGCGCAGGTCGAGGGCGACGTCGGGACGGATGTCCCCCGCCGCCTCGCCGGCGGAGACCGCGGTGTCGAAACCGGCGACCGCCTGGGTCAGTGTCGGCGCGCTCGCGCTGACGCCGTCACCGGCCGGTGGTTTCTGCTGGTCCTGCGGCTTCTGGTCGTCTCGCGGCGCCGGGTCGCTCTGCGGCTTCTGCTGGTCCTGCGGCGGCGGCGCCTGCGCCTCCGGCACCGTCTTTTGGGGTTCGTCCGGTTCCGGCTGCCGTGAAGCCGCAGGCCGGGTCGGTGCGGGGGAGACCCGGGCCGCGCCGGTGGGTGACGCGGTGGGTGACTCCCGCAGGACGGTGCCGGAGTCGGCGTCCGCGTCGGAGTCGGAGATCGGCTCGGTGAGCGCGCCTCCGTGCCGTTCGCCCTCGGCCACCGGGGACGCGGCCGGCAGGGACGGCCCGATCGTGAAGGCCGTCGCGGACGGCGGCGTCACCTCCGGCTGCACCCACAGCAGGACCGCCGTCCAGGTGGTCAGCACCGCGGCCGCGATGGTGACCACCCTGGCGCGCCGCACCCACACGGGGGTGGACCCGCTGGTCGCGGCGGGTGCCGTGAGACAGGACCCGAGCACGTCGGCGACGAACTGAGCGCTCGGCCGCTCACCTGGGTCCTGCGACAGGCAGCGCCTGCACAGTTCCGCGACCTCGGCGGGAAGCCCGGGGACGCACGGCGCGGGCGGCGGCCCCGTCCTGTTCGCGTTCTCCAGGGCCTCCCAGGTCAGTTCGGGGTAGGGGAGCCTGCCGGTGAGCATCTCGAACAGCAGGACGCCGAGCGCGTACACGTCGACGGACGGGTGCACGGTCGTGCTGGTCAGCCGCTCGGGAGCCACGTACGGCGGCGTGCCGAAGTCGGCGAGCCGCTGGTCCACCTGCTCCCCGACGTACGCCGCGATGCCGAAGTCCAGCAGCTTGGCGCCTTCGGGGGACAGCAGGACGTTCTCCGCCGTGACGTCGCGGTGCACGATGCCGCGCTGGTGGGCCGCGGCGAGGACCAGGGCCACCCTGGTCGCGATCACCACGGCCTCCCGCCACGGCAGCGGGCCCTCGTCGATGCGCTCGGACAGCGGCCGTCCGTCCAGCAGCCGCATCACGACGTACGAGGCGAGCCGGCCACGTGTCGTGACCGTCTCGCCGTAGTCGTACACCTCGATGGCGTCCGGGTGGATCAGGCGTGCCGTCGCCCGCGCCTCACGCATGATGAGGTCACGGCCTTCGCTGTCGCCTCCCACGCTGCCGTCCAGCAACTTGATCGCGACGGTACGGTGCAGCGACTGGTCGAAAGCGCGCCAGATCGCCGACATGCCCCCCGAGGCGATGCGCTCCACGAGCCGGTAACGGCGCGTGAGCACATCGCCTTCCTGCACGCCCCCCGCATCAAGTTGATTCACGAACCACCAGCTCCGTGGGCAGTATCGGGTTGCCGTGCTGGACGTCCTCCTCGGAGGTGATCGACATGAGCAGCATCCTGGCCGTGAGCACAGCCATCTCCTCCACCGGCTGACGCACGGTGGTCAGGGTGGGGGAGGTGTGCCTGGCTAGCGGTGCGTCGTCGAAGCCGATCACGGCCACGTCGTCGGGGATCCGGCGACCGGCGCGCCGCAGCGCCTGCATGGCGCCTGCGGCCATCGGGTCCGAGGCGGCGAACACCGCGTCGAGGTGCGGTGACCGCTGTAGGAGCCACTGCATGGCGTGCGCGCCTGAGGCGTGCGTGAAGTCGCCGTACGCGACGGGGACCTCGTTGATGCCCGCCGCGTTGAGGGTGCGCAGGAAGCCGTCGAGACGGTCCCTGGCCCCCGGCAGCGTCGGCGGTCCGGCGATGACGGTGATCGCCCGCCTGTTGGTCAGCAGGAGGTGCTCGGCGGCCTGCCGGGCCCCGTCCCTGTTGTCCATGTCGACGAACGGCAGATCGATGCCGTCCGGCGGCCGGCCCGCGCTGCGGACCGCGATCCCCGACGCGGCGAGTGTGACCGCGAGGGGGTGCCTCTCCCTGGCGCCTGCGAGCAGGACACCGTCGAACGAGCCTGTGACCAGCGGTGGCGCGGCGATCGTGGAGGTGGCCGGGGTGGCGGTCATCACCACGAAGGGCACACCGTAACCGGTGAACACCTCGTCGGCTGCGGACAGGAGTCTCGCGTAGAAGGGTTCGGCGAACATGCGTTGCGTGTGTTCGCATACCACCGCCGCGACGAGCGCGTCCGAGCGCCGGGCGGAAGTGCCCCGTGGCGCGCGGTGCCGTACGTAACCCAGACGTGACATGGCGTCATGGACCTGGCGGCGGGTCGATGTGCTCACTCGGACAGACCCGGTGAGTACTCGTGATGCCGTGGCGGGGGAGACCCCTGCTTCGGCTGCTACCTGGGCAAGCGTGGGCTGGTCAGCCATCCGGCTTCCTCCGCTTTCAGAATAAATCGCGAAGGTGTGGGAGCGCTCCCACCACAATAACAGTGTTTCTTGCGTGTCAACAGATGTTTCCGGTAAATGTTCCACGCCGATCTGGAGGCGATGTTACGGACATATTCCATGCGAAGAAAGGTCCCTGTCAGACTTCGTGAACCGGAGACCTCTCCGCACCACACCTGCGTGGGACCGGTCCGCGGCATCGGCCCGACCGGCCTCCCTGCTCAGCCCTGTCCTTCACTCAACCGGTTGAGTACAATCCGGCCGGGGGCGTTGCAGATTCGTTACGCGATCGCGCGCTCGGGGCCCCGCTCCCGGAGCATCCCGAAGGCCTCGGCGATCAGTTCGTAGGACCGCAGGCGCGCCGGCCCGCCGTGCACCGAGGTCGTGATCATGAGTTCGTCGGCGCCGGTCCGCTCACGCAACGCCTCCAGGCCGGCGCGCACCGTGGCGGGATCGCCGTGCACGACATTGGAGAGCCAGTCCTCCACGAAGCCGCGCTCCACCTCGGAGTAGGGGTGGGCCTCGGCCTCCTCGGGGGTCGGCAGGGGTGCCGGCTGACCGCGCCGCAGCCGCAGCATGCCGAGCGCTCCGGTGAGAGCTCGCCGCCGCGCCTCGTGCGCGGTGTCCGCGGCCACCGCACCGACCCCGATCATGGCGTACGGCCGGTCGAGGACCGCCGACGGCCGGAACGACGAGCGGTACAGATCGAGCGCCGGGACGGTGTTGGCCGCGCTGAAGTGGTGAGCGAACGCGAACGGCAGGCCGAGGAGCCCGGACAGGCGCGCGCTGAAGCCGCTGGAGCCGAGCAGCCAGATCGGCGGACGGCCCGAGCCGGGGGCCGAGGCCTCACCGGGGACGGCCCTGATGCGCTCGTACGGGCTGCCGGCCGGGTGCGCGTCGTCGAGGAAGCCGATGAGATCGGTCAGCTGGCGCGGGAAGTCGTCGGCGTCCGGGGTCGCCTCACGGCGCAGCGCGCGTGCGGTCGCCTGGTCGGTGCCGGGAGCGCGGCCGAGACCGAGGTCGATGCGGCCCGGGTGCAGCGCGTGCAGCGTGCCGAACTGCTCGGCGACGACCAGCGGCGCGTGGTTCGGCAGCATCACCCCGCCGGAGCCGAGCCGGATCGTGGAGGTGTTCGCGCCGAGATGAGCGATGATGACGGCCGGTGAGGAGCTGGCGACACTCGGCATGCCGTGGTGCTCGGCCACCCAGAACCGGTGGTAGCCCCACTGCTCGGCCCGCCTGGCGAGCTCGGTGGAGGTCCGCAGCGCGTCGGCCGGCGTGTCGCCGGCCCCCACGGTGGCGAGGTCGAGCACGGACAGGGGTACGGTCGCCTCGCCTCGCGGGACACCACGGATCTCATCGGTCACCTTCGCGGCAACCGGGACCGGCCGGTCTCTATTCCGGCATACGCATCCGGCCGTCAGACGGCGGGCCGGTCGTCGGCCGGCGGGACGGTGGACAGCTCCACGGTGCAGAACGCGCAGCGGCGGGCCTCCACCGGGATGTCGCTCAGGCACTCGGGGCAGGTCTTCTCGGTGGTCTTCTTGTCGCGGTCGAAGAAGCCGATCACGCGCGTCATCGGCAGGATCACCAGCCAGTAGACGACCGCGGCGATGATGAGGAAGGTCAGCAGGTGGTTGACGAAGTCGCCGTACTTGAACACCGCGCCGTTGACGCTGAACGTGTACCGCGAGAAGTCCGGCTGCTTGCCCCCGGTCACCGCCGCGATCAACGGCGTGATCAGGTCCGCGACCAGCGCCTGGATCAGCCCGCTGAACGTCGCGCCGATCACGACGGCGACGGCGAGCTCCACGAGGTTGCCGCGCATCAGGAACTGCTTGAATCCGCTCAACGTCGTCTCCTAGGGGGGTGCGCGCGCCGTCGGCGCGACGGCGAGGGGGGTTTCGCGGGACCACCCGCGAAGTACCAGGCAAACATACCGATCCCCGGACCTCGCACGGACGTCTCCCGCCGCACACGGAGCCGAGCGAGGACGAGGTCGCCGGCGTTCCCGGCGCGGTGTCCTCTCCCGCGCCACACCGAGCCGAGCGCGGGCCATCTCCGCTGACACCCTTTACCTGGGTCCCTTACTCGGCTAAAGGCGCGGACCGCGACGGCCGTTGGCCTGCGACCACCCCCGCCGGGAAACCGCGTCCCGGTCCGGCGCTGTGACGCCGCGCGGTATTCCCTGCGCGCACCGGGAGAGGTATATACGGAAGACAGTGTCTTGTGTGGCTATCGTCATCGGCGGTGACGCACAGGGACGAACAAGGAAACAGAAGGTCAGCCCCTGACGGAAGCACACCCCGGACCCGTGCGTCGCGCCACACGGGCAGGGAGGCCGTACGGGACGGGGAGGGCGCGCGCGGGTAGGACGCGCGACCGCGCGGCATCGTGGGGATGATGCCGCGGTCACACCGGGCCGGTGGTGGGGACGCCGCGCTCCTGGCGACGGTCACGCGAAGGACCCAGAGAGGAAACGGTCCTCATGAACGTCGGCATCGCCGGCCTCGGAACGGGGTTGTGGCACGCGCTGCGCGAACGCGCGGTCACCCGGCACTGGGAGCTCAGCGACGCGCTGTTCGCCGAGATCGACGGATTCGCCTGGGTGCAGGGCTGGGCCATCGGCCGCCGGCGCACCCGCCACACCTACCGCGACCCGCGTTTCGACCGTGTGCTGGCCTGCCGTTCCTGCGCCGGAGACGGCGCCGTGGACGGCCGTGCGTGCCGGGTGTGCGAAGGCGCGGGCCTGATCAACTTCGTCGAGCCGCCACGTCGGCGCCGGTGAGAGCGAGGCGCGTCAGGCGCTGGTCCCCGGTGCGGGTACCGTAACGGATCAGGGGGCCGGCCGGGTGGACGGCGAGTTCCTCGTGGACGAGAGGAACCGCACGATGCCGGTGACGGGGCTGTGAAACTCGCACTCGGCTGCGCTCCGCCGCATGGTCGGGAGACCATGGGGCAAATCCCTATCCGGGTGGTGACATGATCGAAACTTGGCCCGGCGACCCCTATCCGCTCGGGGCGACATACGACGGCGCGGGGACCAACTTCGCGCTGTACACAGAGGTCGGCGAACGCGTGGAGCTCTGTCTCTTCGACGACGACCACAACGAGCAACGCGTCGCGCTCACCGAGTGCGAGGGCTTCGTGTGGCACGGGTACCTACCCGGCATCGGCCCGGGACAGCGGTACGGCTACCGCGTCCACGGGCCGTACGACCCCACGCGCGGCCAGCGCTGCAATCCCAACAAACTGCTGCTCGACCCGTACGCCAAGGCCATCGACGGCACGGTCCGCTGGGACCAGGCCGTCTACGGCTACCGCTTCGGCGAGCCCGACAGCCGCGACGATTCCGACTCGGCGGCGTTCGTGCCGAAGTCCATCGTCGTGAACCCGTTCTTCGGCTGGGGCCACGACCGGCCGCCTGCCACGCCGTACCACAACACGGTGATCTACGAGGCGCACGTGCGGGGGCTGACCATCCAGCACCCGCGCATCCCCGAGCGCATCCGCGGCACGTACGCCGCGCTCGCGCACCCGGAGATCATCGACCACCTGACCGGCCTCGGGGTGACGGCCGTCGAGCTGATGCCGGTGCACCAGTTCGTCACCGACCACACCCTCCAGGAGCGCGGCCTCACCAACTACTGGGGCTACAACACCATCGGTTTCTTCGCACCGCACAACGGCTACTCCAGCTCGGCCGAGCGCGGCGGCCAGGTGCTGGAGTTCAAGGCCATGGTGAAGGCCCTGCACGAGGCCGGCATCGAGGTCATCCTCGACGTGGTCTACAACCACACCGCCGAGGGCAACCACCTCGGGCCGACCTTGAGCATGCGCGGCATCGACAACGGGTCGTACTACCGGCTCGTGGACGACGACCAGCGCTACTACATGGACACCACCGGCACCGGCAACAGCCTGCTGATGCGCTCGCCGCACACCCTGCAGCTCATCATGGACTCGCTGCGCTACTGGGTCATCGAGATGCACGTCGACGGCTTCCGCTTCGACCTCGCCGCGACCCTGGCCCGCGAGTTGCACGAGGTCGACCGGCTGTCGGCGTTCTTCGACCTGGTGCAGCAGGACCCCGTGCTCAGCCAGGTCAAGCTCATCGCCGAGCCGTGGGACGTCGGGCCCGGCGGCTACCAGGTCGGCAACTTCCCGCCGCGCTGGACCGAGTGGAACGGCCGCTACCGCGACACCATCCGCGACATGTGGCGCGGCGAGCCGGCGGCGCTGCCGGAGTTCGCGTCCCGGCTCACCGGGTCCAGCGACCTCTACCAGGACGACAGCCGCCGTCCCGCCGCGTCCATCAACTTCGTCACCTGCCACGACGGTTTCACGCTGCGGGACCTCGTGTCGTACAACGGCAAGCACAACGAGGCCAACGGCGAGGGCAACCGCGACGGCACCGACGACAACCGGTCGTGGAACTGCGGTGAGGAAGGGCCGGCGTCCGGGGCCGTGGAAGCCTTGCGTGAGCAGCAGAAACGCAACTTCCTCACCACCTTGTTCCTGTCGCAGGGAGTGCCGATGCTGTCGCACGGCGACGAGCTCGGCCGCACGCAGCAAGGCAACAACAACGCCTACTGCCAGGACAACGAGATCAGCTGGGTCGACTGGTCCGACGTGCGGGAGAACTGGCTGCTGCTGGAGTTCACCCAGCGGCTCGCCGACCTGCGGCGCGGCCACCCGGTGTTCCGGCGGCGCCGCTTCTTCTACGGCCGGCCGGTGCGCGGGTCGGGTGACGAGCTGACCGACATCGCGTGGCTCACGCCGTCCGGCAGCGAGATGACCGACGCCGACTGGCACAACGGGTACGCCAAGTCGCTGTGCGTGTTCCTCAACGGCGAGGCCATCACCGAGCCGGACCGGCGGGGACGGCGCATCGTGGACGACTCGTTCCTGCTGATGTTCAACGCGCACCACGAGACGATCCGCTACACGCTGCCGAAGGTGTACGGCGACCTGTGGGTGCCGGAGATCGACACCGCGGCCCCCATCGCCGTGGACACCGAGGTGTACCGCGCGGGTGAGCAGGTCCCGGTCGCGGGCCGTTCGGTCCGCGTGCTGCGCCGCGCCTGACCCCGCGACGGCGCCGGGACACCCGTCCCGGCGCCGTCCTGTAGATCCCTCGACTTTCCGGACCGACCTCAGGAAGGACCTCCGGTGACCGTCCCCACCCCGCCGGCCGCGACGTACCGGCTGCAGCTCACCCCCGCCTTCGGGTTCGCCGACGCGGCGGGCCTGGTGGGCTATCTCACCGAGCTCGGGGTGAGCCACATCTACCTGTCGCCGATCCTGCAGGCCGACCCGGGTTCGCTGCACGGCTACGACGTCACCGACCACTCACGGATCCGCGCGGAGTTCGGCGGTGAGGCGGGGCTGCGCGCGCTGGCGGCGGCCGGGTTGCCGTTGATCGCCGACATCGTGCCGAACCACATGACGGTGCCGGTGCCGGAGTCGGGCAACCGGCGGCTGTGGGAGATGCTGCGCGACGGTCCCGGCTCGGCTGCGGCCCGCTGGTTCGACGTCGACTGGGAGGCGGGGCCGGTCGCGCTGCCGGTCCTCGGCGAGGGGACCGATGTCGCGGCCGAGGTGGTCGCCGACGGGGACGGCCTGCGGTACCACGACCACCGCTTCCCGCTGCGGCCCGGCTCGTCGCAGCTCGCGGAGCAGCACTACCGGCTCGTCCCGTGGCGGCAGGGCCCGGGGTACCGGCGGTTCTTCGACGTCAACTCGCTCATCGGGCTGCGGGTGGAGGACCCGGAGATCTTCGACGCCACCCACGAGGTGATCCTCGGCCTGATCGCCGACGGCGTGATCGACGGCCTTCGGGTGGACCATCCCGACGGGCTGGCCGACCCGCGTGGCTACCTGGCGCGGCTGCGGGAACGCGCGCCGGTGTGGACGGTCGCGGAGAAGATCCTCATCGACGGCGAGCGGCTGCCGTCCGGCTGGGCCTGCGACGGCACCACCGGCTACGACGCGCTCAACATGGTGACCAGGCTGTTCGTGGACCCCGCAGGGTCGCAGAGCCTCATCGACACGTTCGTCAAGCACACCGGTGTCACGCAGGACTACGACGTCGTCGTGTACGAGGCCAAGAAGCAGGTGCTCGCGCAGTTCTTCGGCGTCGAGCTGGACCGGCTGTCCCGCGGTGAGCCGTCGCTGCGCGAGGCCATGGCGGAACTGCTCGCCGCGATGCCGGTCTACCGCGCCTACCTCGTGCCGGGGGAGGAGCCGCCGGCCGAGAGCCTCCGCCTGATCGGCTCGGCCGCCGAGCTCGCCGCCACGCGCACCGACCCCGACGCCGTGCGGCGGGCCGCCGAGCTGGTGGTCGGCGGGCCGCCGGAGACCGTCGTGGGGTTCCAGCAGGCCTGCGGCCCGGTCATGGCCAAGGGGGTCGAGGACACCGCGTTGTACCGGTGGTACCCGCTGTCGTGCCTGAACGAGGTCGGCGGCGAACCGGACCGGTTCTCCGTCACCGCCGAGGAGTTCCACGCGTTCTGCCTGCGCATGTCGCCGAACACCATGACCACCCTGTCCACCCACGACACCAAGCGCTCCGAGGACGTGCGCGCCAGGCTGGCCGTGCTGTCGGAGATCCCCGGCGAGTGGGCCGAAGCGGTGGCCGAGTGGTCGGCACGCGTGTCGTTCGACCCGCGCCTGGACTATCTGGCCTGGCAGAACCTCATGGCGGCCTGGCCGATCAGCGTGGAACGGTTCGGCGACTACCTGTTCAAGGCCGCTCGTGAGGCCAAGACGTCCATCTCATGGATCGCTCCCGATCCGGCGTACGAGGCGGGGATCCGCGACTTCGCGGCGCGTGCCATCGAGGAGTGCGGCCCGTCGGTGGCGGCCTTCACCGAGCGCGTGGACCGCTACGCGCGGGTCAACTCGCTCGGCCAGAAGCTCGTGCAGATCATGATGCCGGGGGTCCCCGACGTCTACCAAGGCACCGAGACCACCGACTTCTCGCTGGTGGACCCCGACAACCGCAGGCCCGTCGACTTCGCCTACCGCCGTTCCCTGCTCGCCGACCCGGCCGGCGACAGCTGGGACGCCGCCAAGCTGCACGTCACCCGCACCGCGCTCGCCGTACGGTCCCGCCTCGCGCCAGGCGCGCCGTACGTGCCGCTGACCACCACCGGTGAGCACGTCATCGCGTTCAGCCGCGGCGGTCGCGCGGTGGCCGTGGCGACCCGCCACCCCGCGGGCCTCGCGCGCCGCGGCGGCTTCGGCGCCGAGACCCTGGCCCTGCCGTCCGGCCGGTGGACGTGCCGCCTCACCGGCGAGCGGTACACCGGACGCATTCCACTCGCTCACCTGCTGGGACGTTATCCGGTCGCTCTGCTGGAAAGGGATTAGTCCCACCGGTCCGCGCACCGTTCAGCGATTTTGGAGACACATGTTCGAGGTCTGGGCACCGTTCGCCACCCGCGTCGACGTCGAGATCGACGGCGCGCACCGCCACGAGATGACCCGTGGCGACGGCGGCTGGTGGACGGCGGAGGTCCCCGGCGCCGGCCACGGCACCGACTACACCTTCCGTGTCGACGACGGCGACCCCCTCCCCGACCCGCGGACCCTGTGGCAGCCGTCCGGGGTGTTCGGCCCGAGCCGCGTCTACGAGCACGAGCGCTTCCCGTGGACCGACCAGTCGTGGCACGGCCGAGTCCTCCCCGGGTCGGTCATCTATGAGATGCACGTCGGCACCTTCACCACCGACGGCACCTTCGACTCCGCGATCGAGCGCCTGGACCACCTGGTGGACCTCGGGGTGGACTTCGTCGAGCTGCTGCCGGTCCCGCCGGTCCCCGGCCGCCACAACTGGGGGTACGACGGTGTGGACCTGTACGCGGTGCACGAGCAGTACGGCGGCCCCGACGGACTGAAGCGTTTCGTCAACGCCTGTCATCTGGCCGGCCTCGGCGTGATCATGGACGTGGTCCACAACCATCTCGGCCCGTCCGGCAACTTCCTCGCGCCGTTCGGCCCCTATTTCCACGACTCCGCGTCGTCGTTCTGGGGTCAGGCCGTCAACCTCGACGGCAAGCACTCCGACGAGGTCCGCCGCTACTTCATCGGCAACGCGCTGCACTGGCTGCGCGACTACCGCGTGGACGGTCTGCGTCTCGACGCCGTCCACGCGTTCCACGACAAGCGCGCCATCCACTTCCTGGAGGAACTGGCCGTCGAGGTCGAGTCCCTGTCCGCCGCCGTGGGACGTCCCCTCACTCTCATCGCCGAATCCGACCTCAACGACCCCCGGCTCGTCACCCCCAGAGAGTCCGGCGGCTACGGCCTGCACGCCGTGTGGGACGACGACGTCCACCACGCGCTGCACTCGGCGCTCACCGGCGAACGCCACGGCTACTACTGCGACTTCGGCTCCATGGAGGTTCTCGCCAAGGTCCTCACCTCGGCCTACCTGCACGACGGCACCTACTCCACCTTCCGCGTGCGGACCCACGGCCGTCCCGTGGACCGCCGCACCACCCCCGGCCACCGTTTCGTCGTCGCGCTGCAGAACCACGACCAGATCGGCAACCGCGCCAGAGGCGACCGCCTGCCGATGGAGGCCCTGCGGATCGGCGCCGCACTCCTGCTGACCTCCCCGTACACCCCCATGCTCTTCATGGGTGAGGAATGGGGGGCCACCACCCCGTTCCTCTTCTTCACCGACCACACCGAGCCCGATCTCGCGACCGGCGAGGCCGAACGCCGCGAACGCGAGTTCGTCGGCTTCGGCTACGACGACTGGCTCGGCACCGCCCCCGACCCCCAGTCCGAGCAGACCTTCCACATGTCCAAGCTCAACTGGCCCGAACTCACCACCCCCGACCACGCCGACCTCCTGGCCTGGTACCGCGACCTCATAACCCTCCGCAAGACCCACCCCGCCCTGACCGACCCCCACCTCGACCGCGTCCACGCGACCTACGACAACGACGCCACCTGGCTCACCGTCACCCGCGCGAACCTCCGGATCACCGCCAACTTCGCCGCCACCCCCGTGACCCTGGAAACCCCACCGGGAACCATCCTCCTCACCTCCGACCCCAAGACCCACCTGGCGGACACCTCCCTCACCCTCCCTCCCAGGTCGGTGACCATCCTCCAGACCACACGGTGACCCCCGTAGCCGCGCCGTAAGAGCACCGGTCATGCCACATGGACCTGACGCGTACCGCGTTCCGTAGATCCACCTGATCGGACATCTCTCTCTTTTCCTGCCAGATGTACCGCGTGTGACGTTCACTGAATTCTTGACTTCTGGTCTGCATTCTCCGGCAGGAATTTCGCTTCCCGGCATCGCATGATCCATTGCGCCGAAAAATCGGCATATATGCCATCTATGGGATCAATTGGGAAAGCAACCATTTGTGCTACTCGCGCGTCTTGTTGGCATGGTTCGCTGTTCTCGTTTCCCGGAGGAGGGGGCGATGAGAGGCAATGACAATGCCGGCGCCAAGGCGGCTGATCATTTGGATTTCGCCGAGGGCCTGCTCGACTTGTTCGACGCGAGTGACCGGCGCAGGGGCGATTACCTGGAGCGTATCGCCAGGGTCAGGGCCCGGCTCGGCGACGACCGGTTCTACCTGGCGGTGATCGGGGAGTTCAGCAGCGGAAAGAGCACGTTCATCAATGCGCTTCTCGACGCGGAAATCTTCGCGGCGAGCGCCTTGGTGACGACGAGCGCGTCGGTGCGGGTGCGTTACGGGCCGGCTTTCGGTGTGCGCGCGGTGTTCGGAGACGGTTCGGTGTGGGAGAGAACCGCGGGGGCCGGTGAACACCTGGACGGTGCGCGGGGGCCGGTCAAGCCGGCGGACGGTGGCTTCGACGGGGAGCCGACCACGCGGCAGGTGCGCGAGCATCTGGAGCGGACCGGCGTGCTCGAGGCGCTGACGATCCTCACCACCGATCCGGGGGTGGCGCCTCAGGTGGAGCGCGTCGACGTGACGTACCCGTCGGCGCTGCTGGAGACCGGCTTGGTCGTCATCGACACGCCGGGGACGAACTCCGGCGACGGGGAGCACGGTCACGCGCACGCCGCCATCGCGAGGCAGGTGGTCACCGAGGCCGACCTCGCCGTCGTCGTCAGCGCCGAGAGCAAGATCATGACGCTCTCCCTGCAGGACTTCCTGACCGGCGCGCTGGACGAGGGACTGCTGGCGAGGTGCTGCTTCGTCATCACCTACGCCGACCAGATCGAGCCCGACGAGTTCGACGACCGGCGCCGTGACGCGGCCCGGCGCATCGCGGGACCGCTCTCGCTGACCGACCCCCCGATCATCTTCGCTTCGCCGAAGCAGGTGGTCGCCGCGCGGCGCGGCACCCTGCCGGAGGACGGCGCGGTGTGGGTGGAGCGGTTCGGGGCCACCCGGCGCTGGCTGCACCGGATCGCCGCGCTGCGGCGGCCCGCCGCGGTGGCCGACACCGCGCTGCGGCTGTTGCAGGAACTGCTGGACCAGCTCGACCGCGAGCTGGAAGGCGAGATGCGCACGCTGGAGAAGCGGCAGCACGAACTGGACGCCGTCGCCCCGGCCGACATGGAGGACTTTCTCGCCGACCGGCTCACGGCAGGGGTGCGGTCCATCAGGCGAGCCGAGAAGCGGGCCCTCACCCGCGTCGGCGACCTGACGGACTCCGCGACCGACGGCACCGAGAGCGCGATCCGTGCCGCGATCGCCCCCTGCGGCAACGGCAAAGCGATCGAGAACGTCGTGAGGAACGAGGTGCCGAGCCTGGTCAGGGACAGGTTGAACACGCTGGCGGAGGGCTCGGCGACCGCCGTCACCGAGATCCTGCGGCGCGAGCTCACGACCCAGGCCGAGGCGCTGCGCGCCGCCTTCACCGCCGAGTACTCCAAGCTGGAGCGGATCGACGCGGCACCGCTCACCGGTGACACCGCTCATGTGGGCCTCGCCGGGATCGTGGTCGGCGCGGACACGTTCTCCGCGGCCGCCGCGATCGGCGCCGACGACAGCACGCGGGACGCGCTCTCGTTCGGCGGCGGGGTCGGGGCCGGCGCGCTGCTCGGCACCATGATCCTCCCCGGGATCGGCACCGTCGTCGGCGGTGCCCTGGGGTTCGTGGTGGGTGCCCTGTTCGCGGCGGACATCACCAAGGTGCGTGCGCGCGCCACGGAGAAGGCGACGGCGCCGGTCCGGCCCGTCTTCCTGGAGGCCGGCCGGCAGCTGAAGGACGCCGTCGCGGGGTCCGCCGACGGATGCGAGAAGGAGCTCCGGCGCCAGGCGGCGTGGTACCGGCGCACGTACAGCAAGACGATCGACGCGCTCCACCAGGAGCATCACCGGCGGCAGAAGTCCCTGAACAGCCGCCGCGACCGCGTCAGGGCCGCGCAGAAGGAGAGCGCCGCGCGCGGAAGGTCGGTGACCGCCGAGCGGGTCCGGCTGCGAACGGTGGACCGCCTGAACACCACCGACCCCTTCGGAGGGTGGAATGACTGACGACAGCGGTACCTGGCCCGGCGTCACCGTCGGCGACCAGGTCAAGGAGTGGCTGGACGGCGCGCGCGCCGTCGCGCGGACAGCGGGGATGGACGCCGCCTCGGACGAGGTCGACGCGATCGTCTCGCACGCGCTGCGCATGAGGGCACGTGTGGTGGTGACGTCCACGTCGTCACGGCTCAGGTCCTGGCTGGTCAACGAGCTGCTGGGCCGTACGGTACTGCCGGCCGACCCCGGGGCCGACGTGCCGATCGTGATCACGCCGGGCCGGATCGACCACCTGGAGGCCGAGACCGCCGGCGGGCCGAGCGCTCGCAGGCTGACCGCGGACGACCACTGGCACCGTGACGGCGACCCGGAGGTCGCGGCTTTCCGGCTCCAGCTCCACGACGACACCCTGGAGCAGGGAGGGCTGGATCTGGCCACGGTGTCCGCGTCGGCGGAGTCGTGCCGGAACACGAGGTCACCGGCGCGGTCCGTCCTCGCCTCCGCCGACGCGGTCGTCATGCCGGTCACCGCCACCTCGGCGATGACGATGACCGACATGACGTTCCTGGAGGAACTGTTCCGCCTCGGGGTCTCGCCTGCACGTGTCCTGGTCGTGCTGAGCAGGCTGGAACTCGTCGAGGAGGACGACCGCGCCGAGGTGCTGAACTACGTGACCAGGCGGGCCGCGAAACTCTCCCCGCTGCTGACCGTGGTCCCGGCGGAGGTCGCGGCCGAACAGGAGATCGCCGCCGGCGTACGCGCCTGGATCACCGACACCATCCTCCCCACCGCTCGCACGGCCCGTATCGAGCACATCGGCCGCAGGATCACCCAGTGCCTCGCGAGCGTGCGTGCGACGGCCGAGCAGGCGATGCGGGACGCGGCGGCCGAGCGGGAACGTCTCGCCGGCGAGACCGCCGGACACCGGTCGCGCGTCGCCGACCGTCTGCGGATCTTCGACGAGCTCGCCGTGGACGTGCAGAGCAAGCAGAACCAGGTGCTCGACGACCTGCGCCGCGAGCGGGACCGGTTCCGTGAGGAGCTGACCGCGTCCGTCCTCCACCAGGTGGACCGGGCCGGGGACCCCAAGGAGTGGATGGAGGCCGAACTGCCGTACCAGCTGGAGACCCGGCTGGCGGCCTGGGACGGCAACGTGCGCAAGGTGCTGCACGCCACCACCGGACGCCATCTCGACGAGGTGACCGGCGCGCTCGCCACGTCGTTCGGCCTGCGCCTCGATCTGCGGGCCGAACCCCTCGGCACCGGCCCGGCCATCCCCGTCATGGGAGACATACGCCTCGACGACCTGCGTCAGCGCAAGCTCCTGTACCGCATGGGGCCGACAGGTGTGGCGCTGCTGGCGGCGTTGCTCGTCCCCGGCTTCGGCCCCCCGGCCGCGTTGATCGCGTCACTGGTCGGCACCGGGCTGGCCGAGGTCCGGCTGCGCACCCTGGTGAACGAGCAACGGGCCCTGCTGAGGAAACGGCTGCCCGGCGTGGTCGACGCCGCGCTCGATCCCCACACCGACACGATCACCGACCACCTGTCGCGGGTGTACCGGCACGTCCACGACGAGGTGCTCCGGCTGCGGAACCAGTGGCGCGCCACCATGGCGGAACCCGCCGTCACGCCGCTTCCCGCCGCGCCGGACTGGCCGGCCGTCGTGGCCGGCGCCGAGGAGCTCACGGCGACGATCCGCGCCGGCGCGGACGTCGTCGTCTTCACCGACGGGAGAGGGGTACGCCGATGACGGCGATACAGGACGGCTCGGGTTTCGACCAGTTCCAGGGACTGCGCAAGGAACTGATCGAACTCATCGAGCGGCTTGAGGGGGTCGTACGCGGGGCCGGCCAGCCGACGCTGGCCGAGACCGTCGCGGAACTGCGCGGCAGGGTGGCCAACGACACGTTCACCGTGCTGGTGGCCGGGGAGTTCAACGCGGGGAAGAGCACCACCATCAACGCGATGCTCGGCCAGAAGGTACTGCCGGCCAGCGGCAACCCCACGACCGCGGTACTCAGCGTCGTGCGCTGGGGTGAGACGGAACAGGGATTCCTCTACCGGGTGGACACCACCAAGATCGACGGATTGGACGAGGCCGCGGTTCCGGTCGCCGTACAGGACCTGACCCGGCATATCACCATCGACTCACAGTCCGACGGGCCGAACACCTGGGGGATGGCGGAGATCCGCTGGCCCCTGGAGCTCTGCCGCCGCGGTGTGGACCTCGTGGACTCCCCAGGTCTCAACGAGAACATCGAGCGGGCGAGGATCACGCTGGAGTTCGTCAACAAGGCCGACGCCGTCGTGTTCGTCTTCAGCGCGCTCCAGGCGTTCTCCGAGAGCGAGCAGAAGATCATGGAGGAGCATCTGCAGATGTTCTGCCACGACAACATCTTCTTCCTCGTCAACCGCGTCAACCAGGTCGACGAGGACGACGTGGAGAACGTGAAGGCCGGCGTCCGCGCACGTATCAGGGAGCGCTGGGACGTCGGCGACGATCGGCTGATCTTCGTCAACGCGCAGGGAGCGCTCAAGGGCCGGCAGAACGGCGACCCGGCGCAGGTGGAGGCGTCGGGGCTGCCGGTCTTCGAACGCAGCCTGGAGCACTTCCTGACCACGCAGCGCGCTCGGTTGAAGATCGTGCCACCCGCGGCCCAGGTGCAGACGGTCGTCGCGACCACCCGGGACGCCATCGAGGACGTGCTCGGCCTCCTCGACCGGAACAGGAAGGAACTCGCCGACAAGTACGAACAGGCCCGCGGGCCGCTGGAGCGGCTGCGCCAGGACCGCGCGCTCATCGGCCGCAGCATGGACAACCACCTCGCGGCCACCCGCGCGCAGATACAGGAACAGGCGAGGCGGCGGCTGATCCAGGCCGCGGACCTGTGCCTGAGCTGGGGTCACGAGGTGGAACGCTCCAACAAGGTGACGCTCAACGTGTTCAAGGCCAAGGAGAACATGAACCTCCTCGCCGAGGAGATGACCGAGGCCCTCGGGAACCGGGTCCGTCAGTACCTCGACGACTGGCGCAAGGGGGAGCTGACGGACCTGATCCGCGCCAGGGTCGAGGACCTGGAGGCGCAGGTCGGCGAGAAGCTGGACATGTTCGACCGGGACCTTGAGGACATCCGTGTCTCGATCTTCGAGCCGGCCGGGATCGCGGAGCAGCGGTCGCCGTCGGCGCTCAACCGCGGGCTCTCGACGGCGCTCGGGTTGTTCGTCGATCCGGGGTCGGCGCTGGTCGGCGCGCAGTTCGGGTTCAAGGACATGCTCAAGGGAGTCCTGCCGCAACTGGCGCTCGCCTTCGGCATCGGTCTGCTCGGATTCGGCCCCGGTGTGCTGTTCGCCGCTCTGGCCGGGGCCGGTCTGATCCGCACGTTGTGGAAGCTGGACAAGCTGAACAAGTCCATCGTGGACACCGTGGCCGACGCGGTCGCCAAGAAGCTTCGCGACGAGGCGCCGGAGATGGCGCGGCTGATCAGCGACAAGATCTACGCCGAGTTCGCCAAGCAGCAGCGCAGGGTCGACGAAGGGCTGGCGTCGGCCGTCGCGGAGGTCGACGAGAAGGTCCGGTTCGCGCTCGGGGAACTGGAGCGGCACGAGGAGTCCAGCGAGCAGACCAAGAGCGAGCTCAAGGCCCACCGCAGAACCCTCGTGGAGATCGACCAGCGAGCCGCGTCCGTGATCAAGCAGTGGGCCCTCAGCTGATGTCCGCGTGTCCCGTGGACCGCCGGAGCCGGCGGTCCACGAGGACGCCTGCCGCCGGCCCGGACCGTGTCCGGCCAGGTCCGGGCCAGGTCCGGGCCGGCGGTCAGCCGTCCGCGTCCGCCATGTCCGTGGCGTGGCCGTCGTCCAGGCCGTGGCCGGTGTCGGCCCCCTCGGTGCTCCCGTCGTACGGCGATCCGGCGGTGTCGTACCCGGAAGTGTGGTCGGCCGCGTCGAGGGCCGCGGTGAAGATGCTCGTGAGACCCGTGGAGATGGCGACGACGGCCGCACCCATGGCCACGTCCCTGGCCAGATGGCCGCGTGACGTCTCCCGTGGGCCGGTCGCCGCCATCCCCGCGTGGTCGAGGCGGGGAAGATGCGTCCACGCGTCCGCCGTGAACCCCTTGGCGGGGATCTCGATGTGGACCTTGGTGAACGCGGCGGGGTCGAGACCGGGATAGCCGTGCGCGATCACGTCGTGATACAGGTCGTCCGCGACGATCAGCGCGATGTCGTGACCGGGGTTGGCGCTCAACGTGTCACGCAGGACCACCGAGTCGAGCAGCCGGGAAACGCCGATCACCGCGTCGCCGACGTATCCGGCGGCGGCGCGATGGACGATGCCGACCGACAGCGCCACCCGCAACCTCAGGCGGCGGCTGCTCAGCACGTGCGAGTTGGCCCGGCCGACGGCCCAGCACAACCCGTTGACCAGGCCGGGGACGACACGGGGCTCGTCCACCCCCGGTGGCTGGATGACGAGAAGACCGTCCCCCTGGTCCTGTACGTCGTTCATCACCCAGGGGACCTGCGCGTGCGCCATCGCCTCCTTCACGATGGCGACGAGCCGTTCCTGGAGCGCGATGTGCGCGACGTTTCCTCTGGAGCTGTACTTCTCGATGTCGAGCGCCAGGCAGATCCGGCGCCGTCCCGGCGGCAAGGCGTTCACCTTGTGATCCTTTCGTGGAGCGGCGGCTCGGGCCCGGTGTCTACCAGGGTCTGGAGCCGGAACATGTCCTTCACGATGAGCCGCCGGTAACGAGCGGTGATCACACCCTGCTCGCGGAGAGCCGCGAGGCCACGCCTGATGCTCTGCTCGGTGGCTCCGACGAGCGCGGCGAGATCGGCCTGACTGAGCGGGACGGCCAGCACGAGCCCTTCGGCGTCGTCGCGGCCGTAACATCCGGCGAGCTTGTGGAGCACCCTGGCCAGGCGCAGGTTCACCGGCACGCCGTTCAGGTCGGCACGGTGGCGGATCGACTCACGCATCTTCGCGGTGACGCCGTTCTGTACCGCGCGAGCGGTTCCCGGGTGATCGGCGAGGAAGTCATGCAGCACGTCGGCCGGTATCGCCGCGACGACGACCTGACCGGCGGCCTGCACGGTCGCCGACCGCGGTCCGCCGTCCAGGACGGCGAACTCGCCGACCATGTCCCCCGCCGTGCGGATCGCCAGAAGCGCGGTGTTCCCCTCGGGGTTCCCGGCCATGACCTTCACATAACCGGAGACGACGACGTAGGCCTCTTTCGCGGGCTCGCCGACGCGTATGAATACGGTCCCGCGCTCGAATCTCCGCGGGAATGCCGCGGCGAGAAGCGCGCGGCGCTCGGTGACGGAAATCGCGGCCATGAGACTGCCGTGCGGCCAGCGACAGGAATCAAGGCCCCCCGGCCATTCCGATCGGATCATGGATCTCCCCTGGGTGACCCGGTATACACCCCTGGTCACCAAAATACGCCTGCGCGGCATACCGTGTATATCCGTCGGCGGCGATTTCGATGCCGAAATCGAATACCACGAGGCGGGAAGATCGTGAAAACGGAGCTCGCCGGCCGGGAAGGGTATTCGCGCGCCGGTGGGATCGCGTCGGGTGCACGGCCTCGGAGGATTTCCGCGCCGGCCGGTGTGAGGCGGGGTCAGGCGGCGTGGCGCGTCAGAAGAGCCGAGAGGCGCTGGAGCCCACGGGAGGTTCTGGCTTTCACGGTACCGAGGGGGACATTGAGGTGGACGGCTATCTCGCGCTGGGTGAGTTCGCCGTAGTACGCGAGCTCGATGGCCTCTCGCTGGGGAGCGGGAAGGACGGCCAGAGCACGCGTCAGCTGATCGCGATGCCCCAAGGTGTCCGCCGCGTCCCGGCCGTCGGCACCCGCCGGGTCCGCCACCGCGTCCAGCGGCACGGTCGTGTGGGAACGAGCCCTGAGATGGTCGATCGCACGCTTCCTGGCGATCCCGAGCAGCCACGCCTCCAGGCTCCGCGTCGGATCGTAACGGTGCGCCGACCGCCAGACCTCTGAGAAGACGACCTGCCGCACGTCCTCGACGTCCTGCGGCGGCACAAGCTTCCGCAGATAACCGCCGACCAGGGACGCATGCGTCCGATAGCACTCGGCGAGCGCGTCCTCGTGCCCCTGAGCCAGACGATGTTCCAGTGTCTCCGCCATGACATGTCCCTCGCGTCACAAACTTACTCAAAACCTATTCATAGTCGACCCACCCCACCCCCCGCAACCAAGCAAACGCAAAAACAGCCCCCCACCCGCGGCAGCCCCGACGACCGGCACCGACGCGGTCGCAAGGGTGTGTGGCGAATTCGGCCCCGTCGCACGCCGATCCGGTGGGTCTCCGCTCGACCGGCGCCGGCGCGGTGGGAGGGGTGTGGTGGATCCGGTGCCGTAGTGGGCCGGCCGAGGTGGGTCTCGGCTTGCTGGGACATGCGCGACGGCCGGAATCCCCCTTCGTCTCGGGTCCGCTTGATCGGCGCCGGCGCGGTGGGACGGCGCGCGGTGAATCCGGCGCCGCTGTGCGGTGATCCAGGTGGGAGTCACGGTGGCTGCGTCCGGGGAAGGCACTCCGCTCGAAGTGACGAGAAGGAGACCTCGGTCGTGCCGGACCAGGCACGGGTGACGGTCTGCACCTGGCAAGGTTTACTCCGGCGGTACAGCAGACCAAGGCGCGGTTCACATGATCGATCACAGAGGCGAACCGTCCTCCGGCACCCGACCGGAGGACGACTCAAGCAGCGGCCCCAGTTACGGCATCGGCGCGGTGGCCCGCCGGCTCGGTGTGCCCGCACCCACGCTGCGCACCTGGAACCTGCGCTACGGCATCGGCCCGAGTCACCGCAGCCCCGGCGGCCACCGCCGCTACGGCGACGCCGACCTGCGCCGTCTGGAGGAGATGAACCGACTCATCAAGGCCGGTCTTCCACCTGCCGAGGCGGCCCAGGCGGCTCTCGGCGCCGGGGCCGTCCAGCGGCAGTCCGGTCAACCCGGCGCCGTCGCCGTCGAGGAGCCGGAAGTCCCCGTGGGGCCGGGCCGGCCCGTTCCCCGGCCCGGGCCGTCGGCCGTCACCATCCTCACGCGGGCCGCGCTCAATCTCGACGCCGTCACCGTCAGCCGTACGCTGGAAGCGGCGCTCTCCTCCCACGGCGTCCCCTGGACATGGGACCACCTGGTCCGGCCCACCTTCGCCTCGATCGTCCGCCGCCAGCAGGCCACCGGGGCCGACATCCACATCGAGCACCTGTTCTCCGAACGCCTCCTGGCGGCCCTCACCCCCCTCACCGGCCGCCCCGCCGACCCGGCGCATCCGCGCGTCATCCTGCTCACCTGCGCGGACGAGGAGCAGCACACGCTTCCGCTCTACGCGCTCGCGGCCACGCTCACCACGGCCCATCGCCTGGAGACACGGCTGCTCGGACCCCGCACCCCGTACCCGTCGCTGGCCGCGGCCATCCGCCGCCTCGCTCCGGCGGCCGTGTTCATCTGGTCGGAGCGGGAGGAGACCGGCGACCCGGCCCCCCTCGCGGACCTTCCCGTCCTGCGGCCGCCGACCCGGGTCATCACCGGCGGCTACGGCTGGCCGGTCGCCGACCTGCCGCCAGGCGTCACCCATGCCGAGTCCCTCCCCGACGCGGTGACCAAGATCCTCGCCACTCTCACCTGACCGTGGCCCGGCCGGGCTCTGCGAAGGTGCAACCGGGGGAGGGTGACACGGCGAAAGAGTAGGTGTGGAGACCGTCGTGGTGTTGTTCAACCGGGATCTGCGGGTGCACGACCATCCGGCGCTGGCCGAGGCATGCGCGCAGGCGCGGTTCGTGGTGCCGTTGTTCGTGGTGGACCAGGGAATACGGCCGCGGCAGCGCGGCCGGTTCCTGTCCGAGGCGCTGAGCGATCTCCGGGAGAGCCTGCGCGACCTCGGAGGCGAGCTCCTGCTGCGGCAGGGGGACCCGGTGGACGAGGCCATGCGGGTGGCGGAGCAGGCGCGGGCCGAGGCGGTGTGGGTCAGCGGGGACGTGACGCCGTACGGACGCCGCAGGGAACGGCGGCTGGCCGAGGCGTGCGAGGGGCGGCGCATGGGGTTCCGGGTGTTCCCCGGGGTGACGGTGGTGCCGGCGGGGGACGTGCGGCCGGGGACCGGAGACCACTACCGCGTGTTCACGCCGTACTGGCGGGCCTGGACGGCCTGCGCGCGGCGTGAGGTGCTCGCGCCGCCGTGGGAGGTGCGGACCCCGGACGGGCTGCCTCCGGGAGAGGTGCCGGCGCGGCCGAAGGCGTACGGGAACATCCCCGGCGGGGAGTCGGCGGGCCGCAGGCGGCTGGATCTGTGGCTCAAGCTGTGCCTGGCCGACTACGACGAGGGCCACGACGACCTGTCGGAGGACCGGACGTCGATGCTGAGCCCCTACCTGCACTTCGGGTGTGTGTCCCCGAACGACGTGGTGACGCAGGCGGCGGGCCGGCCGGGGGCCGAACCGTTCGTCAGGCAGTTGTGCTGGCGCGACTTCCACCACCAGGTGGTGTACGCGTTCGGTGACCTGTCGCGGCGCGACTACCGGAGCAGGGACGTCCGGTGGCGGGACGACCCGGAGGCCCTGGCGGCCTGGAAGGCAGGCATGACGGGGATCCCCGTGGTGGACGCCGGCATGCGGCAGCTGCGCGCCGAGGGGTGGATGCATAACAGGGCACGGCTGATCGTGGGGTCGTACCTGACCAAGCACTTGAGGATCCACTGGCGTGAAGGCGGCGACCACTTCATGGACCTGCTGCTCGACGCCGACTTCGCCAACAACTGGGGGAACTGGCAGTGGGTCGCCGGAACGGGGAACGACACCCGGCCGAACCGTGTCCTGAACCCCGTGCGGCAGGGGAGGAAGCTTGACCCGGAGGGTGAGTACGTACGCAGGTACGTGCCGGAGCTGGCGGACGTCCCCGCCCCGCTGATCCACGAGCCGTGGAAGGCGAGCCCGCCGATCCCCGGTTACCCCGCTCCGATCGACCCCGGGACAATGGACGCATGATCGTAGCCTTCTCCGTCACCCCGCTCGGCACCGGTGTGGACGTCGCCGAACCCGTGGCCCGCGCCGTGCGTGTCGTGCGCGACAGCGGCCTGCCGAACCGCACCGACGCCATGTTCACCACCCTCGAAGGCGAGTGGGACGAGGTGATGGACGTCGTCAGGCGAGCCGTCGACGCGGTGGCCGAGGTGGCCCCGAGAGTGAGCCTGGTGCTCAAGGCGGACGTGCGTCCCGGGGTCACCGGCGCCATGACGTCCAAGGTCGAGTCCTTGGAGCGCCATCTGGGTGACCGCTCGGAGTGACCACAGGTCGGATCCACGCGCTGTCATCTTCCGGACATATCCGTGATGTCCATCTTTGCTGGGGGAGAGTTCACGCGACACGCAACCAGCGGAGAGGACTTCTCATGCGAGTGACCATCGGCCGCAAAGCCATGCTGACAGCCGTGGGAGCGGCGCTGGTGGGTGCGCTGTTACCCGCCGCGGCTCCCGCGAACGCCACCGCCTGGAACTGCCGAAGGGTCATCGCGCAGGACGTGCGGTGGTTCGCCTACTCCACCGGCACCGCGACGAACCCGCCGTACTCGCTGCCGAACGGCCGGCTGTTCAAGAGTTTCGGCGTGTCCAACGGCCGGTACAGCGCGCAGATCGTCACCCCGTACGCCGCCGCCGGCTGGGTCACCGCCGACAGCCAGTACGTCACCCAGGTCCCCGACTCCACGTGCAACTGGTGACCATGCCGCCGTGCGGCGCCTGACCGTGGTCCCGGGGGTCCACAGCCCCGGGACCACGGCTGGCCGGATCATGCGGAGCCGAGTGTCGCCGTCACCAAGGAGCGGGCCTCCTGCTGCACCCGGGTGAGGTGGCCGGGGCCCTGGAAGGACTCGGCGTAGATCTTGTAGACGTCCTCGGTGCCGGAGGGCCGCGCGGCGAACCAGGCGGACTCGGTGCTCACCTTGATGCCGCCGAGGGCCGCCTCGTTGCCGGGGGCCGCGACCTGGACGGCGGTGATGCGGTCGCCGGCGAGGGTGGTGGCGGTCACGTCATCGGGGGAGAGGCGGGCCAGGGCCGCTTTCTGCTCGCGGGTGGCCGGTGCGTCCACGCGCGCGTAGGCGGGGTCGCCGAAGCGGGACGTGAGGTCGCGGTACAGCTCGGACGGGGTGGAACCGGTGACGGCGATGATCTCCGACGCCAGGAGCGCGAGGATGATGCCGTCCTTGTCGGTGGTCCACACCGAGCCGTCGCGGCGCAGGAACGACGCGCCTGCGCTCTCCTCGCCGCCGAAGCCGAGGGTGCCGTCGAGCAGGCCGGGGACGAACCACTTGAAACCGACCGGGACCTCGTACAGGTCACGGCCGAGGTCGGCGGCCACCCGGTCGATCATCGAGCTGCTCACCATGGTCTTGCCGACCTGCGCGCCTGCGGGCCACTCGGGCCGGTGGGCCCACAGGTAGGAGATGGCGACGGCCAGGTAGTGGTTGGGGTTCATCAGCCCCCCGTCGGGGGTGACGACGCCGTGCCGGTCGGCGTCGGCGTCGTTGCCGGTGGACACCTGGAACGCCTCGCGGCCGGCGATCAGGGACGCCATCGCGTGCGGCGACGAGCAGTCCATGCGGATCTTGCCGTCCCAGTCGAGCGTCATGAACCGCCACGTGGGGTCCACCACGGGGTTGACCACGGTGAGGTCCAGCCGGTGCCGCTCGGCGATGGCCCCCCAGTACGCCACACTGGCCCCGCCGAGCGGGTCGGCGCCGACGCGCACCCCGGCGTCGCGCACGGCGTCCAGGTCGAGCACCGACGGCAGATCGTCGACGTAGTGACCGAGGAAGTCGTACCTGCCGGTGGTCTCGGCGGCGATCGCGCGCGCGTACGGCACGCGCCTGACCTCCTTGAGGCCGTCGGCGATCAGCTCGTTGGCGCGGTCCTGGATCCAGGAGGTGGCCCCGGTCTCGGCGGGCCCGCCGTTCGGCGGGTTGTACTTGTACCCGCCGTCCCCCGGCGGGTTGTGCGACGGCGTGATGACGACGCCGTCCGCGAGCCCGGTGGTGCGGCCCTGGTTGTAGGTGAGGATGGCGTGTGACACGGCGGGGGTCGGCGTGTAGCCGTCGCGCGAGTCGACGAGGACGGTCACGTCGTTGGCCGCGAACACTTCGAGCGCGGTGACCCGCGCGGGCTCCGACAGCGCGTGGGTGTCCACCCCGAGGAACAGCGGCCCGTCCACCCCCTGCCGCGTGCGGTACTCGCAGATGGCCTGGCTGGTGGCGAGGATGTGGTCCTCGTTGAAGGCCGTCCTGAGCGACGACCCCCGGTGGCCCGAGGTGCCGAACGCGACCCGCTCACCGGGTGCGGCGGGGTCGGGGTGCAGCGCGTAGTACGCCGTCACCAGACGGGGTACGTCCACCAGGTCGGATGGCTGCGCCGGCGTTCCGGCACGCTCGTGGGCCACGACGAACTCCTCGTCCACGCATTTTCCGGTCGAACGGGCACTACCCCGGCGGTCACCGCATCATTCGGATGATAAAGGTGACCGCCGCGACGCGGTGCGTCAGGGTAGCTTCCACTCGACCGGCGCGGCCCCCTGCTCCTCCAGCAGCGCGTTGGCCCTGCTGAACGGCCTGCTGCCGAAGAACCCGTTGCGCGCGGACAGCGGCGACGGGTGCGCCGACTCCACGCACGGCACCTGCTTGAGCATCGGCTTCAGCGACCGCGCGTCCCGGCCCCACAGGATGGCGACCATCGGCGTGCCACGGGCCACGAGCGCGTGAATGGCCTGCTCGGTGACCTCCTCCCACCCCTTGCCCCGGTGGGACGCGGGCTTGCCGGGTGCGACGGTCAGCACGCGGTTGAGCAGCAGGACGCCTTGCTCGGCCCACGGCGTGAGGTCGCCGTTGGACGGCTTCGGCAGCCCGAGGTCGGTGTTCAGCTCCTTGAAGATGTTCACCAGACTTCCGGGAAGCGGCCGTACGTCCGGTGCGACGGAGAAGCTGAGCCCCACGGGGTGGCCAGGCGTCGGGTAGGGGTCCTGGCCGACGATGAGCACCCGGACCTGGTCGAACGGCTGCTGGAAAGCCCGCAGCACGTGTTCACCCGCCGGGAGGTAGCGCCGGCCGTCGGCGATCTCCTGACGCAGGAAGTCGCCGAGCGCGGCGATGCGCTCTGCGACGGGTGCCAGAGCGGTGGCCCACCCTGGTTCGACTACTTCGTGTAATGGACGTCCGGTCATGCCGGGATCTTAGCCGCGCGCTCCGACAGCCGAGCACGAACGCCTGAGCCGGGTACCCGCCTGCCCCCGCGAGACGGGCACCCGGTCTGAGGTGCTACTTCACCGAGCCCGCGAGCAGACCCTGGACGAAGTAGCGCTGGAAGGCGAAGAACAGCACCAACGGGATGATCAGCGACAGAAACGCACCTGGCGCGAGGATGTCGACGTTGGTTCCGAACTGCCGCATCTGTGACTGAAGTGCCTTGGTCATCGGCTGCGCGTCGCTGTCGGCGAACACCAGGGCCACCAGCAGGTCGTTCCACACCCACAGGAACTGGAAGATCCCGAGCGAGGCGATGGCCGGCTTGGCCAGCGGGAACACCACCGTCGCGAAGATCTTCCACTCGCTCGCGCCGTCCATGCGCGCCGCTTCGAGCAGCTCGCGCGGAATGCCGGTGAAGAAGTTGCGCAGCAGGAAGATGGCGAACGGCAACCCGAACGCCACGTGGAACAGCACCACGCCGGGGATGGAGCCGAAGATCCCGAGCGTGCCGTACAGCTTGGCGATGGGGATCAGCGCGATCTGGATCGGCACCACCAGCAGCGCCACCACGACCAGGAACAACGCGTCACGTCCGGGGAACTCCATCCACGCGAACGCGTACCCCGCCATGGCGGCGATGCCGATGACCAGGACGGTCGCCGGCACCGTGATCGCCACGGTGTTCCAGAAAGAAGCGGTGAAACCGCTGGCCAGGATGTTGGAGTAGTTCTCCAGCGTGAGCTGCGCCGGCTTGGTGAGGATCGTCCACCAGCCGGTGGAGTTGTTGTCGGCGTCGCCACGCAGCGACACGACGAGCAGCCCGAGCGTCGGCACCAGCCAGAACAGCGCCAGCACGATCAGCACGACCTGCACGACGCCGCCGCCGAGCCGGTCCACGACCCTGCCGAGCGCGCCGCGCCGCACCGCGCCTGCGGCGCCGGAGTCGGGCCGGGTGGCGGTCATCGTGGTCATGTCTGCTCCCTACGGAACCGCCGGATGTTGAGCGCCATGAACGGCAGCACCAGGACCAGCAGGAAGATCGCCAGCGCGCTGCCGAGCCCCTGGTTGCCGCCGCCGCCGAACGACACCCGCCACATCTCCAGCGCGATGACGTTGGCGTTCGGCTGCACCGAGCCAGGCGCGATGACGAAGACCAGGTCGAACACCTTGAGCGTGTTGATGATCATCGTCACGAGCACGACGAGCAGCACCGGGGACAGCAGCGGGATGGTGATCCGCCGGAACACCTGCCACTCGGTGGCGCCGTCGATGCGCGCGGCCTCCAGCGCGTCACGCGGGATGGCCGACAGCCCCGCCGCGATCAGCACCATGGCGAACCCGGCCCAGACCCAGATGAAGGCCCCGATGATGGCCGGGGTGATCAGCGCGGGACCGAGCCACGTCACACCGTTGAACGCCTCGGAGAAGTTGGACGACGGCAGCCGCACCTCGTACGAGCCCGCCGGCAGCCCGGTGAACCTGAACGTGCCGTCCGGCGCGGTCTCGGTGGTGGCGCGCACCGCGCCGCCGGACACCGCCTCCACCGTGACACCCGGCAGGCCCTTCTCCTTGGGGTCCATCTTGTTGACGGTCCCGCCGCCTGGCACGAAGTCCAGCCACACCGTGCCGGTGACCTCACCCGGTGCGGCCGGGGCCTGCTTGGCGGCGGCGGCGTCCTTCGGCACGGCGTCCGGCTTCAGGCCGACCAGCGGGATGTCCACCGGCTTCCCCGCCTCGACGGGCTGCCGGGTCACGACCGCGCCGTTGTCCACCACCGCAGGCGCGGCGTCGTTCTCCCGTGGCCGCGCACCGGGGTAGCCGCTGCTCGGCAGGAAGACGTCGTGCACCGAGGTGATGACGGCGTTGGCGACACCCCGGTCGGGGTCCTGCTCGTACACCAGGCGGAAGATGACACCGGAGGCGAGCAGCGACACCGCCATCGGCATGAAGACGATCAGCTTGAACGCCGAGGCCCAGCGGATGCGCTCGGTCAGCACGGCGAACAGCAGGCCGAGCGCCGTGACGAGGCTCGGCGCCACCACGACCCAGATCAGGTTGTTCCTGATCGTGGTGAGCATGCCGGAGTCGGTGAAGATCGATCCGTAGTTGCCGAGGCCGACGAAGGCGTCGCCGTTGGCGTCGTACAGGCTGCGGAAGATCGAGTAGATGATCGGGTACACCACCCAGGCGCCGAGCAGCACGAACGCCGGGAGGAGGAAGAACAACGCGATCTTCGGTGAGGGTCCGAGGTTGCCTGAGCGTCCGAACCCGCGTGCCGGTGGAGCTCCGGGGGAGGCCCCGCCGGCGACGTCACCGTCGCCGGCCGGAGCCTGCGGGCCGTCCAACCGTTCGGTCACGGCCGTCGCCCCCTACTTTTTCCAGGCCTTGGCCGCGTCGGCCTCGAGCTTCTCCTGCGCACCCTTGATGTCGGTCGGCTTGCGCAGGAAGTCCTGGAGCTGCTTCCACTCGCCCTTGCCGTCGGTGCCGCCGAACGCGCTCGGCGCCAGGTCCGACATGTCGTACCGGACGGCCTCACCCGCGGAGATGATGGTCTGCGCGAGCTCCTTGGTCAGCGGGTCGGGGTAGTTGTCCGGCGAGACGTTGCGGTTCGGCGACAGGTAGCCGGGCTGCTTGGCCCACACCGAGCCGCCTTCGGCGGAGGCCAGGTACTCCAGCAGCGCCATCGCGCCGGGGGAGTCCTTCAGCGCCACCGCGACGTCACCGCCGAGCACGACCGGCTCGGTGTCGCCGGCCTTCGGGAACGGCATGATCTTGGCGTCCTCGCCGACCTTGGCGCCGGACTGGCCGACCGACGCGGCCACGAAGTCGGCCTCGATCACCATGGCGGCCTTCTTCTGGCCGTACACCTGGGTCACACAGGTCGGGAAGTCGGTCTGCAGCGCGCCGGACGAGCCGCCGAGCATGAACTCCTTCTTGCCGAAGATCTGCGCCATCTTCTCCAGCGCCGTGGCCACCGACGGGTCGGTCCACGGGATCTCGTGCTTGGACAGCTTGTCGTAGTTCTCCGGGCCCGCCGAGGACAGGTAGATGTTCTCGAACAGGTCGGTGAGCGTCCAGCCGGAGGCGCCGCACAGCGCGAACGGCGCGGTGCCGGAGTCGGCCAGCGTCTGCGCGGTGGCGATCAGCTCGTCCCAGGTGGCGGCGGGCTGCGCGCCGGCGTCCTCGAAGGCCGGTGCGCGGTACCAGACCAGCGACTTGTGCGCGGCCTTCACCAGCACGCCGTACACCTGGCCGTCGGCCGAGCCGAGCTCCTTCCAGTACGGGGTGTAGTTCTGGTCGATCTGCGCCTGCACCTCCGACGACAGCGGCTTGAGCGCCTTCTGGTCGGCGTACTGCTGCACGAGGCCCGGCTGGGGGAGCACCGCGACGTCCGGCGGGTTGCCGCCCTGGATGCGGGGGCCGAGGTACGCGCCGGTGTCCTCACCGGTGGAGGCGTAGGTCACCTTGGCACCGGTCTTCTCGGTGAACGCGGCGAGGACCTTCTCGAAGTTCGCCTGCTCGTCACCGGTCCACTTGGCGGCGATCTCGATGGTGGTGCCTTCGAGCGACTTGGCGGCGGGTGCGCTGGCGCTCGCGGACGGGTCGCCGGCGGCGGGCTCGCCGCCACCGCCGCACGCGGTCGCGGCGAGCATGAGCCCGGCCACGACGGCCGTCGTCCTTACACGCATGGTCATACCTCCTGGTGCAGGCCCCGATTAACCGAATATGGGAACTGGGATGGAATGTGAGAAATGGGATGAGAGACGGGGGGTCGCCCCGACGATCTAGGGGGTGCGAATGATCTCGCCGAGTTGCTGTCTCAGGTCGGCGACGGTCTCGTCCGCCGGTTTCCTGAAGTTGAGCGCGTCGGAGACGGCGCTCGAGATCACGAGGCTCACCTGGTCGTACTTCGCGGTGGCCGGTCGTTGCCTGGCGGTCATGATGCTCTGCTTGAGCACCGGCAGATAGGGATAGCGCTTGATGAGCGCCGGGTCGTCGTACAACTCCGACCACACCGGCGGGAACGAGCCCTCGGTGAGCACGCGCCGCTCGTTGTCCAGCCCGGTGAAGTACCGGATGAACTCAAGTGCCGACTTCTGGTGCTTGGAGTAGGCGCTGATGGCCAGGTTGTTGCCGCCGAGCGTGCTCGAACCCGGCCCGGACCGGCCGGGCAGGCGGGTGACCGCGAACTTCCCGGCGATGGCCGAGCGCGTCGCGGGCCCGTAGGCGTGCGGCCAGTTGCGCGCGAACAGCAGCTCGCCGCGCTGGAAGGCCAGCCGTGACTCCTCCTCCTTGAAGGAGAGCGAGTCCTCGGGGATCCAGCCCTCACGCACCCCGCCGGTCAGGAAGGACAGGCCGGTCGCGGCCTTGTCCAGGTCGAGGGTGACCTTGGTGCCGTCGGGGCTGAGGATCTGGCCCCCGGCGGACTGCACGGCCTCGGCGAAGTTGACGGTCAGCCCCTCGTACGGCAGGAACTGGCCGGCGTACCCGCCGAGCTTGTACTTCTTGCCGAGACGCATGGCCTGGTCGCGCAGCTCGGCCCAGGTCGTGGGCGGCTTGAGGTGCTCGCGGTCCAGGATGTCCTTGCGGTAGTAGAGCAGCCCGGCGTTGCTGGTGTACGGCACCGCGTACAGCTTGTCGCGGTACACGGCGGTCTCGACGACCGGCGCGAGGAACTTGCCGAGCGGG
The DNA here is from genome assembly GCF_014207705.1 of Sphaerisporangium rubeum. Taxonomy (NCBI): domain Bacteria; kingdom Bacillati; phylum Actinomycetota; class Actinomycetes; order Streptosporangiales; family Streptosporangiaceae; genus Sphaerisporangium; species Sphaerisporangium rubeum. The sequence goes on from NZ_JACHIU010000001.1 coordinate 1,936,509, forward strand.
AACATGCTGCGGTCCAGCGGGACGATCCACCCGGCGTCGGCGAACTCGGCGGTCCACACGACGTCGAGGCCGAGGATGTCGTACCGGTCGCTGCGGGCCTGGAGGTTGGCGACCATCTGCGCGCGCTGCTCGTCGGCGGCCTCGGGGAGCTCCAGCAGGGTGACCCGCTGGTCCGGATGGCTCTCGTTCCACCGGTCGATGAGCGGCTGGATGTACCCGGTGGTGTCGCGTCCCGACGCGAACGTCATCGGCCCGGTGCCGTCGCCGGCCCCGGCCGCCGTGTCACGCTCGCCGAGCCCCGCGCAGCCGCCGAGCAGCAGGGCTGCCAGCAACAGGGGGGCCATGAGGCGCACGTGTCCTCCAGGTATTTCTTGGGTTACATGCGTGTTATGTAGGTGCATGCATGTTATGCATAGCGATAATGTGGCCGTCAACGGCTCGTCACGTAACACTCAGGTAACATGCGGCCCGAGGGGGGTGGAGGGGTGCGGCTCCAGTTGCTGGCGCTCCTGGCCAAGGAACCTGCCCACGGCTATGAGCTGAAACAAGCGCTAGAGCAAATATTCGGTAACGCCTACCCCTCGCCGAACATCGGCCAGATCTACGTCACCCTCGGCCGCCTGGAGAAGGACGGCCTGGTGCGCGGCGTCGACGTCGAGCAGTCCAACCGGCCGAACAAGAAGGTCTACTACTGCACCGCCGAGGGCCGCGAGGCGCTCGACGAGTGGGTCGACTCCCCGACCGAGGGCCCCCGGGTGCGCGACGAGTTCTTCATGAAGCTCGTCCTGGCCCCCATGACCGGCATCGCCGACCGCATGGCGCTCATCAACAGGCAGCGCCGTCACTACCTCGGCCTCATGCGAGATCTGGTAGAACTCGCCGAGAACACCGGCGAGGAGAACCGCGCGGCGCAGCTCCTCATCGAAGGTGCGATGCTGCACCTGCAGGCCGACCTCGACTGGTTGCAGCGTTGCCAGGAGGAGCTCGCCTGAGAAAGACGCGCCGGGGAGCCGGCGCGGGAGGGAGCGGCGTGCGAGCCGAGAGCAGGACCGCGTGGCGCGCGGTGGCCGTACGGCAGGCGCGCGCGGTGGCCGTACCGCGGACGTGTGCGGCACGCGCACGGCAGGTGCGCGCGGCGGCTCACACGCGCGTCGGGGGAGACGCGCGATGAGCGCGGCGGCGCCTGCGGTGCGCGCGGTCAACCTCGTGAAGATCTACCAGACCGGTGGGCTTCCCGTGCCGGCCGTCCGCGGGGTCGACCTCACCGTGGAGGCCGGCGAGTTCGTCGCGATCATGGGGCCGTCGGGGTCGGGGAAGTCCACACTCGTCCACATGCTCGGCGGCCTCGACACCCGCACCAGCGGCGAGATCTGGATCGAGGGCACCCGCGCCGACACACTGTCGGAGAGCGGCTGGGCCCTGCTGCGCCGCCGCAACATCGGCTTCGTGTTCCAGTTCTTCAACCTCGTCGACAACATGACCGTCGCCGACAACGTCGAGCTGCCGGCCCTGCTCGGCGGATCCACCGCCAAGCACGCGCGCGAGCGCCGCGAGTACCTGCTCGGCGAGCTCGGCCTCACCGGCAAGGCCGACGTCGCACCCTCGCGGCTGTCCGGTGGCGAGCAGCAGCGCGTTGCACTGGCCCGCGCGCTGTCCAACCACCCCCGCGTGCTGCTCGCCGACGAGCCGACCGGCAACCTCGACAGCCGCAACACGCGTGACGTGCTACGCCTGCTCGGCGAGGTGCACCGGCAGGGCCAGACCATCGTGCTCGTCACCCACGACGCGCGGGTCGCCGGGCTCGCCGACCGCGTGGTCACCCTGCTCGACGGCCAGATCGTGGACGACGGCGCCATCGGCCTGCCGCGCCGCCGCACCAAAGGCGGCCCCGGCGACGTGGTCGAGCTGCGGGGCTGAGGCGGTGAACGCCGCCGAGGTGCGCTGGCTGCGGGCCGACCTGCGCGCGCGACGCGCGCAGGCATTGCTCACCGTGCTCGCCGTCGCCGGCATCGTCGCGGCCCTCATCACCGCCGCCACTCTCCTGGAGGACGGCACCAACCCCTGGCGCGGGCTGTTCACGCGCGGCAACGGCGCGCACGTCTGGATCCACACCAGGGACGCACCCGACCCCGCCGTGCTGCGCGGCCTCGACGGCGTCACCGAGATCGCCGGGCCGTACCGCAGCGCTCCCGCCACCCTCGTGCAGGGAGGCAAGAAGACCCCGGTGACGCTGCGCGAGTCGTCCGCCACGCTTCCCGCCGTCGGCCGTCCCCTGGTGCGCGAAGGCTCCTGGCTCGACCCGCGCGCGCCGTCCGGCGTGGTGGTCGAGCGCTCCTACGCGCGCGCGCTCGGCCTGCGCGCCGGTGACCGCTTCACCGTCATCGGGCTCAACGGCGCCACCCACGCGCTCACCGTCGCCGGGCTGGCCGAGAGCGGTGACCAGGGCTTCTACCCCGAGTGGACGCCGGGCCTGGCCTGGACGCTCGCCGGCACGCTCGACCAGGTCGAGCCGAAACTCGGCCGCAGCGAGTCGGTCACCGGGCTGCGGCTCGCCGACCAGGACGCCACGTCGCTGGTCGTGCAGCGCGCCATCACGACGCTCGGCGGCCAGGTGCAGCGGGTGTCCACCTGGCGCGAGGTCGAGCAGTCGATGGAGCTGGACAACCGGCTGCTCGGCGTGCTGCTCGCGCTGTTCGGCGCGGCCGGGCTGGTCGCCGCCGTGCTCGCGCTCGCCAACGCGACCGGCGGCCGGGTGCTGACCCAGCGGCGAGACATCGCCACGCTCAAGTCGCTGGGGTTCACCCGGCGGCAGGTCGTGCGCATGCTCGTCATCGAGCACGGCGCGCTCGGGGTCGCCGGCATCGTGCTCGGGGTGCTGTGCGGCCGGCTGCTCACGGTGTACGCGCTCGCGGAGACCGTGGTGGTGCCGCTGTCCTCACTGCCGCTGCTCGGCATCGCGTTCGGCACGGCCGCCGTCGTGCTGGTCGCGGTGTGGCTGCCGGCCTGGCGCGGTGGACGTACGCCGCCGCTGCCTGCCGTGCACGCGCCGCCGAGCGGCCACCTGTCGCGGGTGGCGCGGCTCGCGTTCGTGGTGCGGTTGCCGCCTGCGCTGGTCCTTGGTGCTCGGGACGCCTTCACGCGGCGGGTGCCTGCCTTCTTCACGGCGTTCGGGCTGGCCATCCCGATGATGATGATCACTATCGGACTGGGGTACTGGGCCACGCTCGACGACTTCCGTGGTCATCCCGAGCAGGTGGGGCAGGCCGCTTCGGTGATCGTGCGGCCGGCGAGCCTGACGTCCGAGGAGGCGCAGCGGGTGGCTCTGGCCGATCCCGATGTCGTGGCGGCCTTCCCGGGGACCGAGGTGGACGCGCTGGTGCCGGGGCAGACGCGGACGGTGCGGGCCCGGGCCCTTGGGACGGTGGGGGATCCGTACCCGTTCACGGTGGTGGAGGGGCGGCTGTTCCGGGACCGGGGGGAGGCGGTCGCCGGCCAGGGGTTGCTCGACCTGCTGCATGTGCAGGTGGGGGACCGGGTGCGGCTCACCATCGGCGGCACGCCGTTGATCGTGCGGATCGTGGGCCGGGTGCTTGAACCCGAGCAGGACGGTGAGGTGCTGTCGGTGCCGCTGGACTCGCTGGCGCCCAAGGACGCGTTGCCGCCGCAGTACTACGGGCTGGTGCTGCGGGAAGGGGCCGATCCTTCTGTGGTGCGGTCGCGGTTGCAGGGGGAAGGGCTGGAGGCTTCGCAGGTGGTCAATCCCGCCGATCGGCTCGCGGTGATCCGGGTGATCATCGTGGGACTGGTCGTGGTGCTCGCGCTGATCGGGCTCGCCAACCTGCTGACCGCGAGCGCGCTCGGGTTGCGCGACCACGCACAGGACCTCGCTGTGCTCAAGGCGATGGGTCTCACGCCACGGCAGGTCACCGCGACTCTGGTCACGGGTACGGGGTTGCTGGTCGTGCTCGGCGTGGCCGTCGGCGCCGGTGCCGGTGCGCTCGTGTCGGCCGGACTGATCGACCTGCAAGGCGCCGCGAGCGGCATGGGTGCGGGTATCGGCCGTGCGCCTGGCCCGGCGACCCTGCTGCTCGCCATGGGGACGGCGGTCGGCGCATCCCTGCTCGTCGCCTTGATCCCGGCCCGGCGCGCGGGCCGGGCCAGGGTTCCTGTCACTCCTAGGTGAGACCGGCCGGCCGCCGTGCGGTGGCGCCGGTTTCGCCGCACCACGTCCCGCCGCGTCGGCGCCGAGGAGCAGCGCCGGTGGCGGCGGGGAGAGTGGTGCGGCCCGGGTGGTGCGGCCGGCGGCCGGGTGGCCGGTGATTGGTGGTCGGCGGATGGTGGTCAGCGGTTGGTCAGGGAGAACCAGTAGAAGCCGTGGCCGGGGAGGGTGAGGAGGTAGGGGAGGTCGCCTATGGCGGGGAAGGGGACTTCGCCTCGGCATTCCACGGGGACCATGCCGGTGAAGCGGCGGAGGTCGAGTTCCACGGGCTGGGGGTGGCGGGAGAGGTTGTTGACGCACAGCATGGTGTCGTCGCCTTCCTCTCGGAGGAACGCGAGCACGTGGTGGTTGGGGGACCACAGCTCGGTGTAGGCGCCGGTGCCGAAGACGGGGTGGCGGCGGCGTACGGCCAGCATGTTGCGGGTGAAGTGGAGCAGCGACGAGCTGTTCTTGGTCTGCGCCTCGACGTTGACGGACTGGAAGCCGTAGATGGGGTCCATCACGGCGGGGAGGTACAGGCGGCCGGGGTCGGCGCTGGAGAAGCCGGCGTTGCGGTCCGGGGTCCACTGCATGGGGGTGCGCACCGAGTCGCGGTCCTCCAGCCAGATGTTGTCCCCCATGCCGATCTCGTCGCCGTAGTACATGACCGGCGAACCCGGCATGGACAGCAGCAGCGCGGTGAACAGCTCGATCTGGTCGCGGTCGTTCTCCAGCAGCGGCGCGAGGCGGCGCCGGATGCCGAGGTAGGCCCGCATGCGCGGGTCCTTGGCGTACTCGGCGTGCATGTAGTCGCGCTCTTCCTCGGTGACGGTCTCCAGGGTGAGCTCGTCGTGGTTGCGCAGGAAGATGCCCCACTGCGCCTTCTCGGGGATCTTGGGGGTCAGGGACATGATCTCCGAGATGGGGACCCGTGACTCGCGGCGCACGGCCATGAACATGCGCGGCATCAGCGGGAAGTGGAACGCCATGTGGCACTCGTCGCCGCCGGTCGTCGGGTCGCCGAAGTACTCGGTGACGTCCTCGGGCCAGCCGTTCGCCTCCGCGAGCAGCACACGGTCGGGGTAGAGCCGGTCCACCTCGGCCCGCACGCGCTTGAGGTAGGCGTGCGTCTCGGGCAGACCGGAGCAGGCGGTGCCTTCGCGCTCGAACAGGTACGGCACGGCGTCCAGCCGGAAACCGTCGATGCCGAGGTCCAGCCAGAAGCGCAGCACCTCCAGCATGGCGTCCTGCACGGCCGGGTTGTCGTAGTTGAGATCCGGCTGGTGGTGGAAGAACCGGTGCCAGTAGTACTGGCCGCGCACCGGGTCGTACGTCCAGTTGGACTCCTCGGCGCCGACGAAGATGATCGGCGCGGCCGGGTAGCCGTGCGGGTCGTCGGCCCACACGTAGAAGTCGCCGTACGGGCCGGTCGGGTCGTGCCGGGAGGCCTCGAACCACGGGTGGCGGTCGCTGGTGTGGTTCATCACCAGGTCGGTGATGATGCGCAGGCCCCGCTTGTGGGCCTGCTCGATCAGCTCCACGAAGTCGGCGAGGTTGCCGAACTCCTGGAGGATCTTCATGTAGTCCGAGATGTCGTACCCGCCGTCCTTCAGCGGGCTCTCGTACAGCGGCAGCAGCCACAGGCAGTCGACGCCGAGCCACTGCAGATAGTCCAGCTTCTCGATGAGTCCGCGCAGGTCACCGGTTCCGTCGCCGTTGGAGTCCCGGAAGCCTCGGACCAGCACCTCGTAGAAGACGGCACGCTTGTACCACTCGGGGTCGCTGGAAACGAAGTCCTCGGAGACGTTTTCCGGGCAGGGGGAAGCACTCATAGGTATCGCTCACAAGGGGGTAGGGCGGTACGTCATGGGCTCGCGCCGCCGGTGCCCTCATCCCTGAGGCTCCCGCCCGCCGCCGTTACCGGTGGATGTGCCGGTGCCCGCGTATTACGGCGCTGTTTCGCGGAACGCTAGCAGGCGATTAGGGACCTTCGCATGCGATCAATCAGGGTCACTCGGCGTGGTTTCCACGTAATCGAGCGCACTCCCTCGAATGCCTGCGTAATGCCCCCGGCACTGAGCGTGTCTTACCTGTTCAAGCCACGGATTCGAGGGTGAATCGTGGTGGTTCATCCGGCCTCGACCCACGGTGGGGTGAGATCGCCAAGGACGTCCGCATAATCGGTCAGCCAGGAACCGAAAACCACCAGCCCGCGGAGCCAAAACCTATCGTTCCATGACCCGAAAGCCGCCAGCGCGTCGGGTCCCTCCGTCACGACCTCGCGCATCGGGTCCGACAACAGCCCCGGCACCCGCGCCGCCGCGACCAGCATGCGGTGGTTCCACTCGCGCGCCACCGGCCCGCCGGACCGCAGCGGCACCCGCCGGTGCGGCAGAGCCCCGTTGGTGGACGGCAGCGCCGCGACCCTCGGATCGGCGGCGCGCAGGATCTCGCGGTAGAAGCGGCCACCCTCCTTGCGCTCCACCGGCACCGACAGCGCCGCGTCGAAGAACTCCGGATGCAGGAAAGGGAACACCGGGGTCGCCTCGGGGCCGACCAGGTTCACCGGGGACCGCGCGATGCCACGGGCCGTACGCGTGTGCAGCACGCTCAGCGGCAACTCGGCGCGGTGGCCGCGCAGCATGGAGGTGGCCTGCGTGAACGCCTCGGTCACGCGGTCGTCCACGAAGGCCGCCGCCGCGTCCGACAGAGGCGGCAGGTGCGGCTCGCCGAGCGCGAGCGCCGACAGTAGCGCTACCTTTCGGCCCTGCGTGGTGCCGGCGCCGACGGCGTCCGCGGTGATCAGGAAGTTCTTCATCAGCGGCCCGCCGGCCAGCCCGTCCACCACGGCGCGGCCCGCCTGGTGCACCTCGCGCGCGAACGGGGAGTACCAGGCGTGATGGCTGGTCAGGTACTCAAGGCGGCGCGCGGCCCACCGGGCCTCGTCGGGGTACGCGGCCGCGTCCTGCGGCACGATCCGGTGCCGGAGCCCGAGCTCGCGGGTGATGTAGCGCGCGAAGTCCAGGTCGTTGTCCAGCCCGTCGTCCGGGCTCGTCGTCCACGACTCGACGTCCATGCGCCGCGCCACCGCCACCGAGGCGAGCAGCCGCGAGTCGTACCCGCCGCTCACCGGCACGAGCAGCGGCCGGTCGTCGAACGGCTTCAGCGCCTCGTGCAGCAGGGACACCATGTCGGCGCCGGTGATCCCGCGGTCGAACGGCTCGTCGCGCACCCAGCGCGGCGCGCGCTTGTCGGTGGTGACCCGCCGCTCCGTCCGCGACCAGACCAGCGCCGCCGAGCCCGGCAGCCGCCGCACCGCGCGGTACGGCGTGGCGTCCAGCAGGGGATAGGTGAGCTTGAGAATCGCGGCCCAGGCGTCCCAGTCCACCTCGTACGGCCGCGGCGCGAGCGCCAGCAGCGGCTCGATGGCCCCCGCGAAGTAGACCGCGTCCCCCTCGGCCAGGTAGTAGAGGTCGATCAACCCGAACGCGCCGGTGTGCAGCACCACCGCGTCTCCTTGGTCGATCAGCCCCGGGGTCTCCCACCGCTCGCCGACCTCGTGCCACGGCCCCGCCGCGTCAGGTTCCCGCTCGGCCCAGGCGAACGCCACCGGCGACCCCGGCACCCCGGCCTGAGGCGAGCCGTTCACCGAGCCGCCGTCACCGCCGGGTGAACCATGCGCGGAGCCGCCATGACCGGGACCGCCAGGTGCGCCGTGCACCGGGCCGTCGAAGCCTGGAGAGCCGCTCTCGCGGCGCGGCGCCGTCCCCGCGTACGGCCGCAGCGCCGCCGAGGCGTAGAGCGCGGCGTCCGCCGTGCGGTACGCCGCACGCACCTCGGGGCCCGCGGCACGCAACCGGTCGAGGCGTGCGGGATCGTAGGCGCCGATCGCGCCGCAGACGTACGGACGTGCCGCGTACCGCGGCCATTTCCCCTGGCGCACTGGTCGTCTCCCCTCGGCGGACACCAGCCGAGTGTACGGACTTGTGATGGTTCGAGGTGGTCAGCAGGGATCTGGGATTATTCTTGCTCGACGTGGCGGTACATGGTGAAGGCATGGAAGAGCTGGAAAGCACGCGCGAGGCGCTCCGCGCGGCGGTCGCCGCGGCCTCGGTAGCGGCGGAACTGACCCGTCTGCTGGCCGACTACCAGGAACGGCTCGCCAGAGCCGCCGAGTCGGAGGCCGAGGCCGTCACCCGCGCCAAGGAGGCCGAGGCGCGGCTGCGCACCGTCGAGAAGCAGGTCGCGCGACTCGCCAAGCAACTCGCCGAGCAGCGGTACCAGACGGCCGTCGCGCAGTGGAAGCTCGACTCGGTGCAGGGCAGCAAGTGGTCCAAGCTCGGCGACGCCATCCACACCAAGAACCCCACCGAGGTGGCCCGCACCCTGCGCGCGCCGGCCCGCAAACCGTCCGCGCCGCGACGCTCCGACTTCGACCCCGCGCCACCCGCCGTCGAACCCGAGCCGGTGGCCCCCGCCGAGCCCGCCACCACCGGTCCCGCGCTGTCCACGCCGCTCGCTGAAGGCTTCGTCGTGCCGAAGGGCCCGCTGGCCCGGCCGTACCTCACCGTGGCCGCCATCGTGGACCGGCGTTCTGAGGCCCTGTTCCGCTACGAGTGGCGGCAGGTCACGAACTTCGGACCGGACAACTGGCGCACGATGCTGGACGAACACCGTCCCCACCTGCTGTTCGTGGAGTCCGTCCAGGCCGGACCCCTGCAAGGCAACGGCGGCCGATGGCTTGCGGAACTCGCCGGCCGTGAACGCGGCCTGCGCGACCTGATCGAGGAGTGCGGCCGCCGAGGCATCCGCACCGTCTTCTGGCACTCCGGCGGCCCGGTGTCCGCCGCCGTCCCCATGGCGTCGTACTTCGACCACGTCCTCGTCACCTCGGAGCCCCGCGCACGCGAATGGCGCGCGGCCCTGCGCCACGACCGCGTGGCCGTCCTCCCGCACGCCGTGCAACCGCGTGTCCACAACCCCGTCGCCGCCGCCGGCGACCGCTCCGGCGTCGGCCTCCTCGGCACCCCCGTCCAAGGCGACCCGGGCCCCGGCCGGCAGCCTTTGATCACCGGCAAGGCCACCTACGACGACATCCTCACCGCCTACCGCTCGGTGTCCCTCGCCGTCGCCGCCCCCGACGCCGACCCCCGCACCCTCCTCGAGGTCGCCGCCTGCGCCACCCCCATCACCGTGGTCCCGGCCCCCGTCCCCCCGGACGACCCCACGTTCACCGTCCCCCCGGACGCCGCCGCGGCCGGCCACCGCGCCTGGCGCGACGCCGTCCCCGTCACCCCCCTGCTCGACCCCATCCTCGACTGGATCGGCGTTCCCTCCGTCCGCGCCACCGCGTCCCTCACCGCCATCGTCGCCATCTCCGGCCAGCCCGACCTGGACGCACTGCTCAGGACCCTCAAAACCCAGCACCTGTCCCCCGGCCAGCTCGTCGCCGTGGCCGACGGCCTCGACGCCTCCGTGGTGGACAAGGCCCTGCGCACCGTCCACCACGGCGACCTCGTGGTCCGCGAAACCACCAGAACCGGCGCACACGCCGCACCCCCCACCCGAGGCGCGGCCCTCGACCGAGCCCTCCGCCTCGCCGACGGCGACCTGGTGGCCGTCCTCGACCCCCGCGACACCTACGGCGAGCACTACCTGTCCGACCTGCTCCGCCACAGCACCACCGTCGACGCCGAGATAATCGGCAAAGCGTCCTACTACCTCCACATCAAGGAAACCGGCGCGACCCTCCTCCGCCAGCCCGCCGCGTCCCACCGCCATCTCCCCGAAGTGACCGGCGCCACCATCCTGGCCCGCCGCCAGACCCTCCAGTCCCTCGGCATCCCCGACCTCTCAGAAGACTGGGACACCCCCCTGATGCGCCAATGCCGCACCGACGGCATCCGCGTCTACTCCACCGACCCCTACTCCTACATCCAGCACCGCCCCACCACCCCCACCCTCCTCACCTCCGCCGAACTCCTCGGCCACCTCCCAGCAGAGCCCCTGGCCCTCATCTGACCGCCGGACCGAGCCCCTTCACCCTGAGGGCCGGAAACCGGCCCTCAGGGTGAGGCCGTGGTCCGGCCGGTCCACGGCTCACCCTCATCTCAGCGCCGGTCCATAGAACCGGGCCGGGTCGTCCGCGAGCGTCGCCTTGATCATGGCGCTCCAGTCGTCGGCGACGACTTCGAGACTCCCCGCCTCGACCCCGTCGAGCGCGGCCCGCGCGACCAGAGCCGGATCCATCTTCTCCCCCTCCTGACCCCTGCTCATGTCGGTGTCCGCGACCCCGAGATGCACCCCGGTCACCTGCGTCCCCTGTCCCGCGAGCTCCAGCCTGACCCCGTTCGTCAGACTCCACGCCGCCGCCTTGGCCGCGGCGTACGCGTTGGCGCCGTCATAGGAGAACCACGAGAGCGCGGAAAGGATGTTCACGATCGCACCGGGCCTGTTGGCCTTCAGCACCGGCGCGAAGGCCCGCACCACGCTGAGCGTCCCGTAGAAGTGCGTGTCCATCTCCAGCCTGATCTGGTCCATGTCCCCCGTCACCAGATTGGCCCCGGTCAGCACCCCCGCGTTGTTGACCAGCAACGTCACGTCCCCCGCTGTCGCAGCCGCCGCCGCGACCGACTCCGGATCGGTGACGTCGACCCGCACCGCCTCCACCCCGTCGATGTCGACCCGCTCAGGCACCCGCGCCGCCGCGTACACCTTGGCCGCTCCGCGCTCCACGAGCTGCGCGGCGATATGCCGACCGATACCCCTGTTGGCGCCGGTGACGAACGCGACCGAGTTGGCGATCTTCATAAGGGAACCTCCGTACCCGTCTCGGCTGACCTGCCTCGGCTACGCTAGAACCTGACACTGACGTCAGCTGCAAGTCCTGTCCCGGAGGTTCCCTCACATGCGCATCGGCGAGGTGGCTGAGAAGTCCGGAGTGAGCGTCCGCTCCCTGCGCTACTACGAGGAACAGTCCCTCATCACCTCCACCCGCACCCCCGGCGGCCAGCGCCAGTACGATGCTCCCGTGGTCCCCAGGGTCCACCTCATCCAGCAGCTCTACGCCGCCGGCCTCGCCAGCAGAACCATCCGCCAGATCCTCCCCTGCATCGACTCAGGAAAGATCACCCCGGCCCTCCTGAAAGGCCTGACCGCCGAACGCACCCGCATCAACCGCCAGATCACCGACCTCCTCACCGCACGCGCACGCCTCGACGACCTGATCGCCACCGCCGAACGTCCTGGCCCCGGCTGCACCCGCGTAGACGCCTGACCCACCCCGGCCGTCCGCTCACGGCTTCCCGGCGTGCAGCGCAGTGACGGAGATCCGCTTCCACTTGGCCCAGACGGTCTTACCCGTCCCGCCGGGAAGGGGGTTGACTCCGTACTCGTCGGCGAGCGCCGCGACGATGGCGAGGCCCCGGCGGTGCACCGCCTCGGTGTCCAGGTGGAGGAGCCGAGGCATCTCCGCTCCCTGGTCGGTGACGCGGACGCAGAAGTCCCGCGGCGTCCCCCACAGCGATACCCGGATAGGAGGCGCGCCGTGGCGGACGGCGTTCCCGAGCAATTCGCCGACGACCAGTAGGACATCGTCAGTCAACTCCGTGATCTGCCAGGCACGCAGCACCTCCTTCACCTGGTCGCGGGCTCCGCTGATGGCCGCCGCGTCGTGTGGGATCTCCAGCACTGCGGCACGCACTCCGTCAGACGGCAAGGTCATCGGGGCTCCTTTGGTATGAGCTGCAACTTGCAAGGACTCGATCAGATCACTTCTGTGTACTGAGCGTGCTCGTAGCATTACGCTTAGGGATAGTGCGGTGCAACCGCATCAACAAATTGCACGGCATATGTCCTTCATGTCGTCCGAGTCAGACATGACCGAGTGGTGGAGAGGGATCACTAGATGCAGACGACGGGTAGCCCGACCGTCCGGCGGCGGAGATTGGCTTCGGAGTTGCGGCGGATGCGCGAACAAGCTGATCTCACCCTGGATCAGGTCGCTGCGCGACTCGGGTGGTCGATATCGAAGGTTTCGCGCATCGAGACCTGCAAAGTGGGGGTCACTCCGCAGGATGTCGGCCGGATCGTGGGGCTCTACGAGGTGAGTCCTATGCAGTTCGACGAAGTCATGGAACTTGCGCGAGACGCGCAAAAGAAAGGGTGGTGGCAGGCGTTCGGAGATCTGCCTGCGGACTACGCGACGTACATCGGTCTTGAGGCGGAGGCGTCGGCGATACGGAGCTTCGCTGCGGACATCGTTCCCGGGTTGCTGCAGGTCGAGGATTACGCACGTTCGGTCATCCGAAACACCTTGGTCATCAGTCCTCCGGGAGAGGTGGAGCGGCGGATCAAGGTCAGGATGACGCGGCGAGAATTGTTGTCCCGAACCGTGCCGTTGAAGCTGTGGGTCATACTCGACGAGGCAGCTTTGCGCCGTGTCGTGGGTAATCCTGCGGTGATGAACGCGCAGCTCAAGCACATCCTCGCTGCTGCCGAAGCGCCGAACGTGACCATTCAGGTGCTGCCTTTCACAGCTGGAGCGCACTCGGCGACGTCCGGAGCGTTCTCGATCATGGAGTTCCCGGATCAGGCCGATACGGACGTCGTATACCTCGACAATCTCACCGGGAGTCTGTACGTGGAGAAGGAAGTCGACGTATATCGGTATACGTTGGCATTCGACCATCTTCGCGCCAAGGCGCTTGACCCGGATGAATCAGGTCGCCTCATCGCGGAACTGGCGCATAGTTATGGCGATCTCTAAAGGAGACCCTTGATGTCCGGTACCGATTCCCCCCGGCCGGTCTGGCGGAAGAGCTCCGCCAGCGCGAATCAGGACTGCGTAGAGGTCGCATACCTCGCCGGCGGCACAAGGGCACTGCGGGACAGCAAGAACCCCGGTGGTCCGGTCATCGCGGTCGGTTGCGATGGGTGGGCCGCGTTCGTCGCCGGGCTCAAGGACGGCGAGGCGGTCTGACCGGTGCGTTCTACGCTCTCGGCGATTCCGCTCTCGGCTTGCGGTGGTTACGGGCCGGGACGGGGTGGGGGCAGGGTGGGGTCATGAGACTTCTGGTGCTGGGTGGGACGGAGTTCGTCGGGCGGTCGGTCGTGGAGGCGGCGGTCGGGAGAGGGTGGGAGGTGACGGTTCTCAATCGGGGGAACAAGGCCGTGCCGGAGGGGGTCACCAGGGTCGTCGGGGATCGGACGGCGCCGGGAGGGCTCGACGGGCTCGCCGGAGGTGAGTGGGACTTCGTGGTGGACACGTGGTCCTGGGCTCCGTCGGCGGTGCGGGACTCGGCGCGGGCCCTTGAGGGACGAGCGTCCTCGTACGTGTACGTGTCGAGCCGGTCGGCGTACGCCTGGCCGACGCCGCGAGGAGCCAACGAGGACGCGCCGGTGGTGGAGGCGTCGTCCGACGATGAGGAGTACGAGGATTACGCGCGCGCCAAGCGTGGTGGCGAGCTGGCCGCGGAGGAGGTCTTCGGGGACCGCGCGGTGTTCGTCCGTGCGGGTCTGATCCTCGGGCCGTACGAGAACATCGGCCGGCTCCCCTGGTGGCTCACCCGCATCGCCAAAGGCGGCCCCGTCCTCGCTCCGGGCCCGGAGAACCTCGGCATCCAGTTCATCGACGCGCGCGACCTCGCCGAGTGGAGCCTCGACGCCGCCGAACGCGGCCTCGGCGGCCCCTACGACATGGTCAGTCCTCCCGAGCACGCCACCATGGCTCAGATCCTCCAGGAGTGCGTCCGCGTCACCGGCTCCGACGCCGAACTCCGCTGGACTCCCCCCGAGCCCATCCTCGCCGCAGGCGTCCAGCCCTGGACCGACCTCCCCATCTGGGTCCCCCCGGGCGAGGACCACGACTCCCTCCACCGGTCCGACGTCTCCAAGGTCCTCGCCTCCGGCCTTCGCTGCCGTCCGGTGACCGAGACCATCGAGGACACCTGGACCTGGCTGAAGTCCATCGGCGGTCAGGCCCCCCGACGTCCCGACCGCCCCACCGTCGGCCTGGACCCGGCCGTCGAGGCCAAGCTCCTGAACCGCTAGAGACGATCACTGGTGGGGGCCTGCACGGCCCGCCACCAGGGCACGTCGGCGGCGGGCGTCAGTCGCCTCCGGTCGGCCGGCGATGTGCGTGTCCAGCGCGCCGGACATATTTGTTCGCGTCGATTGTGTGGCATGAGGAATTTCGATCGCGAGAAGTTCCAGGAATTGATAATCCGCGGGCATCATCGGCGAATTTGCTCAATAATGGCACGTGCTCGCCGGGCCGTCTATTATGTTGTTGACGGCGCGTCGTGGCCCTCCATATAGTCGAGTCAATCTCATCAACAAACCCGAGTTGATGGCGAGGGCCCTATGTGCTCCGATCCGGGCTGCCTGCTGGGCGGCCTGCCTGATATCCGTACGCGTACACCATGTGAACGGTGGTGACCGGCTGCAGAGAAAAGGCCATCAATGATTTTTCGTTTGTCGGGACACGTCCAGGTCGAAGTCGAGGGCGTCTCGATCACGATCGAGTCGGCACCGGTCCGGGGAGTGCTCGCGGCCCTTCTGCTGGAGGAGGGGCGCTCGGTCGCCGGTGACAATCTTCTGACGTCTCTTTGGGACGACCCTCCGGAGTCGGCGCGGACGAATCTTCGCCTGTACATAGCACGATTACGCACCCAGCTGGGTCTCGTGGGTTTACGCGAGCGACTGACGACACTGCGCGGAGGAGGTGGTGGTTACCGGTTGCTGGCCGAAACCCATGAGGTCGACACGGCCTCCTTCAGGCGGCTTGCCGCTCTGGGCCTGGCCGAAATGCGCTCCGGCTCACTCCGCGCCGGAGAGTCCACCCTTGAGCGTGCGCTCTCGCTGTGGCAGGGCCCGATCGGTCAGGGATGCACCGCGTCCCTTCATCTGAAGGCTCGTTTCCACACCTTCGACGAGTTGTGGATCACCGTCCGCGAACGGCTCGTAGGCGCACGCCTCACCATGGGCCGCACGACCGATCTGATCCCGGACATCCGCGAGATCCTCGCGGTCGCCCCTTTCAGGGAGGCGGCGTGGGCGCACCTGATCCGCGCGTCCTACCTCGGCGGCGACGTGGCGGGGGCGATCCGTGCCTGGGACCAGGCCACGAGGACGTTGAGCGACGAACTCGGGCTTGACGTCTCCTCCGCCCTGCGCCAGTTGCACACCGCGGTCCTGCGGAGGGACGACGAGGCCGTCCGCCGGTTCGGCCACTTCCCGGCGGAGCGGTTCACCGCGTGACACCCCAGCAAGAAGCGCGAATCGCAGGACCGTGACGTTTCGCACCTGAAGGAGGCCGCGGGTGAACGATATCGGCCGAGGTTTTCGATATGCGTTGAGCATGCGATATCCATACACGACTACGTCAGGATCTCTCCTATCAGACATGGCCCGCCGGAGTTTCCACAGAATTCTCCGGCCCATGCACGGATAAAGGAGATATCCCCGATGAACCCACGCCCCATCGCTGTAATCCTGGGCGGCCTGCTGGCGGCGAGCGCGCTGGTCCCCGTGACCGGGGCCTTCGCGGCGACGGCGAGCATCAGTGGCAAAGTCACCGGCTGGACCGTCAGCAGTGAGACGAAGCTCAGCGTCAGGAACGAGAACGGCGCCAACGACGTTTACGGAAACTACTTCCGCACCGGCAGCTCCAGTCAGCTGAACGTCAACAACACGGGAGGCACGGGAACCGTGGTCACGACCGGCGCGGGCTCGTACATCAACCGGCACCGTGTCGGCGTGACGCGGACCGGCCCGGACGAGCTCAGCGGCTGGGTCTACAACTAGGTCTCCCCGATTCGCGAATAGACCGGCATTCGTGTCGTAGGTTTACGAACACCATACTCCGGCCGGCCGTGTGAGCTCGAATTTCGGCCGGCCGGGGGCATGGTAAGGGGAGACCGTATTTCCTATGACGAGCATGGAGGACGCAAGCTGTGATCACGGAGGACCGCGCGGCCCTGCGGATCGAGGGATTAAGGCACTCGGCGGGCGGACGCCTCGTTCTGGACGGAATAGACCTCACCGTGGAGCCGGGGAATTCGGTCGCCGTCACAGGGCCGAGCGGAAGCGGCAAGACCACGTTGCTGATGAGCGTCCTCGGTCTCGTCAAGCCGGACGAGGGGGCGATCCGGGTCGCGGGGCAGGACATCACGCGCATGCGCGGGCGGGCACTCGCGGCTCATCGCCGGACCCATCTCGGCGTGGTGTTCCAGTTCGGTGAGCTTCTCCCCGAGCTGTCACCCGTCGAGAACGTGGCGTTGGCCGCCATGCTCGCCGGGCGCGATCACAGGCGCGCGTTCGCCGCCGCCGAGGACCTCCTCGGCGAGCTCGGCGTCCCCTTGGAGGGCACCTCGACCGGTCTTCTGTCCGGCGGGGAACGCCAGCGGACCGCCGTGGCGCGGGCGTTGATCACCGAGCCGGCGGTGCTGCTGGCCGACGAGCCGACGGGATCGCTCGACCGCACCTCCCGCGAGTCGGTGGCCGACCTGCTGTTCTCCTTGCCGGCCCGGCGCGGCTGCGCGCTCGTGGTCGTGACCCACGATCCCGCGGTCGCCGACCGGGCCGACCGGCTCATGCGGCTCGACATGGGACAACTCGCCGAGGCGCACGCATGACCCCCGGCACAGACGTGCATCCAGGCCGCCGCCACCAGGGGAGGCGGCTGTCGCGGCAGCTCCTCCGCATGGGCCGGGCCGCGGGCCGGCGCGCCCCGGGCAACCGGTTGCGCTTCTTCGCGTTGCTGCTCGCGGGGAGCATGGTCACCGTGACCGTGATGGCGGCGTTGGCCATGGTCGGCGTCTATGCCGGCCGCGACGGCCGGAACGCGCATCGCAACCCTCGTCTCACCGAGGGACCCGGAGCGGTCGCCATGGTGCTGACACAGGGCGACAACGTCGGGAACCTCCCGCACGAGGTGCAGTTCGTCGAACCCCTGGAAGAGTCCGCCCCACCGCCGCCCGGTCTCCCGCGCTGGCCGGAACCCGGAGAGTTCTTCTTGTCCCCCGAGTTGCTCAGGCTCGGCTCCGGGGAGCAGATAAAGGAGCGGTACGGGCGGTACGCGGGCCTCATCGCCCCCGAAGGGCTGGGCTCGGCCGACGAGCGATTCGCCTACGCCCGACCGGCTCGCGTCGACCCGTGGGACACGCGCCGCTGGGTGAAGATCACCGGTTTCGGCACCGAGACCCCCGGGACGCTCGGCGAGGTCCTCGACGTGGCGCCCCTGGCCCAGTTCCTCACCGTGCTGCTCGTCGTCCTCGGAGGTCCCTCTGCCGCGCTCGTCGTGGTCGCCGCCCGGTCCGGTTCGACCGGCCGCGACCGGCGCAACGCGCTGCTGACCGCGCTGGGCGCCGGTTGGGGGCATCGGGCGTTGTTCACCGTGGGCGAGGCGGCGCTGCCCGTCGCCCTCGGAACGGCCGCGGGAGCACTGGCGTTCGCGGTCGTGATGATCGGCGACACCAGGCTCCCGATCACCGGGTACCTCCTCGGGGCCGAGGACATGCGGTCGATGGCTTGGGCGGTGGCCCCGGCGGCCGTGGCGTGCTTCGGCCTGGTGCTGGGGGCCGTCCTGCTGCTGCACCGGGTCGACCGGAGCGGCAGGGCGACCCGTCCCACCGTGTTCGCCCGCCCCATCCCCCGCTGGCGGCTCGCCGTGTGCGGCGGAGGGCTGGCCCTGGTCGCGGCGAGCCCGTACTGGGCCGGCCTCACCCGGTTCTTCCTCTACATGGCCGGTTCGTTGCTGCTCTGGGCCACGGTGCCCTCCGTGGTGGCCGTCCTCATCCGCCTGTTCGGCTCGCGGCTCGCCCGGCTCGGCCGTGCGCGGGGGTGGGCCGCCGCGCTCGTGGCCGGCCGCTGGATCACCGCCCGCCCCGGAGTGATCGTCAGGCTGTCGGTCGCCGTCGTCATAGGCATGGGGCTCATCACGCAGGTCCAGGTATGGACGAGCTGGCTGGGCTCGATGGGGATGGAGGCCCAGGCGGCCGAGGAGCGGGTCGGTGACAGCGTGCTGATCGTGGGGTCGCCCTCGCTCACCGACAGGCGGGTGCGTTCGTTCACCGGCGCGCTGCCCGCGGGGTACCAGGTGCTGGCCCTGGACGCGTCGCCCTCGTCCGGCCCCGGGACCGAGGAACTCCCGCCGGAGATGCGCCCGCAGGTGCTCCGCGCGCCGTGTCCGGTGCTCCGTGAGCTGAAACTCACCTGCTCCGCCTCCTCCACGCCTCTGTCCTTCCCGACGGGTGACGCTCGCCTGGACGAACTGAACCGCTGGACGGGCAACGACCGTCCACTGGAGGTGCGCGCCGCTCCTGTGGCCGCCCCTGGCGATCGGCCGCAGCGACTGGTGGTGCTCGCCGGGGCCCCGTCCCTGGGACAGGGCCAGGTGAAGAGGGCCGCCTACGCGGCGCTGGACCGCCCTTCGGTGGAACGTCTCGGCCAGATCTGGCTGGTCGGCGCGCAGACCACCGCCCGCTACGGGAACTGGACGGTCCTGTTCGCCACGGCGGGCCTCGCCGTCCTGCTGCTGGCCGTCATGATCAGCTCCGCGGCCGAGTTCCTGATCTTCGGTGCCGGCCTCGCGCCGCTGGCCGTGCAGACCGACCGTCGTGGCGTGTTCGTCCTGCTCGGCGTGTGGAACCTGTCGCTGCCGCTGGCGCTGGTCGCGGCGGCGGGCACGCTGGTGGCCCTCTGGCAGGGACAGTTCTTCATCTCGCTGACCCGGAGCGGCTCGTTCTCCTGGGGCATCCTGTTCGCCGTGGCGGTGAGCGCGGCCGCCTTCGCGGCGATCACCGGGCTTCTCGGCGGCCTGAGCGCCTCCCGTACGGCCATGCGCTGGCGTCCGCACGCCGACTGAGAGCGGGAGGGCCGGCCGATCTTCCCGTCACCGAGAAGGGAGGGAGCAGCGGGTGCCGGGGGACACGACCACCGCTGTGCCGGAGCGGATCGCGCCACTTGAGGGGGTGCGCGCGCTCGCCGTCACGGCGGTGCTCGTCTACCACCTCGGCGCGCCATGGCTACCCGGCGGCTTTCTCGGGGTCGACGTCTTCTTCGTCCTTTCCGGCTTCCTCATCACCCGGCTCCTGCTGAGAGAGCTGGACGCCACCGGCCGGATCAGCCTGACGGGGTTCTGGTCAAGGCGTGCCCGGCGGCTCCTGCCGGCGGTGCTGACACTGCTCGCCGTGGTCTCCGTGTACGCCGCCACCCGGCCCGCCGAGCAGCAGCTGCCCTTGCGCCGCGACTTGATCTCGTCTCTCCTCTATGTGACGAACTGGCAGTTCGTGATCGAGGGACGGTCCTACTTCAGCGAGTTCCAGGCCCCCTCTCCGTTGCGGCACCTGTGGTCGCTGGCCATCGAGGAACAGTTCTACCTGGTCTTCCCGATCATGGTGATGGCGGTGTTCCTGGCGATCCGGCGATTCCCCGCGCGGGGCGAGGCGCTGGTTCTCGTCTCGTCGTGCGCCGTCTTCATCGGGTCGGTGGTGTCCCTCGCCGTGCTCTTCGACGAGGCCGACCCGTCCCGCGCGTACTACAGCACCTTCACCCGGCTTCATGAACTGCTCACCGGTGCCGGTGTGGCGCTGCTCCTGCGACCGTCCGGCGGCCGGCATACGGCGTTCGCGCGACCGATGGCGCTCGCGGGTGCCGCGGCCCTGGTCGCGTGCTTCTTCCTGATCGACGACCGGGGGGCCTTCTACTACCACGGGGGGTCCGTCGCGGTCTGCGCGGCGTCCGCCGCGCTGGTGGCGGGCCTGACGATCAGTCCGGGCTCCGGAGTCACCGCATGGCTCCTGTCCCGCCGTGCGCCGGTCGCTGTCGGCGAGATCTCCTACGGCCTGTATCTCTGGCACTGGCCGGTGATCGTCGTTCTGACGCCGGAGAGCACACGCCTGACCGGCCCCCTGCTGCTTGTCACGCGAATCACGATCGCGCTCGGGGTGAGCATCGCCTCCTACCACCTCATCGAGAAGCCGATCAGGAGTGGAGTCGTCAGGGGTCACCGGCTCGATGCCAGGCGGACATTCACCCTGGCGGGGGCGACGGTCCTGGTCCTTTGCGTGACCGCCTTCGCCACAACGGTGAACGCCGAGCCCGAGCCCGGCTACGTCAAGCAGAGCGAAGGGCTCATCGTGCCCCGCGGGGCGGATCCTCGGCTGCCGGTCATCGGCCTGGTGGGTGACTCGATCGCGGCGAGTCTCCAGGAGGCCCTCGCGAAGGAGTCCGTGAAGCACGGTCACACCCTGGTCTCCGCGGCTCGGCCGGGCTGCGGCATAGGAGCGTCCCTTTTGCTCGACGAGACCGGCCACCCCTTCTCCAGCGCGGCCGTCTGCGCCGAACGCACCCCACGACTGCAGGACGAACTCGTCAGCGGCTACCACCCTCGGGTGATCCTCTGGCACAGCGTCCGTGACCGCACCGACGTACGCGTGGGCGACCGTACGCTTCGTGCTGGTTCCGCCGCCTGGCGAGAACAGAGGTTCTCGGACTGGGACGCCGCTCTCGGACGCCTGGTGCGCGGAGGCGCGCACGTTGTGCTTCTGCTCCCGGCATGGAGCCCCACAGGATCCGCCGACTCCACCTGCGGCGGGGAGTTCAACCTCGATCCTGTGGGATGCGACCGCCCGTTCGTGACGACGGAACACCTGCGCCGCTTGTACACGACATGGGCGGGAAGACACCTGGGGGATGTCACGATCATGGATCTGGGACACGAGGTCTGCCCGGCCGGCCCGCCGTGCCCGAACCGGGTCGGGGGCGAGCGGATTCGTGAGGACGAGGTGCACTTCAGCCCCTCGGGCGCGGCCATGGTGGCTCCGCGGATCATCGCCATGGCGCTGACCCGGCCCTGACCGAGGCGATCATCCGCGGGACCCGGCTACGCTTCGTGGGTGCTTGTGGGGGACCTGTCGGCATTGCTCGGGGCTGTTCCGGTGCCGTTGGGGGCATGGGAGCGCAGGGCGGCGTTCATGGTGCCCGGGGGCCGGGGCTCGGCGGAGGACGCCGCGCGGGTGGAGGGGGTCGCGGGGGCCGAGGTGCGGGCGAACGGGCTCCTGGTGATCGAGGTCGCGGTGCCGGGGGATCTGGTGCGGGAGGTCCTGTGCGCGCCGGGAGACCTCGGGGGCGGCGTGCGCGGCCCGGAGTGGGCCGACCATCCGCGTACCTGGGACAACCCCGGGTTCGTGGTGCGGTACGCGTACGTGCGGGCCGGAGCGGTGGGGCGGTGGGCCCGCGATCTCGGGGTGGAGCGGGCCGGGACCGGGGTGGGGGAGGGGTTCCCCGGCCATGCGCTGGACGGTGCGGCGGACCGGCGGGTCCTGCGCGTGCTGGGGGAGGTGTTCAGCCGGCGGGAGAAGGGTGAGGTGGGGGCGGCGTACCTGGAGCGGCTGGCGGGGGCCTACCACGACGCGTTCGAGCGTGCCTCCGCGCTGCCGCGGGGGGACGAGGCGGCGTCCGTCGTCCATGTGGCGCGGGTGGGGATGGCCCGGGCGGTGCGGCGGGTGCTGGGGGAAGGTATGGCCGCATTGGGGGTGACGCCCCCGGAGAGGATATGAAACGGTCATTCATTGGCAAAGAGGACGCCGCTGTCATCCGTGGCGTGAAGATCTTCCGGGGTGGCGTCTCGCAGGGTGGTCATCGGGCGCGGGGGGATCAGGGGGTCGGATAGCCTCGTTCGGGTGAGTCGATTCGCCCATCCTGCCGGGGACCGGCATGCCGAGGTGCTGCCGGAAGACAGGCCGCCTCAGGCTCCCAGCGATCTCAATGTGCTCATTCCCGCTATTTGGCCGCGAACGTCCGCACGGGTGGACGGGGCCGTCACGGTCGCGGGGGTGGACGTCAGGGATCTGGCGCGGGAGTACGGGACGCCGTTGTACGTCCTGGACGAGGACGATTTCCGGTCCCGGTGCCGTGACTACCGGTCGGCGTTCCCCGATGACGACGTCTACTACGCCGGCAAGGCCTTCCTGTGCAAAGAGGTGGCCCGCTGGGTCGACCAGGAAGGGCTCGGACTGGACGTGTGCAGCGGCGGCGAGCTGGCCGTCGCGCTGAGCGTCGGGTTCCCGGCCGAGCGCATCGCGCTGCACGGCAACAACAAGTCGTACGCCGAGCTTGAGCGCGCGCTGCGTGCGGGGGTCGGCCGCATCGTGGTGGACTCGTTCGACGAGATCGCCAGGGTCGGGTACATCGCCGAGCGGCTCGATGTGCGGGCCAAGGTGCAGCTGCGCATCACCACCGGCGTCGAGGCCCACACCCACGAGTTCATCGCCACCGCGCACGACGACCAGAAGTTCGGCCTGTCGCTGAACAGCGGCGCCGCGGCCGAGGCGGTGCGCCGGGTGCTGGCCCTGCCGCAGCTCGAACTGGTCGGCCTGCACTCCCACATCGGGTCCCAGATCTTCGACACGGCCGGCTTCGAGGTCGCGGCCCGCCGGCTCGCCGTCCTGCTCACCCAGATCAAGGACGAGCACGGCGTCGTGCTGCCGGAGCTCGACCTCGGCGGCGGGTACGGCATCGCGTACGTCGAGGGTGACGACGCGCCGGACATCAAGGTCGTCGCCGACTCCCTGCGCCAGATCGTGGCGCGCATCTGCACCGACGCGGGCCTGCCGGTCCCTCGTCTCACCGTGGAGCCGGGCCGCGCCATCTCAGGGCCCGGCGGCGTCACGGTGTACGAGGTCGGCACGGTCAAGGACGTCGAGGGCATCCGCTCGTACGTCAGCGTGGACGGCGGCATGAGCGACAACCTGCGCACCGCGCTGTACGGCGCCGACTACACCTGCGTGCTCGCCTCGCGGGTCAGCGACGCGCCACCGGCCTTGTCGCGGGTCGTCGGCAAGCACTGCGAGAGCGGTGACATCGTGGTCCGCGACGTGTGGCTGCCGGCCGACCTCGCGCCGGGTGACCTGCTCGCCGTCCCTGCCACCGGCGCGTACTGCCGGTCGCTGGCGCACAACTACAACTACCTGCCGAAGCCGGCGGTCGTCGCGGTCCGGGACGGCAAGGCGCGTGTGATCATGCACAGGGAGACCGAGGACGATCTGCTGAGGGGACAAGTGTGAAACCCGCCGAGACCTCCCCCGCGACCGGCCGCGGCCGGCACGAGAAGACCCGTGACCCCGACGCGCCGCTGAGGGTCGCGCTCCTCGGCTGCGGCGTCGTCGGCTCGCAGGTCGTGCGCCTGATGCACGAGCAGGCCGACGACCTCGCCGCACGCATCGGCGCGCCGCTGGAGCTCGCCGGGGTGGCGGTGCGGCGCCTCGCGCGCAAACGCGACGGCGACGTGGACCCCGCGCTGCTCACCACCGACGCCGAAGGCCTGGTGACCAGGGACGACGTCGACATCGTGATCGAGGTGATCGGCGGCATCGAGCCCGCGCGCGGCCTGATCCTGTCGGCGCTCGGCGGCGGCAAGTCGGTGGTCACCGCCAACAAGGCCCTGCTCGCCGAGGACGGCGCCACCGTGCACGGCGCGGCCAAGCGGCACGGCACCGACCTGTACTACGAGGCCAGTGTGGCGGGGGCCATCCCGCTGCTGCGTCCGCTGCGCGAGTCGCTGGCGGGTGACCGCGTGCACCGCGTGCTCGGCATCGTCAACGGCACCACCAACTACATCCTCGACAAGATGGACTCCACCGGCGCGTCGTTCACCGACGCGCTCGAGGAGGCCCAGGCCCTCGGGTACGCCGAGGCCGACCCCACGGCCGACGTCGAGGGCTTCGACGCCGCCGCCAAGGCCGCGATCCTCGCCGGGCTGGCGTTCCACAGCCGTGTGACCGCCG
Organism: Sphaerisporangium rubeum; assembly: GCF_014207705.1. NCBI lineage: Bacteria > Bacillati > Actinomycetota > Actinomycetes > Streptosporangiales > Streptosporangiaceae > Sphaerisporangium > Sphaerisporangium rubeum. The sequence continues at coordinate 1,960,494 of NZ_JACHIU010000001.1, forward strand.
CCGATGTGCACCGCGAAGGCATCACCGAGATCACCGCCACCGACGTCGCCAGTGCCAAGGCCATGGGGTACGTCATCAAGCTGCTGGCGATCTGCGCGCGTTCGGACGACGGCCGCTCGGTCGGCGTGCGGGTGCACCCCGCGATGATCCCGCGCAGCCACCCGCTGGCCGGGGTGCGGGAGGCGTACAACGCGGTGTTCGTCGAGGCCGAGTCCGGCGGCCAGCTCATGTTCTACGGCAAGGGGGCCGGCGGCGCGCCGACGGCGTCCGCCGTCCTCGGCGACCTCGTCGCCGTGGCGCGCAACCGCATCGCCGGCACGCACGGCCCCCAGGAGTCCACGTACGCCGACCTGCCGGTCCACCCCATGGGGGAGACCGTCACCCGCTGCCACGTCTCCCTCGACGTGGACGACAAACCCGGTGTGCTGGCCCGCGTGGCCGACATGTTCGCCAAGCAGGACGTCTCCATCCAGACCGTGCGCCAGGAGGGCCGGGGCCAGGACGCGCAGCTCGTCCTCGTCACCCACCGGGCCACCGACGCCGCGCTGACGGCGACCATCGAAGGTCTGCGCGAGCTCGACATCGTGCGCGGCGTGCCGAGCGTCATGCGGGTGGAAGGGGATGAGACCCCCTGATCTGTACGGGACGTGTACGGTCTGTCCCGGCATGACCCTGGTTCCGGGAGGGTTGGACGTTGGCAGAGGGTGACCCCGCACCGCTCGGCTATGTACGGACGCCGGCGGCGGCACCGGCCGATCTCGCCTTCGACGGCGGCCGGCCCGTGGTGGCCGGTGAGGTCGTCGAACCGCCGCTCACCTCGGCGGACGTGGTGCGGCTCCGGCCGTACGAAGGTCTGCGGGTGCGGTGGCCCGCCGACCGGCACGCGGTGCTCGACACCGTGCTCGACACAATGCTCCGGCTCGCCGCGGCGGGGGTGCCGCTGTACGCGGACGAGGTGCCGGCGTGGGTGAAGGAAGCGGACGCCGAGCTCTCGGGTCTGCTGACGTCGTGGGGTCCCTCCCTTGCGGACCCCTCGGTGCGGTCGGTGCGTGATCTGCGGCGCGAGGAGCACAGCGTGCGGCTGCGGCGGCACGCGTCGCGTCGGCCGGTCGCGCGCTCGGTGAGCGTGGTGATGTGCAGCAAGCGGTCCTATCTGCTGGCCGGCGCGCTGGAGCAGATCGCGCGGCAGCGGCACGTGGACGTCGAGCTGCTGCTGGGGCTGCACGGGGTGACGGCCTCGCATCCTGAGGTGCGAGCGGCGCTTGCGGGCTTCCCGCGGCCGCTGACCGTCGTCGAGGCGGACGCCGCGACGCCGTTCGGGGAAGTGCTGCGGGACGTCACCGCGCGCGCCTCTGGGGACGATCTGGCCAAGTGGGACGACGACGACTGGTACTCGCCCGAGCACATCGCCGACATGGCGCTGGCGCGCGAGTACTCCGGGGCCGACATCGTGGGGACGGCGGCAGAGTTCTTCTACCTGGAGCCGCTGGACCTGACGGTGCGGCGGACCGACTACACCAGCGAGGTGTTCTCCGACCACGTGGCCGGGGGGACGATCTTCGTGTCCCGCGAGCGGTACCAGGACGTCGGGGGGTTCGAGGGGGTCGTCCGAGGGGTGGACTCCACGTTCCTCAAGAACGCGCACGCCGCCGGCGCGCGGATCTACCGTTCGCAGGGCCTCGGGTACGTGCTGCGCCGCTCACTCGCCGAGGACCACACGTGGCGCCTTCCCCTCGCGCACTTCCTGCGGGTCGCGACCAACCAGTGGCGCGGCTTCCGTCCGAGCCGGATCCTGGAAGCCTCATGACCTCTCGCGTTCTCGCCGGCTCGTCCGGCGATTCCGGTGCCGTGGCGCCTTCCGGCTCGACCGCACGTGACGCCGCCGCCGTGCCGCGGGTCCGTGGCAACGACTACACCGTGCTCGACCCGCCGGCGCTCGGCGGCTTCACCCCCACGTCGCGGGTCAGCGTGGTCATCCCCGCCTACAACGGCCAGGAGGCGCTCGATCTGGTGCTCGCGGGGCTCGCCGCGCAGACGTACCCGGCGGAGCTGACCGAGGTCGTCGTGGTGGACAACGGCAGCGATCCGGCGCTGCGCCTGCCGGAGATCCGGCCTGCCGGGACGCGGCTGATAACCTGCGCCACACCGGGACGGGCCGACGCGCGCAACGCGGGGCTCGCGGCGTCCACGGGGGACGTCGTGCACTGGCTGGACGCCGACGTGATCCCCGATCGGCATGAGGTCGAGGCGCACATGCGGTGGCACCACACCGCGCCGTACCTGGTGGTGACCGGCTATCTGCGGTTCACCACCGCCGCGTTTCCGTCCCCTGAGGTGGTGGCGTCGGCCGGGGACCTCGCGGAGCTGTTCGAGCCCGCCGAGCCGCATGAGTGGCTGGTCGAGCTGGTGAACCGCACCAACGGGCTCACCGAGGCGGCCGGGAGGGCTTTCAGCCTGCACGTGGGTGGGGCCACGTCGGTGGGGCGGGTGCTGCTCGACCGGGCCGGGCCCATGGACGTGGACCTCGTGCTGGGGCAGGACACCGAGATGGGGTACCGGCTGGGGCAGGCCGGCGCGGTGTTCGTGCCTGAGCCGCTGGCGCGCGGATATCACCTCGGTCCTTCCATGCGGATGCGGGACAAGAAGCCGATCGACCGGGTGAGTCACGCGACGGTCGCCGACCGGGTGCCGGCGTACCGGTGGTTGCGGGGGCATCCGGCGCGGCAGTGGAAGGTGCCGTACCTGGAGGTGGTGGTCGAGGCCGCCGGGTACGAGGACACGCGGGCCACGGTGGACGCGGTGCTCGCGGGGACGGTGCCTGATGTGTCGGTGCTGGTCGTGGGACCGTGGGAGGGGCTCGCCGCTGAGCGGCGTGCGCCGTTGAAGGATCCGGCGCTCGATCTGGTGCTCGTGCGGGGGCACTACGCGTATGAGGGACGGGTTCGGCTGGTCGAGTCGGCGGCGTCGCGGGGTGCGCCGTTCCGGTTGTGCCTGCCGGCGGGGTGGGTGCCGGGGGAGGACACCCTGGCGCGGCTGCTCGATCTCGCTGTGGACGACGGTCACGGGCTGGTGAGTGTGCTGCTGGCCGAGTCACCTGAGGGGCTGGTCACGGCGCGTCTGGAGCGGTGTGCCGCCTTCTCGCGAGCGTCGATCATCACGTCCGGTGATCTTGACGATGTCGTGGACGACGTCTTCGGGAGTTTGTGGATGGACGGGGAGACCTGGGGGTTCGTGCCGGCCGGGTCCGCCGCGCCGATCAAGGGTCGCCGTGCGGCTTATCGGTCGCGTCTCGAGGCCGAGGCCGAGATCGCCAGGCTGACCAAGGAGACCGAGCGGCTACGCGGCCAGATCGCCAAGTGGCGGGACGAGTCGGCCAGGTGGCGCAAGTCGGCTGTCGACCTTCGTCGCGAGGTCGGCACGTTGCGCCGCGAGATCGGCGCCTTGAAGTCCAGCCGCATCCGTACCGTCATCAAGCGCATCTCCGTACGCCTTCCCCGCCGTCCCGGGGACGCGCAACCGCTGCCGTAGCGGCCGGTCGGCCGCCGTACGGTGGCGCCGGATTCGCCGTACCGCGTCCGGCCGCGCCGGCGCCGAAAAGCGCACGGGGTGGTGCGGGAGGGGGTGGTGCCGCAGTCGGGTGGGGGTGGTCAGCGGCCTCGGAGGGGGAGGCGGAAGCGGCGGGGCTTGGGGGTGGACGAGGGGGGTGGGGTGTGCTGCTGGGGGGGTGTGGACGGCTGGGGTTGTTTCTTGGGGGGCCAGAAGGTGGTGGCGGCGTGGTGGGTGGTGCCGTGGGTTTCCTCGATGGTCTCGTCCAGGGAGCCGGAGGTGAGGGCTCTGGCGCGGTTCACGGCGTCGGTGCGTTCGAGGCGGGAGGTTCTGCCGTCGGGGTGGGTGGTGGTCAGGAGGCCGGCTCGGGTCTCGGTGACGACCTTGATCATGGACTGGAGGGTGGTCCTGGCCAGGGGGATGTCCACGGGGCCGGTGTAGCGGTAGGGGACGGGGGCCGGGTCTGAGGTGGGGGCCGTGGTGAGGTGGACCGACGGGTCGTGGCGGAAGTGTTCCTGGATGAGGCGCAGTTCCAGGGACGGGTCGCCGAGCACGGGGTGGCGGGAGTCTCCCGGCCAGGGGGCCACGAGGGTGACGCGCACGTCGGGGAGGGTGCCGGTGAGCGCGGCGGTGACGGCCTGGCGGACCTGGGGTTCGGTGGCGTGGGTCGCGTCGAGGACGACCTCGACGTACGGCACGAGCCAGCGGCGGCCGGGCTCCTTGCGCAGGTCGCGGCGCAGGGGGACACGATGGGCCAGGTAGGGGGTGACGACGCGCACGATCGTGTCGCCGTCGACGCGCTGAGCCGGCAGGCCGAGGTGCACGGCGCGCGCCTCGGGGTCGGGGACGAAGACGGCGCCGCTCATGGCGAGGCGGTACGCGAACTCGGTGTCCTGGCCCCGCCGCACCTCGGGGTCGAAACCGCCGACACGGTGGAACAGCGCACGGCGGAACGACACGGTGGGCCCGGTGCACACGTGGTACGGGTTCTTGCTGGCCCGCAGCCCGTCCAGCCGCCGTATCGTCGCCTCGGTGGAACTCGGCACGGCACGTTCCATGTCGAAGAGCGAGCCGAGGTCCCCGGCGGCGACGGCCGCGTGCACCTGGCCGGGGGTGAGCGGCGGCTCCTCGGCGAAGACCTTCCCGCCGATGGTGACCACCTGGTCGGTGAGGTGGTGCCACCGCATCAGGGCCTCGATGTGCTCACGGCAGATCACCATGTCGCCGTCCAGCCGCTGCACGACGTCACCGGACGCGGCCGCCACGCCGGTGTTCAGCGCGTGCGAGGCCCCCCAGCCGCCGGCAGGCGCGGCGACCAGCCGGGTCCCCGGCGGCCGGATCCCGGGGAGGCGCAGCGGCGGCGCGCTGCCGTCGTCCACGACGACGACCTCCATGAGCTCCGCCGGGTACGTCTGCGCGGCCAGCGACGCGAGGGTGAGGTCGAGCCGGTCCTGGTGGCCGTGCGCGGGGACGACGACGCTGACGGTCAGCGACGGCGTCCAGGCGCCGAGCGGCGGCGGGGTCAGCGGGGAGTAGTCGTTGTGGCGGATCCTCGGCCGGCCCGCGACCCCGTTGGTGTCTGCCATGGGTGGAAGATCCTCGTCTCCTTCGGCACCACGCGGCGGTTCCTTTCCCCGCCGGTCGATTAAAAATCCGGGAGATCCGCATTCCCCGTTCCCGGAGCGAGGAAACGACTCTAGCCGCACAGCCTGGGAGGTTCATGAGAGCGGTCCGTGCCGGCGGCCGGAACAGCTGCCCCGGGTCCGGCGAGATCGCCGGGCAAATGTGATTTCACCCTGTGGACAGAACGCGCGCCACGCCGTTGCGTCACCGTAGACTCGGTGTCCTGATACCGCTGTCATACGCGGTGTCCGCGAACGTCCACAGGGCCGCCGCCTTCACGGCGCTTTTTCGTCCTCATCCGAACGGCACGAAGAAGACGGTTCCCTGTGCGGCGCCGTGGCCGCCGTGACGTGCGGAACCATGACGATCCCCGTCCGTGCGAGCAGGGCCGGGGCAGGAGGAGCGGCGATGTTGACGGCGTGGCGTGGCCTGATCGAGGAGTACCGTGACCGGCTTCCCGTCACCACGACGACGCCGGTGGTCACGCTGCTGGAGGGTGGCACGCCGCTGCTCCCGGCCCGGCGCGTGTCCGCGCTCACCGGCTGCGACGTCCACCTGAAGGTCGAAGGGCTCAACCCCACCGGCAGCTTCAAGGACCGCGGCATGACGGTGGCCATCAGCAAGGCCCTGGAGGAAGGCGCCAAGGCCGTCATCTGCGCCTCCACCGGCAACACCAGCGCCTCCGCCGCGGCGTACGCCGTGCGGGCCGGCCTGACCTGCGCCGTCCTCGTGCCGCGCGGCAAGATCGCGATGGGCAAGCTGGCGCAGGCGCTCGTGCACGGCGCCAAGCTGATCCAGGTCGACGGCTCGTTCGACGACTGTCTCGACATGACGCGCAAGCTCGCGGAGAACTACCCGATCGCGCTGGTCAACTCGGTCAACCCGCACCGCCTGCAGGGTCAGAAGACCGCCGCGTTCGAGGTCGTCGACGCGCTCGGCGACGCGCCGGACATCCACTGCATACCGGTCGGCAACGCCGGCAACATCACGGCCTACTGGATGGGTTACAAGGAGTACGCCGCGGACGGCCGCGCGACCCGCGCGCCGCGCATGCTCGGCTTCCAGGCCAGCGGCGCCGCGCCGATCGTCGGCGGCGCGCCGGTGACCCATCCCCACACGATCGCCACCGCGATCCGCATCGGCAACCCCGCCTCGTGGAAGCTCGCCGAGGCCGCGCGCGACGAGTCAGGTGGCGACATCCAGGCGGTCACCGACCGGCAGATCGCCGCGGCGTACAAGCTGCTCGCGCAGGAAGAAGGCGTGTTCGTCGAGCTGGCGTCCGCGGCGAGCGTCGCGGGGCTGCTCCAGGCGCAGGAGCGCGGCATGCTGCGTCCCGGTCAGCGCGTGGTGTGCACGGTGACGGGGAACGGCCTGAAGGACCCCGACTGGGCGATCTCCGGCGCTCCGACGCCGCTGACCATCCCGGTGGACGCCTTCGCCGCGGCGAGCGCGCTCGAACTGGCCTGACGCCGAACGGCATCTTCTCCGCGGAGGGAAACGCATGGCAACAAGCCCGTCCGTCGTCGTCCGTGTGCCCGCGACCAGCGCGAACCTCGGCCCGGGGTTCGATTCCCTCGGCCTCGCGCTCGGTCTGTACGACGAGGTGGAGGCCGCGCTCGGCGACGCCGTCGAGGTGGAGATCGAAGGTGAGGGGGCCGGGGAGCTCGACACCGGCGAGGGCCATCTCATCGTCCGCGTGATGCGGGCCGCGTTCGACCGGGCCGGGGTGCCGCAGCCCAAGGGGGTGCGGCTGCGCTGCCGCAACCGTGTCCCGCACGCGCGTGGCCTCGGCTCTTCGTCCGCGGCGATCTGCGCGGGGCTGCTCGCGGCCCGCGCACTGGCGGCTCCCGGGCTGTCCGATGACGACGTGTACGCGCTGGCCACCGAGATCGAAGGTCATCCGGACAACGTCGCGCCGTGTCTGTTTGGGGGGCTTACTATCGCGTGGACTGACTTGTCCGGATTGCCGGGTAAGCTGGTCCTGAGCCCGCACGAAAGCGTTCACCCGCTGGTGTTCGTGCCGAGAACCCGGCTGTCCACAGAGGAGGCGCGCGGGCTTCTGCCGAAGGAAGTGCCGCACGCCGATGCGGCGGCCAACGCCGGACGCGCCGCCCTGCTCATCGCAGCGCTCACACAGCGGCCGGAGAGCAGGGTGCTCCTCACCGCCACCGAAGACCGCCTGCACCAGGCTTATCGCGCACCCGCCATGCCGCGGACCGCGGAGCTGGTGGGACGGTTGCGGGAAGCGGGGGTGCCCGCCGTCGTGTCGGGTGCGGGACCGACCGTCCTCGCGTTCACGACAGCGGAAGCACGTGATTCGCTTGATTCGATCGCGTCAGATGTGGGTAGTGACTGGCATATCCAGCCATTGAACGTCGACCGTTCCGGTGCGCGCGTTCAGTTTCCCGAGACACGCTGATGCATCTTCGACCTTCAAGGAATAGCAGTGTGCGCTGGTGATGTTAGGCTGATAGCCGCACCAGATGCCCCCGTTGCGGGTGCGTGCTTGTCAGCCATACATCGCCGCGTGGCGCCCCGTGCCGTAAGGCCCGGGCCGCGCAGCGGGCTTCCCGAATTCCTCGCCTCCGCTTGGCCCACAACCGGTTGGCGCGTCGAGAAGCGGCGTACTCGGGGACATGCGCGTTCGACTGACATCGACATCTGGGCGGCGGTAACCAGCCGGGGGGCGACCCCCGGGCCCCCAACGGCTCGCGAATCTCGACGGTGACGGCCACGTGCCGGTTCGACGCACCGGCTTCCCGACACCCAAGAAATTCGTGCGGCCCGACCCGGTCTGTCCCGCCGGGTCGCATCAACGGGACGCCTGGCTGATCGCGGCCGGCGCCCGACCCCTGGGAAGGACCTTTTAGTTGAGCGACACCACCGAACTCCTCTCCGACACCGGCGCAGCGCCGGTCGCCGGCGACACCCCCACCCGCGCCGCGGCACGGCCGCGCCGTCGCTCCGGCACCGGCCTGTCCGCCATGGTGCTCCCCGAGCTTCAGGCTCTGGCGTCGAGCCTCGGCATCAGCGGGACGGGGCGCATGCGCAAGGGCCAGCTCATCGCGGCGATCCAGGAGAAGCAGGGGGTGAGCGCCGACGGCGCCGCCGCTCCTGCCCCCGCCGCCGAGGCGCCTGCCGCGCCGGCCGTCGCTGAGACGCCGGTCGAGCGGCCCACCCGTACCCGCAGGGAGCGTTCCCGTCCGGCCGTGGCCGCCGAGCCCGTCGCGGAGGTCCGTGACGAGCGGCCCGTGGCCGCCGAGGCGCCGATCGCCGAGCAGGCCCCTGTCGTCTCCGCGGCTCCCGAGGCCGTCTCCGCCGCGCAGGCCGAGACCAGGCCCGAGCGTGGCGAGTCCCGCCGCGAGCGCGGCGAGCGCCGTGGCCGCGACCGCCGTGAGCGGGGCGACAACCGTCCTGACAACCGCAACGACAACAGCCGTCCCGAGCAGCGCGCCGCCGACGCCGGCGACCGCCGCGAGCAGAGCCGTGACCAGGGCCGTGAGCAGGGCCGTGACCAGGGCCGCGACCAGTCGCGGGACCGGTCCCGTGACCAGGGTGCGGACGCTCAGGGTGACGACGACCGCCGTGGCCGCCGCGGCAGGTTCAGGGAGCGCAACCGCCGCGGCCGTGACCGTTTCGACAGCAACGAGCCCGTGATCGGCGACGACGACGTCCTGATCCCGATCGCCGGCATCCTCGACATCCTCGACAACTACGCGTTCGTGCGCACCAGCGGCTACCTGCCTGGTTCCAACGACGTGTACGTGTCGCTGGCCCAGATCCGCAGGAACGGCCTGCGCAAGGGCGACGTCATCACCGGCGCCGTGCGCCAGCCCCGCGACGGCGAGCGCCGCGAGAAGTTCAACGCTCTCGTGCGGCTCGACACCGTCAACGGCATGGACCCCGAGCAGTCGCGCGGCCGTCCCGACTTCAGCAAGCTCACCCCCCTGTACCCGCAGGAGCGGCTGCGCCTGGAGACCGACCCCAACATCCTCACGACGCGGATCATCGACCTGGTCGCACCCATCGGCAAGGGCCAGCGTGGTCTCATCGTGTCGCCGCCGAAGGCCGGCAAGACGATGGTGCTGCAGGCGATCGCCAACGCGATCACCCGCAACAACCCCGAGTGCCACCTCATGGTCGTCCTCGTGGACGAGCGGCCCGAAGAGGTCACCGACATGCAGCGGTCGGTGAAGGGCGAGGTCATCCACTCGACCTTCGACCGTCCGGCCGAGGACCACACCACGGTCGCCGAACTCGCCATCGAGCGCGCCAAGCGGCTCGTGGAGCTCGGTCACGACGTGGTCGTGCTGCTCGACTCCATCACCCGCCTCGGCCGCGCGTACAACCTGGCGGCGCCGGCGTCCGGACGCATCCTGTCCGGTGGTGTCGACTCCACGGCCCTGTACCCGCCGAAGCGCTTCTTCGGCGCGGCGCGCAACATCGAGAACGGCGGCTCGCTGACGATTCTCGCCACGGCGCTGGTCGAGACCGGCTCCAAGATGGACGAGGTCATCTTCGAGGAGTTCAAGGGCACCGGCAACGCCGAGCTGAAGCTCAACCGTTCCCTGGCCGACAAGCGGATCTTCCCCGCGGTGGACGTCGACGCGTCCGGCACCCGCAAGGAAGAGATCCTGCTGTCCAAGGACGAGCTGCAGATCGTGTGGAAGCTCCGCCGCGTCCTGCACGCACTCGACATGCAGCAGGCTCTTGAGCTGCTGCTCGAGAAGATGCGCGAGACCCAGTCCAACGCGGAGTTCCTGCTCCAGGTGCAGAAGACCACGGTCAGCTCCGACCGCGACTGATCCGACGACGGGTCCCGTACCCGGCGGCGACCCCGGCCCTTCGCACGGCCGGCCCGCCCCGGACCACCCGCTCCGGGGATGAGAAGGGTGCACACGGAACCCGTCACAGGGGGAGATCGACATACGGGGGACGACGACGGCCGGTGCTCCACCGCGCCGCCGCCGTCCGTCCCCGTCCGTTCGCCGTCCCGGCGTCCCGTGACCGGAATCTCTGTCACCGACCGCTGCGCCGTCCTTCGTCCCCGGCCACGCGGGCCGTCGGCGTCCCGTGACCGGAATCTCTGTCACCGACCGCTGCGCCGTCGTCCGTTCCCGGCCACGCGGGCCGTCGGCGTCCCGTGACCGGAACTTCTGTGACCGGCTGCGCCGCCGTCCGTCCCGTCCCTGGCCACTCGTGCCTTCGGTGTCTCACGACTGGAACCTTTCACCGGTTCTTCTGTCACCAGGCGGCCGGTGCCACCGGTGTTCTCTCACCGTCCTTCCGGTCACCCGTGTTCATGTCACCTGCGTGTCTATGCCTGGCGTCATGGCGCAGGGTGGTGCCAGCCCTACCTCAGGGCTGTTGCCCGCCGGATGGCGTACGGCGGCGGTGGTTGGCACGCTGAGGGTGGGCCGGTGAGCGGTCCGCCGGCCGGGGTGCGGGAGGAATGAAGATCATGACGGTGGGGGCGGCGCGAGCCGGGGAGAGCCTGCGGGACAGGGTGCCGCTCGGGCCGCGGGGGCCGATCGGGTTGTTCCTCGATCCGCTGACGTGGCGTGCGGCGGTCTATCTGCTGTTCAGCATCGTGCCGGGGCTCTTCTGGTTCACCGCGCTGGCGGTCGCGGTCTCGGTGTCGCTCAGCCTGCTCATCGTGTGGATCGGGGTGCCGCTGTTCCTGCTGACCATCCTGTGCTGGCGTGGCGGGGCGATGCTGGAGCGGCGGCTCATGCGGCCGGCGTTCGGCATCACGATCCGCGACCCCTACCGGCCGTGGCCGGACGCGGGGCTCGCGCGGCGGCTCATGTGGCTGCTGTCCGATCCCGCGACGTGGAAGGACTTCGGGTACCTGCTGCTGCTGTTCCCGCTCGGGTTCGTCGAGTTCACCCTCTCGGTGGTGCTGTGGACGAGCTCGATCGGCTTCACGCTCCAACCGGTGTTCGTCGTGCTCGGCGTCCCGACGCTGACCACCCCCGACCTGGTGGTCGACACGATCCCCGAGTCGATTCCCTGGATGGTCCTCGGGCTGGCGATCACCGCCGGCACTCTGTACGTCGTGCGCGGCATGGCCTGGCTGCACGGCATGCTCGCCGTCGCGCTGCTCGGCCCGGGTGACGAGGAGCGGGTCACCCACCTGCGGGCCAGCCGGGCCCGGGGGGTCGACGCCGCCGAGGCCGAGCGGCGCAGGATCGAGCGCGACCTGCACGACGGAGCGCAGCAGCGGCTGCTCGCCGTCGCCATGGACCTCGGCCGCGCGCAGGCCAAGATGGAGTCCGACCCGCAGACCGCCAGGGAACTGCTCGCGTCGGCCCACGCCGGGGCCAAGGCCGCCATCGCCGAGCTGCGCGACCTCGCACGCGGCATCTACCCGGCCATCCTCACCGACCGCGGCCTGGACGCCGCGCTGTCCGCGCTCGCGGCCCGCGCGCCGGTCCACGTGGACGTGACGGTGGACATGGACCACCGTCCGCCGCCGGCCGTGGAGAGCATCGCCTACTTCGTGGTCGCCGAGTCGCTCACCAACATGACCAAGCACTCCCTCGCCACCGAGGCCTCCGTGCGCGTCACCAAGGAACGCGACCACGTCCTCGTCGAGGTCCACGACAACGGCATGGGAGGCGCCGAGGCCCGTCCGGGTGGCGGCCTCGCCGGCCTCGCCGACCGCGCCGCCACCATCGACGGCACCCTCACCGTGCACAGCCCACCAGGGGGCCCCACGGTGATCTCGGCCCGGCTACCGTACGAATGGTGAAGCGCAGGGGAGCAGTCGTGCCGGTGGAGTCCGCGGTCGGCACAGGTGGTGCCGTGGCCGGCTCGTCGGGGGTCTCGCCATGCGGGTGGTGATCGCCGAGGACTCGGTGCTGTTGCGTGAGGGGCTGGTGCGGCTGCTCGCGGACGGCGGCATCGACACCGTGGCGGCGGTGGGGGACGGTGAGGCGCTGGTCGAGGCGGTGCGTGAGCACGATCCCGACCTCGCGGTGGTCGACGTCCGCATGCCGCCGAGCCACACCGACGAGGGCCTGCGGGCCGCGCTCGCCGCACGCGCGCTGCGGCCCGGACTGCCGGTGCTGGTGCTGTCGCAGTACGTCGAGGAGCACTACGCCACCGAGCTGATCGGCCGGGGGGCCGCCGCCGTGGGTTACCTGCTCAAGGAGCGGGTCGCCGACATCACCGAGTTCCTGGAGGCCGTGCGCCGTGTCGCGGCCGGCGGCACCGTGCTCGACCCCGACGTGGTGACCCAGCTGCTCAGCCGCCGCCGGCACGGCCAGGCCGTCGACTCTCTCACCGCACGCGAACGCGAAGTCCTCGGTTTCATGGCCCAAGGCCGGTCCAACACCGCCATCGCCGGCCGTCTCGGCGTCACAGAAGGCGCCGTCGAGAAACACATCTCCGGCATCTTCGGCAAACTCGGCCTCGGCCCCGCTCCCGACGACCACCGCCGCGTCCTCGCCGTCCTGGCCTACCTCGGCCACACCTGACCGGGTCGAAGGGGAACGGGGCCGGAGTCGTGAGGTGATCGGGTCGTTCACGGTCGGAGAGGATCGTGTCGACCTTCAGGGACGGTGGGGTTCCCGCTCTTGCGTGGCTGGTGGAAGCGCCGGGAATGCGGGGTGGGCCGGGGTGGTTACAGGATCTGGCACACTGGTAGCCGGACAACGGCGGTTCCGGTTCACGCCCCGTGGCCTCGTCAGGTGACGACGGCGAAGCGGTGAAGGCGACCCGGCGGCCGCGACCAGAGAGGAAAAGACATGAAGTCCGACATTCACCCGGAGTACGGCACCACTCAGGTGACCTGTAGCTGCGGCAACAGCTTCACCACCCGCAGCACCGCCAAGAACGGCGTCATCCACGCCGACGTGTGCTCCGCCTGCCACCCGTTCTACACGGGCAAGCAGAAGATCCTGGACACCGGTGGCCGGGTGGCCCGCTTCGAGAAGCGGTTCGGCAAGAAGCCCGCGAGCAAGTAGCCCGGCGCGAACGCCGGTCCGGACCGCGTCCCGCCACGGGACGTCGCCGGGCCGGCGTTCTTGGTGACGGCCGGGGAACGTCCCGTGGCCGGCGCCTTGGTGACGGCCCCGAGTGTCCGCCGCGGGGCCGTGGACACCCGGCTCGGCACCGGCGGTGAGGGAGAGGAAGCGCGGTGAAACTCGACGAGTTGCTCGGTGAGTACTCGGAGCTGGAGCGGAGCCTTGCCGACCCCGCCGTGCACGCCGACCAGAACCGCGCGCGCACGCTCGGCAGGCGCTACGCGCAGCTCACCCCGATCGTGACCACCTACCGCGAGCTGGAAGGCGTACGCGCCGACCTTGAGGCCGCCAAGGAGCTGTCGGAGGAGGACGCCGCCTTCGCGGCCGAGGCCGAGGAGCTCGAAGGCCGCATCGGGCCCCTTGAGGAGCGGCTGCGCCACCTGCTCATCCCGCGCGACCCCAACGACGACAAAGACATCATCATGGAGATCAAGGCCGGTGAGGGCGGCGAGGAGTCGGCCCTGTTCGCCGGCGATCTCCTGCGCATGTACCTGCGCTACGCCGAGCGCGAGGGCTGGAAGACCGAGATCATCGACGCGCAGCACTCCGACCTCGGCGGCTACAAGGACGTCACCGTCGCCGTGAAGGCCAAGGGTGCCGACGGCGTGTGGGCCCGCCTGAAGTACGAAGGCGGCGTGCACCGCGTGCAGCGGGTGCCGGTCACCGAGTCGCAGGGCCGCATCCACACCTCGGCGGCCGGGGTGCTGGTGTACCCCGAGGCCGAGGAGGTCGACGTCCAGATCGACCCCAACGACCTGCGGGTGGACGTGTTCCGCAGCTCGGGCCCCGGCGGCCAGAGCGTCAACACCACCGACTCGGCGGTGCGGATCACCCATGTGCCGACCGGCGTCGTGGTCTCCTGCCAGAACGAGAAGAGCCAGCTCCAGAACAAGGAGTCGGCGCTGCGCATCCTGCGGGCCCGGCTGCTCGCCATCGCGCAGGAGGAGGCCGACGCCGCCGCGTCCGCCGAGCGCAAGTCGCAGGTGCGCACGGTGGACCGCTCCGAGCGCGTCCGCACGTACAACTTCCCGGAGAACCGCATCTCCGACCACCGCGTCGGCTTCAAGGCCTACAACCTCGACCAGGTGCTCGACGGCGAGCTGACCGCCGTCATCCAGGCGCTGACCGACGCCGAGATGGCGGAGAAGCTCGCCGCGCACGCATGACGACACCCCACACGGAGCGTTCACCCACACCGCCATGAGCCTGCTGATGGACGAGATAGCGCTGGCCACCGCCCGGCTCGCCGAGGCGGGGGTCCCCTCGCCGCGCACCGACGCCGAGGAGATCGCCGCGTTCGTCCACGGCGTGCGGCGCGGCCAGCTCCACACCGTGAAGGACGGCGAGTTCGACGCGCTGTTCTGGGAGGGTGTCGCGCGGCGTGCGGCACGTGAGCCGCTGCAGCACATCACCGGCCGCGCCTACTTCCGCTATCTGTCCCTGGAGGTCGGCCCCGGCGTGTTCGTGCCGCGTCCGGAGACCGAGGTGGTCGCCGGGTGGGCCATCGACCGGCTGCGCGAGATGGACGTCGCGTCACCGCTGGTCGTGGACCTCGGCACCGGCTCAGGGGCCATCGCGCTGTCCATCGCGCAGGAGGTGGCGCTGGCGCAGGTGCACGCCGTCGAGGTGGACCCCGTGGCGTACGGCTGGGCCAAGCGCAACATCGTCGAGCACGGCCAGGGCCGGGTGTCGCTGCACCCCGAGGACCTCGCCGACTGCCTCCCCGAGCTGAACGGCCGGGTGGACCTCGTGATCTCCAACCCGCCGTACATCCCACCTGGCGCGGTGCCGCGCGACCCCGAGGTGCGCGACTACGACCCCTCCCGCGCGCTGTACGGCTCGGGTCAGGACGGGCTGGACGAGGTGCGGGCCGTCGAGCGCACCGCGCGCCGGCTGCTGCGCGCCGGCGGCCTGGTCGCCGTCGAGCACTCCGACCAGCAGGGGTCGGAGGTCTACCTGGTGTTCTCCGAGGACCGGGGCTGGCGGGACACCCGTGACCATGAGGATCTGGCCGGACGGGACCGGTTCGTCACCGCGAGGTACGGCCAGGAGTGAGGCCGCGGCGCGAAGTGCCCGCGCCACGTGGGAGGATGACGATTCGTGACACGACGTTATGACTGTGCCGACCCCGGGCAGCGGGCCGAGGGCCTCGCCGCCGCGCTGGCGGCCGTACGGGCCGGTGAGCTCGTCGTCATCCCGACCGACACCGTGTACGGCATCGGCGCCGACGCCTTCACGCCGTTCGCCGTCAACGCGCTGCTCGACACCAAGGGCCGTGGCCGCGACGTCCCCGTCCCCGTGCTCGTCGGTTCGGTACGCGCGGCGAACGCACTGGTCGAGGAGCTCGGTCCCTACGGCCAGGACCTGATCGACGCGTTCTGGCCGGGGCCGCTGACGCTGATCCTGCGGGCCGGCCGTTCGCTCAGCTGGGATCTCGGTGACACCAAGGGCACTGTGGCGGTCCGCATGCCGCTGCATCCGGTGGCGCTCGAACTGCTCAAGGAAAGCGGCCCGATGGCCGTCAGCAGCGCCAACCGCACCGGCGCGCCGCCGGCCACCACCGCCGCCGAGGCGGAGGAGCAGCTCGGCGACGACGTGGCGGTCTACCTCGACGGCGGCCCGTGCGCCGACGACATCCCGTCCACCATCGTGGACCTCACCACGGCCGTGCCCCGCGTCCTGCGCCAGGGTGCCATCCCGGTCGAGAAACTCCGCAACGTCATCGGCTACGTCGCCACCGACGGCGGACCAGCCCCGAAGCCGTCCACCACGACGACCCCGGCCGACGAGCCGGCGACCGCCACGACGACTCCGGCGGACAAGCCGGCGGGTTCTACGGACGAGCCGGAGCCGGCCGCGGCTGAGCCGGTCGTGGACAAGCCTGAGCCGACCGCGGACAAGGTTGAGCCGACCGCGGACAAGGTTGAGCCGACCGCGGACAAGGTTGAGCCGACCGCGGACAAGGTTGAGCCGGTCGTGGACAAGGCTGAGCCGGTTGCGACCGGCACGGCTCCAGTCGAGGAGCCGGGTTCCGCTCCGGCGCGGACCGAGGACGTCTCCGGGGAGCGGCCCGTCGTTCCGCCGGCGGAAGGGGCCGTCGTCACTCCGGCCGAAGGTTCCGCTCCTGCCGGTCCGGCTCCGGCGCCGCAGGCGAGCCCGGCCAAGAAGACCGATCCGGAGGCCGGCTCCGCGGGCTGAATCATGCTCTATGGCTATCGGGCCACCGTGGAGCGGGTGATCTCAGTACCGTGATGTGCGGCTGTGCTCTTGAGCGCCGGGCCGTGGCGAGAGAGCATTGGCGCGGGCAGGCGGGAGCCTGTCCGTCGAGGCGGACCACGAGCGCGACCACGAGCACGGGAGACGCCGATGGGCAAGCTGGAAGGAATGGACCCGAAGCTGGTCCGCGAGCTGCTGGCCGAGGTCAAGGCGGCCGGCACGCGCATGCGGAACGTCGAGTCCCGCATCACCCAGCTCACCGGCGCCGCCGGCGTCTCCGTGCCTGTCACCCACCGTCCGGCCCAGGTGGCCGACGCCGGTGAGACGCTGGTCCGCGACGTCAACGCCAGGCTCACCCTGCTGGAGAAGCAGGAGAAGCAGAAGAACCCCTCCACCGGCCCCACCGGCATGAAACTCCCCACCGGCAAGGACGGCGCCAAACCCAAGGACAAGCCCG
Source organism: Sphaerisporangium rubeum (assembly GCF_014207705.1). NCBI lineage: Bacteria > Bacillati > Actinomycetota > Actinomycetes > Streptosporangiales > Streptosporangiaceae > Sphaerisporangium > Sphaerisporangium rubeum. The sequence goes on from NZ_JACHIU010000001.1 coordinate 1,977,366, forward strand.
ACAAGGACGCCACCCCCGAGGCGGGCCCCAAGGACAAGTCCCCCGAAGCCACCCCACCGGCCGACAAGGACGCTCCAAAGGACAAGGACGCTCCCAAGGCCGACAAGCCTGACAAGCACGAAAAGCCCGAGAAGAACGACGCGCCGAAGGACGACGGGCCGAAGCACGACAAGCCTGAGAAGAACGACGGTCCGAAGGGTGAGAAGAACGACGGGCCGAAGGGCGAGCCGGACAAGACCCACAAGGTGGAGCCACCTCCCGCCGACAAGCCCCACCACAACGACAAGCCCGAGGCCACCCCGGTCGACAAGAACGACCCACCGAAGGCCGACCACGACCGGCCCAAGGCCGACAACGACGCGCCGAAGGCCGACCACGACCGGCCGAAAGCCGACAATGACGCGCCGAAAGCCGACAAGCCCGACCACAGTCCGAAGGCGGAGAAGCCCGACACGTCCCCGGACGGCAAGCCGGACGCACCGGCGGAGCGGCACACCTCCAAGGACGACAAGCCCGGATACATCGAGCCGATGGGCCCGAAGTCCGGCGGCGACGCGGTCTCCGGCCCCTGGCAGGAGACGTCACCCGCTCCGGACCCGTCACCTTCCCCGGAGCCGTCACCGTCCCCTGAGTCCATCGCGCCGCCGGACGGCCCCACGGCCGGCGACCCCTCCGGCCGCACCCCGTATCCCGAGGCGCAGCTCCCGGTCTACCCCGGCGACGCACCCGACCCGTACCCCCAGGCCGTCGACGCGATGACAGGCGACGCGGGCTCCGCCCCCCAGCCGGACGGTTCCTACCCGTACCCCACCTCCGGGTCCCCCGAGCCCGCCGTCACGACCCCACAGGCCGACGGCTCCGCGTCCGGGTACGGGCCGTCTCAGGGGGACGGCGCGGGAGCGGTTCCGCAAGGCGACGGCACGGCCCCTGCTCCCGCCGGTGAGTACGGCGGGACGCCGTCGCAGGCGGACGGCCTGGTGGGGACGCCGGTGGACGGTGGGGGAGCGGCGGCGCCTGGTGACGACGCGCGGGTGGGTGCTGGAGGCGGGGATCAGCTGGACACCCCGCAGAAGGACAATCCCCACGACATCGACACCTCCGAGGAGCGCACCCGCGTGATCGAGGTGGACGGTGTGCGGGTCGTCGAGGTCACCATGAAGCCGCCGAGTGCCGAGCACCTGCACTGGCTGAGGGAGCACATGGCCGAGATCCCGCCGCTGGACACCCCGGTGATCGTCCCGCCGGACGGCGCCGACCCGGGACATCCCCGTCCGGACGGGCCGGTGGGGGAGCGAGCCCCGGGTGAGCCGACCGGTCAGCGCGAGCCGTCGGCCCCGCTGCCTCCCGACCCCGGCCAGCCGGCGCACGGGACCGGTGAGCGGGAGCCGTCCGCTGCGTTGCCTGCCGATCCCGGTCGAACCGGTGAGCATGAGCCGTCCGGCTCGGCCGTGCACGGTCTGGCTGGCCCTGTGAGCGAGGCACGCGGCTCGGGTCACGTGCAGTCGGGGGTTTTCTCGCCTGGTGAGGACGAGGCGCGTCAGGGCCGTCACAGCGACGCGCACGGTTCGTGAGGAGGGGCAGATGAATGTCGACCCGCCGGCGCCTCAGCCGCTGCAGCCTGGTGAGATGCCGCCGTCGTCCGCCTCCGACCCGTTCAGCCCGGACGGTCAGACCACGAGCTGGCGGTTCAACCCGGAGTACCAGAAGCTCGTGGACCTGTGGCAGCAGGCCCAGCCGCTGCTGGAGACGCTGACGGCGTCCTTGGACCGGGCCTACCAGATGGCCCGCAGCCGCGACGTCTGGGACGCGCCGGTCGCCGAGCGTTACGTCCAGGACATGACCGAGTGGAAGAACCGTCTCGACATGTACCGCCAGTCGGTCCTCACCGCGATCAGCGACCTGGCCGCCGACACCCCGAGGTGGATCCCGGCGGCTTCCACGGCTCCGCACGCGTACAACTGAGCGCGCCGTCACGTCCGGCGAAGGGCTGAGGGGTTTCTCCGGACCGGCGGTGAAGCCATCGGCCGAGTGGTCTCCCCGGAGTGTCCGGCGACTTCTGCCGCGCCGCCCCGACGGGGAGGCGCAAGGGGTCCGGCGTACTGTGGGAAGCGGTGTCTCTCGTGCGGGGGAGGGGGGGTCGTGGGTCGCAGGGGTGGAGTGTTCTTCGGGGCGGACGCCGAGGCGCTGGCGCGGGGGGATCCGGAGGTGGCGGAGGCGCTCGGGCAGGAGCTCGGGAGGGTGCGGGGGCGGTTGCAGCTGATCGCCAGTGAGAATTTCGCCTCTCCCGCGGTGCTGGCGGCGCTGGGGTCGGTGATCGGTGGCAAGTACGCGGAGGGGTATCCGGGTGCGCGGTTCCACGCGGGGTGCGAGGTCGCCGACCGGGTGGAGCGGCTGGCGGTGGAGCGGGGCAAGGAGCTGTTCGGGGCCGAGCACGTGAACGTGCAGCCCTATTCGGGGGCTGTGGCGAACCTCGCGGCGTTCGCGGCGCTGCTGCGGCCGGGGGACACGGTGCTCGCGATGGAGCTGTCCCACGGGGGGCATCTGACGCACGGGTCGCGGAGCAACTTCTCGGGCCGGTGGTTCGACGTCGTGGGGTACGGGGTGCGGCGGGACACCGAGACGATCGACTACGACGAGGTGCGGGACCTGGCGCTGCGGCACCGGCCGGACCTGATCATCTGCGGGGCCGCGTCGTATCCGAGGACGATCGACTACGCCGTGTTCCGGGGGATCGCGGACGAGGTGGGGGCCTGGTTGCTGGCCGACGTGGCGCACGAGATCGGGTTGGTCGCCGGCGGGGCCGTGCCGTCGCCTGTGCCGTACGCCGACGTGGTGACCTTCACGACGCACAAGTCGCTGCGCGGGCCGAGAGGCGGCGCCATCGTGTGCACGCCGGAGGTCGCGGGACGGGTGGACCGCGCGGTGTACCCGTTCGTGCAGGGAGGGCCGCTCATGAACGTCATCGCGGCCAAGGCGGTGGCGTTCGGTGAGGCGCTGCGTCCGGAGTTCCGCGGGTACGCCGCCGACGTGGTCGCCAACGCCAAGGTCCTCACCGGAACCCTCGCCGAGGAGGGGCTGCGGCCGGTGACCGGCGGCACCGACACCCACATGGCGCTGGTCGACGTGCGGGACGCCGGGACGACCGGGCTGGCCGCGGAGACGGCGTGCGCGCAGGCCGGCATGGTGCTCAACCGCGCCACCGTGCCGTACGACCCGGAGCCTCCCCGGGTGGCCTCGGGCCTGCGTCTCGGCACGTCGTGCGTGACGACCCAGGGCATGGGTGTGCCGGAGATGAAGGAGATCGCTTCGTTGGTGGCGCGCGCGGTGCGCGATCCCGGTGCGATAACGTCGGTGGCCGAGCGGGTCGCGAGGCTGACCGCTGGTCATCCGGCGTATCCGCCGGGTTAATGTGTCGTTCTATGTACTTTTCCGGTCACATGTGACCGGGCGATACGGGAAACTGGGTCCGTGCGCGAATACCTCCTCATAGCGCTGGTGGCGGCAGCGGTCACCTATCTGCTGGTGCCACTGGTGAGGGTCTTCGCGCTGCGCATCGGCGCCGCGCCTGAGATCCGCGAGAGGGACGTGCACACCGTCCGCACCCCTCGCCTCGGCGGCCTCGCCATGTACGCCGGCATGCTGGCCGGGCTGTTCGTCGCCACCAAGCTGCCGCACCTGGGGGAGACCCTGGCCGCCACCGAGATCGGCGACGGCAACACGGCCCTGGCCCTCGCGCTGGCCGGCGGCATCATCGTGGTCACCGGCTTCTTCGACGACTGGTGGGGGCTCGACGCGTTCGTGAAGCTCGTCGGCCAGATCGCCGCCGCGGGGGTGCTGGTGGCGTTCAAGCTCACCATCTTGTGGATCCCGCAGCCGAACGGCGGCACCATCAGCCTCGACGACACGCTGCGCACGATCATCACGATCCTCGTCGTCGTGGTGGCCATCAACGCGGTCAACTTCGTGGACGGCCTGGACGGCCTGGCCGCCGGCATCGTGTGCATCGCCGCGATGGCGACGTTCGTCTATTCGCTCGCGCTGTCGCAGAACTCGTTCGTCACCACCGACCACGAGCCGACCCGCCTGAACGTCCCGGCGATCATCGCGGCGATCCTCATCGGCATGTGCCTCGGTTTCCTGCCGCACAACTTCAACCCCGCCAAGATCTTCATGGGGGACACCGGCGCGATGCTCATCGGCCTGGTGCTCGCGTCGTCGGTGGTCACGGTGACCGGACGGGTCGACTACTCCGGCATCACCGAGATCAACCGTTTCCCCGTCGTGCTGCCGGTGCTGCTCCCCGTGGCGGTGATGGTCCTGCCGTTGATGGACCTGCTGATGGCCGTGGTGCGCCGCACGTCGCAGGGCCTGTCGCCGTTCGCCCCCGACCGCGGCCATCTGCACCACCGGCTGCTCCAGATCGGCCACTCGCACCGCCGCACCGTGCTGATCATGTACGCGTGGACGTTCCTGTTCGCCGCGAGCGTGGTCGGCATGTCGGTCGGCGGCGTGCCGCTGATCCTGTTCCCGCTCACCGTTCTGCTCGCGCTGATCGTGCTCGTGATGATGGCCCTGCCGCTGTGGCGGTCGGGCCGGGGTGGCGCGCACGCGCGGCCGGTCGGCGGCCCGGGGTCCGGCGACGCCGGCGACACCGAACGGCCCGGTGCCGAGACGAGAGACGGCGCGGAGACGAGAGGCGCCACGCAGGGTACGGCTGTGCGCGGCCTTCCCGCGCAGGGGTCGCCTCCGGACGCGAGGGCGAGTGCCACCACTCGTTGACCTGCTGTTCACCTGGTGGTGGGTCGTTCTGTCACCTCGGCGAAAGCCCTGGTAAAGGACCACTCCCCGAGCTTGTGATATCTTTCACTAGCAGGGGCGACGAGACGGTCGCTCCGTAAGGAAGCAAACGCTCGCTTGACAACCTGTTCTCTCTGGAGCGCCGATGCAGGCTAACGACGTGCGCGCACTCAAAGGCGCGGCGATACCAACCATCGCGGTCGGGCTGGTCGTGGTCGTGGCGGCGGCGTTCCTCGCGGGAGGGCCCGGCGCGCTCGGCGCGGCGATCGGCGTCGCGCTGGTCGTGGTCTTCTTCACCCTCGGTCTGATGGCCGTCACCTGGGCCGGCCGCGTGTCGCCGCAGATGATGATGGTGGCGGCGGTGCTCGGCTACCTCGTCAAAGTGATCTTCCTGGTCCTGCTGCTGGGCTCCTTCAAGGACGCCACCGCGTTCTCCCCGCGCGCGCTCGGCTGGAGCGTCCTGCTGTGCACGATCGCGTGGACCGCCGGCGAGATCAGGGCCTTCCTGAAACTGCGCATGCTGTACGTCGACCCCGGCTCCGAGGTGCCAGGTCAGGGCGGCAGGACATGAGGCGTAGGATTTCCCGGGGGCCGGGCGGGCCCGATATGACTAGTCCCTTGCCCGCCTGCTATCGTCGTGCCCGCGATGAGCGAGCAGCGCAAGCCCGAGGAAGACGGCCGCGACTTCGCCAATGCCGCATGGTCCATCCCGAGCTATCTGATCGCCGGGATGCTGGCCTGGGGAGGCATCGGCTGGTTGCTGGGCCGTTGGCTTGGCGTGGAGGCGTTCTTCCCGATAGGCATCGTCTTCGGAGCCGTGCTCGCGGTCTACCTGGTCTATGTGAGGTACGGACGCTGAGCGTCCCGATCACTTCTCGCAGTCTTCTGTTGAACCACCACCTTGGAGGGAACGCCGCGTGAGCGCGCTGACGGTCCTCGCCGACGAGTTCGAGGCCCCGGGGCCCTCGATCTTCAATTTCCCCCCGCTCTGGGAAGGCGCCCCGGGGTGGGCGACGAAGCCTGTGTTGTTCGCCTCGGTAGGCGCGCTGCTCATCTGCGCGCTGGCCTGGAGTGCGTTCGCCAAGCCCAAGCTCGTGCCGCGCGGCATGCAGAACCTCGGTGAGATCGGCTACCTGTTCGTCAGGGACGAGGTCGCGAGGCCGTTCCTCGGCAAGGACGCCGAGAAGTGGATGCCGCTGCTCGTGCCGCTGTTCTTCCTGGTCTTCTGCTGGAACCTCATGGGGGTCTTCCCCGGCATCCAGCTCCCGATCGCGTCCCACATCGCGTTCCCCGCGGTGCTCGCGCTGGTCATCTACATCGTCAAGCTGTACCTCGGCTTCAAGCACCAGGGCTTCACCGGCTACTTCAAGAACCTCGTGCCTCCCGGGCTGCCGAAGCCGGTCTACGCGCTGCTCATCCCGATCGAGCTGCTGCAGAACTTCGTGACCGCGCCGTTCACCCACGCCGTCCGACTCTTCGCGAACATGTTCGCCGGTCACATGATCCTGGCGTTCTTCAGCGCGGTCGGCTTCTGGTTCCTGTTCGAGGCGCTCACGCCGTTCGGCGCGCCGGTCGGCATCCTCGGTGTGATCATGGCGACGCTGATGACCGGCTTCGAGATGTTCATCCAGTACCTGCAGGCCTTCCTGTTCACGCTGCTGGCGGCCATGTACATCGGCGCGTCCCTGCACCCGGAACACTGAGAAAGTCCCTGAACCCGAACAGCCAAGACCGGTGCACCGGCACCGGCCGAAAGTAAAGGAATCACAGCAATGAGCATTCTCGCTGAGGTCTCCGGCAACGTCACCGCCATCGGTTACGGCCTTGCCGCCATCGGCCCCGGCATCGGCGTGGGCATCATCTTCGGTCAGGGTGTGCAGGCCATCGCGCGCCAGCCCGAGGCGTACGGCCTGATCCGCCAGAACATGCTCCTCGGCTTCGTCCTCACCGAGGCGCTCGCCCTGATCGGTCTGGTCGCGCCGTTCATCTTCCAAGCCATCTGACCGAGGCGCTCATCCTCTGACGGAAGGCTGCATCCATGACATCAATGACGCCGGCAATCGCAGTACTGGCGGCTGAGGAGAACAATCCCCTCATCCCGCACACCTACGAATTGGTCGTCGGCAGCTTCGCGTTCCTCCTGGTGCTGGTCGTCGTCGGCAGAATCCTCGTCCCCCGCATCCAGAAGACCCTCGCGGAGCGGACCGAGGCCATCGAAGGCGGCATCAAGAAGGCCGAGGACGCTCAGGCCGAGGCACGCGCCACGCTGGAGGAGTACCGCGCCAAGCTGGCCGAGGCCCGGCACGAGGCCGCGCGCATGCGCGAGGAGGCCCGTGAGCAGGCCGCGCAGATCAAGGCCGAGCTGCGGGAAGAGGCCCAGGCCGAGGCCCGCCGCCTGGTCGAGGCCGCGCACGCTCAGATCGAGGCCGACCGTCTGCAGGCGTTCACCCAGCTCCGTACCGAGCTCGGCCGCCTGTCGACCGAGCTGGCCGCGCGCATCGTGGGTGAGTCCCTTGAGGACCCGGCCCGCCAGTCGCGCGTCGTGGACCGGTTCCTTGAGGAGCTGGAGTCCACGGGCCAGGCGGCGGTGCGCTGATGAGAGGCATGAGCCGTACGTCGTTCGCCGCCGTGGAGGAGCGCTTCAACGCGGTGGCGGCGGCGGCCGAACTCGGCCGGCTGGCCGAGGACCTGCACGCGGTGGCCGTCCTGCTGGACGGCCAGCACGCGCTGCGCCGCAACCTGTCGGACCCGGCGCGGCCCGCCGGGCAGAAGGCCGAGGTCACGCGCTCCCTGTTCGGCGGCAAGATCGAAGCCGCCGCGCTTGAGGTCGTGGTGGCCGCCGTGTCACAGCGCTGGTCCCGCTCGCCGGACCTCGCCGACACGCTGGAACGGCTCAGTGTGGTCGCCGCGGCGGCCGACGCCGAGTCGCGCGGGATGCTCGACGACGTCGAGGACGAGCTGTTCAGGTTCGGCCGCATCGTCGAGGCCAACCCGCGGCTGCGCATGGTGCTCGCCGACGTCGCGGTGCCCGCCGAGGGCAAGGCGCGGCTGCTCGCCGAGCTGCTGAGCGGCAAGGTCACCCCGGTCACGCTGGGCATGGTGACCCGGCTCGCTGGGTACTCGCGCGGACGTAGTTTGGAAGCGGGCCTCGATGAGTACATCAGGCTCGTCGCCGAGCAGCGGCAGCAACTCGTCGCCGTCGTCCGAAGCGCCGTGCCGCTGACCGAAGCCCAGAAGCGGCGCCTGGCCGACTGGCTGCGCACCACTTACGGGCGGGACGTCCACCTGAACACCGAGGTGGACCCGCGGGTGATCGGTGGATTCTCGGTCCGGCTGGGAGACGAGATGATCGACACCACGATCGCAGGACGTATCGAAGAAGTCCGCCGCCGATTGGCCGGCTAGGAGTCGTGGCGGCCGATGATTAGGGAGACTGAAGAGAGATGGCGGAGCTGACGATCCGCCCGGACGAGATCCGGGAAGCCCTTGAGCGCTTCGTTCAGGCATACGAACCGGAAGGCGCGGCGCGCGAGGAGATCGGTACCGTCGTCGACGCCGGTGACGGGATCGCCCACATCTCCGGCCTTCCCTCGGCGATGGCGAACGAACTGCTGGAGTTCGAGGACGGCACGCGCGGTCTGGCGCTGAACCTCGACGTACGTGACATCGGTGTCGTCGTCCTCGGCGACTTCAGCGGCATCGAAGAAGGCCAGTCGGTCCGCCGGACGGGTGAGGTCCTGTCCGCGCCGGTCGGCGACGCCTTCCTCGGCCGCGTGGTGGACCCCCTGGGGAACCCCATCGACGGCAAAGGCGCGATCGAGGCCGAGGGGCGCCGTCCCCTCGAAGTGCAGGCCCCCTCGGTCGTCCAGCGTCAGCCGGTGAAGGAGCCGTTGCAGACCGGCCTCAAGGCGATCGACGCCATGACGCCGATCGGCCGCGGCCAGCGCCAGCTCATCATCGGCGACCGCGGCACCGGTAAGACCGCGATCGCCGTCGACACGATCCTCAACCAGCGGGAGAACTGGGCGAGCGGCGACCCGTCCAAGCAGGTGCGCTGCGTCTACGTCGCCATCGGCCAGAAGGGTTCGACGATCGCGCAGGTCCGGGCCCGTCTGGAGGAGGCCGGCGCGATGGAGTACACGACCATCGTCGCCGCTCCGGCGTCCGACCCCGCCGGTTACAAGTACATCGCTCCGTACACCGGTTCCGCCATCGGCCAGCACTGGATGTACCAGGGCAAGCACGTCCTGATCGTCTTCGACGACCTGACCAAGCAGGCCGACGCCTACCGCGCCGTCTCGCTGCTGCTGCGCCGTCCGCCGGGCCGCGAGGCGTTCCCCGGCGACGTGTTCTACTTGCACTCGCGTCTGCTGGAGCGCTGCGCGAAGCTGTCGGACGACATGGGTGCGGGCTCGATGACCGGCCTGCCGATCATCGAGACCAAGGGCAACGACGTCTCGGCGTTCATCCCGACCAACGTCATCTCCATCACCGACGGCCAGTGCTTCCTGGAGACCGACCTGTTCAACGCCGGTGTCCGTCCGGCGATCAACGTCGGTATCTCGGTGTCGCGAGTCGGCGGCTCGGCGCAGGTGAAGGCCATGCGCAAGGTCGCGGGCACGCTGCGTCTGTCGCTGTCGCAGTACCGCGACCTGGAGGCGTTCGCCGCCTTCGCCTCCGACCTGGACGCGGCCTCCCGCGCTCAGCTGGAGCGCGGCGCGCGCCTGGTGGAGCTGCTCAAGCAGCCGCAGTACACCCCCTTCCCCGTGGAGAAGGAGGTCGTCTCGGTGTGGGCCGGCACCAGCGGTGAACTGGACGACGTGCCCCTCGAGGACATCGGCCGGTTCGAGACCGAGTTCCTTGAGCACCTCAGCGGCCGCAACAAGGGCATCCTGGACGCCATCCGTGAGACCCGCGAGATGAACGACGACACCGTGACCGCGCTCAAGGAGGCGATCACGGACTTCAAGCAGACCTTCCAGACCTCCAGCGGCGAGCTGCTCGTCAACGACGAGCCCGTCGACGCGCTGGAGGCCGACGAGGTCGGCCAGGAGAAGGTCGTCAGGCACGTACGTCCGACCAGCGAGAAGAAGTAACGCATGGGTGCCCAGCTCAGGGTGCTGCGGCGGCGTATCCGAGGGGTCAAGTCAACGGCGAAGATCACCCGGGCGCAGGAGCTCATCGCGTCGTCGCGCATCATCAAGGCGCAGCAGCGCATGGAGGCGGCCGTGCCGTACGAGCGCGAGATCACTCGCGCCGTGTCGGCCGTCCTCAGCAACTCGGCGGACATCGATCACCCGTTGACCGTCGCCAAGGACCGTCCGGCGAGCGCCGGCGTCCTCATCGTGACCAGCGACCGCGGTTTCGCCGGCGGTTTCAACGCCAACGTGCTGCGTGAGGCCGAGGCGCTCGCCGCTCACCTGCGTGAGCGCGGCACCGAGATCCGGCCGTACGTCGTCGGACGCAAGGGCATCACCTGGCATCGGTTCCGGGGCCGTGACATGGCCGGCGAGTGGTCGGGGTTCTCCGACAACCCGCTGTACGCCAACGCCAAGGAGATCGGCCAGGCCCTGATCGGGTCGTTCTCCGAGGACAACGGCATCGACGAGATCCACGTGGTGTACACCGAGTTCCGCTCGATGCTCACGCAGCAGGTGCAGGTCAAGCGCATCCTGCCGCTGGAGGTCGAGGAGACCACGGAGGCGCCGCCTGGCGGGCCGCTGCCGTACTACGAGTTCGAGCCGACCGCGGGTGAGGTGCTGAACCAGCTCCTGCCCCGCTACATCGAGTCGCGCATCTACAACGCGCTGCTGCAGTCGGCCGCCTCGGAGCACGCGTCCCGGCGTCGCGCCATGAAGTCGGCGACCGACAACGCCAACGAGCTCATCCGGGTGTTCACCCAGCAGATGAACCAGGCACGCCAGGCCGAGATCACCCAGGAAATCAGCGAGATCGTCGGTGGCGCCAACGCGCTGGCCGACGCCGCCGCGGGGAAAGAGTGAGAAACCACAATGACAGCTGAGACCGTCGCGACCGGCGTGGGTCGCGTGGCGCGCGTCACGGGCCCCGTCGTCGACGTGGAGTTCCCCGTCGAGGCGATGCCGGACATCTACAACGCTCTGACCGTCGAGACCACTCTCGGCGGCGAGACCAAGACGCTCACCCTGGAGGTCGCCCAGCACCTGGGGGACAACCTGGTGCGCGCCATCTCCATGCAGCCCACCGACGGCGTGGTCCGCGGTGTGGCGGTCGCCGACACCGGCGGCCCCATCTCCGTACCCGTCGGCGACGTCGTCAAGGGCCACGTGTGGAACGCGCTCGGCCAGCCGCTGGACACCGACGCCGCGTCGCTCCAGGTGAGCGAGCGGTGGGGCATCCACCGGCCGTCCCCGGCGTTCGACCAGCTCGAGTCGCGCACCGAGATGCTGCCGACCGGCATCAAGGTCATCGACCTGCTCACCCCGTACGTCAAGGGTGGCAAGATCGGCCTGTTCGGCGGCGCGGGTGTCGGCAAGACCGTCCTCATCCAGGAGATGATCCGCCGGGTCGCGCTGAAGTTCTCCGGTACGTCGGTGTTCGCCGGCGTCGGGGAGCGCACCCGTGAGGGCAACGACCTGTGGCTGGAGATGGAGGAGGCGGACGTCCTCAAGGACACCGCGCTGGTGTTCGGCCAGATGGACGAGCCGCCGGGCACCCGTCTGCGGGTCGCGCTGTCCGCACTGACCATGGCGGAGTACTTCCGCGACGTGCAGAAGCAGGACGTGCTGCTGTTCATCGACAACATCTTCCGGTTCACCCAGGCCGGTTCCGAGGTCTCCACGCTGCTCGGCCGCATGCCGTCCGCGGTGGGGTACCAGCCGACCCTGGCGGACGAGATGGGTGTGCTGCAGGAGCGCATCACCTCGACCCGCGGCCACTCGATCACCTCGATGCAGGCGATCTACGTCCCCGCGGACGACATCACCGACCCGGCGCCGCACAACGCGTTCGCGCACCTCGACGCGCAGACCGTTCTGTCCCGGCCGATCTCGGAGAAGGGCATCTACCCCGCGGTGGACCCGCTCGACTCCACCTCCCGCATCCTCGACCCGCAGATCGTCGGCGACGAGCACTACCGGGTCGCGCAGGAGACCAAGCGGATCCTGCAGAAGTACAAGGAACTGCAGGACATCATCGCGATCCTCGGTATCGACGAGCTCTCGGAAGAGGACAAGGTCACCGTCCAGCGAGCCCGCCGGATCGAGCGTTTCCTCTCCCACCCGATGTACGCCGCCGAGGCGTTCACCGGTCAGCCGGGTGAGTTCGTGCCGGTGGACGAGACCATCCACTCCTTCAAGGGGCTGTGCGAGGGCGAGTACGACCACCTGCCCGAGCAGGCGTTCTTCATGGTCGGCGGCATCGACCAGGCCATCGCCAAGGCGAAGGAACTGGCTCGCTGACGACGGGACGCCGGCACGGCCCTGCCGTGCCGGCGTCCGAGAGAGGTATGTGATGGCGAAACTGCGCATCGGGGTCGTCTCACCGGAACGGGAGATCTGGGCCGGCGAGGCGGACATGGTGATTGCCAAGACCGTGGACGGAGAGATCGGTATTATGCCGAATCACGCTCCGGTTCTCGGCGTTCTCGTAGAGGGCGGAGTGCTGCGCGTCAAGCGCGGTGAAGCGGGCGACATCGTCGCGGCGGTCCACGGCGGGTTCATCTCGGTGGCCGACAACGACGTGTCGGTGCTGGCGGAGACGGCCGAGCTCGGCAGCGAGGTCGACGTCGCCGCCGCGAGGGACGCCCTGCAGCGAGCGCTCGCCTCGGTCGAGGCCGACGGCGAGGACACCGAAGCCCAGGTCGAGGCGAAGCGGGCGAGGGCCCGGCTCCGCGCGGCCGGGGAAGAGGTCTGACGGAAACACCCGGAGTGAAGTGGGGGCGGCGATGGCGGCGCTGGACATTCTCGTGAGCGTTGCGGCGATCGCCGTCCTGCTCGTCCTGAGGGCCGTGTTGCTCGCTCGATCCCGGGGCACGGTGCTGTGCAGCATCCGCATCGGGAACCGTGCCTGGCGGAGCGGGGTAGCCCGCTACGCCGGGGGGGAGCTCCACTGGATCCCCTTCTTCGGACTACTACTGAGGCCGCGTCACGCTATCGCGAGGCGCGGCCTCACTGTTTCCACCCGCCGTCCGCTCACCGGTGAGGAAGGCCCCGCGGGGTACTGGACGGTCGACTGCGGCGGGGTGTCGCTGGCGATGAGCGAGGACGCGCTGACGGGTTTCCTGGCCTGGGTGGAGTCCGCACCGCCGAGCGCGCATCTGGACGCCGCCTGACCACCGTGCCACCGGCACGACCCTGAGCCAACCCGGACGGCCGCGACCGGCCCGGGACGACCACTGCGGCCCGTGAGCCGGCCCGGAACGACTCCGGGTGGCCGGAACGACGCCGTACAGTCCTGAGCGGGTCCCTGCGGCTGGAACCCGCCGATCATGAGGACAGCCTCGTCAGCGAGTGCCACCGGGCTTCCAGAGCACCTCCTGGCCCGCCGCCGCCACCCGGCACAGGATGAACAGCAGATCGCTCAGCCGGTTGAGATAGCGCGCGGTGAGCGGGTTCACGTCCTGGTGCGCCTCCAGAGCGGCCCAGGTGGTGCGCTCGGCGCGCCGCACCACCGTGCGGGCCACGTGCAGCAACGCGGTACCCGGCGCGCCTCCCGGCAGGATGAAACTGCGCAGCGGGGTCAGGCCGGCGTTGAACCGGTCGCACTGCCGCTCCAGGCGGTCGACGTACTCCTGCTCCACCCGCAGCGGCGGGTACGGCGGGTCCTCGCGCACCGGCATGCACAGGTCCGCGCCGAGGTCGAACAGCTCGTTCTGCACCAGGGAGAGGACCTCGACGACCTCGGGTGCGAGACCGCCGAGGGCCATCGCCGCGCCGATGGCGGCGTTGGCCTCCTCGACGTCGGCGTACGCGGCGAGCCTCGTGTCGGTCTTGCGGGTGCGGCTCATGTCGCCGAGCGCGGTGCCGCCGTCGTCACCGGTCCTCGTGTAGATGGTGGAAAGCACGACCGGGTTGTCGTTGTCAGCTCGCGTCATGCGGCCAGCGTAACGAGCGCCGGACCGTGACGGGCCGGGGCCTTGACCCGTTCGATGCGTCCGGTGAGCGCTCCGACCAGGAAAGGAGGGATAGAGCGGGTGAAGGTGGGCAGGAGAAGTGGCGCGGCTCCTGGGCCGCGCGCGACGCGAGGAGGACTCCATGCGCAGCCGGACAATTCCGGAACGGCAGGTCGTCGACGTCGGCTCCCGCCTGGACGGAGGCACGGTCGCCGGGTTGCGACCGCGCCTTCACGACGCCGTGGACCGCGGTGAGGGCGACCTGGTCCTCGACCTGTCCGGCCTGGAGATGATCGACGCGGCCGGTCTCGGCGTCCTGGTCGGCACCCACCGCCGCGCCCTGCGCGCCGAACGCCGGCTGGTGCTGCGTGGCGTGCCGCCTCGTGTCCTGCGGGTGCTGGCGATCACTCGTCTGCACCGGGTGATCACGGTGGAGATGCCGGAGGCGGCGGTGGCCTAGCCGGCCGGCTCGGCGCGCCGGAGGCGGCCGGAGGCTTGGGGGGTGTACGGCCCGGCGACGGGCCTTCAGGAGCCGAACGAGCGCCGGAAGATGTGCACGGCGGTCTCGACGAGATGCTCCAGCGGAGGTTGCCGCTCGGCGAGCACCCACTCGATCAGCAATTCCTGTATGGCGCCGACCATGCCGAGCGCCAGCAGATGCCGGTGACTCGGCAGGCTCGCGGGCAGGTTCGTGAGCGCGTCCTCGATGAGGTCGGTGAACCCGGCGACGGCGCGTTGCCGGTGCACGGAGAGGATCTCTCCGGCACGGCGCACCTCAAGGTGCATGATCCTGGCGCGCCGTACGTCCCGGGTGACGAAAGTTATGTACTCCTGGATGCCCGCTTCGATACGGCTGTCCGGGTCCGGCGGCGCGTCGCCGACGGCCCGGGAGACGGCGAGCATCGTCTCGTCCACGCAGCGCTCGTAAACGGCCCGCATGAGATCTTCACGACCGGAGAAACATTCATAGAAGGCCCTGTTGGAGATGCGGGCCGAGGCGCACAATCGCTCGATCGTGGTCGTCGTGAATCCGACACCGGCGAACAACGTGTATGCCGCGTTCATCAACCGCTGCCTGCGGTCGGCTAATCGTTGCTCAGCCGTCATTCCCCGGTAGTCGCGTCCGGTCGCCACAGTACACCTCACGTCCATGCTGGTCTCATAGGAACCCATCATTATGGACGCAAGATCGTTTTAACGGAAGTATCGCGACAACTAGCTCTTGCGGCGACCGTGGAGAAAGGTGACCAATTTCACGAGACGCTCCAGGTCTGCGGGGGTGCGCGTGAAAGAGGTGAGATTCATTCCAGGTATGGCGAAACGCTGCCGCGAGATCGCCTTCGGCCGGGTGAACTCACGCAGCCCGTCGGCGCCGTGAATGCGGCCGAACCCGGACGCTCCAGTGCCACCGAACGGAAGGGACGGCACCCCGACGAACGATATGACCGAATTGACGGCCGTCATGCCGCCGAGCATGGCCCGCGCCAGTTCCGTGGCCCGTCTCACGTTACCGGAGAACACCGTGCCGCCGAGACCGTACGCCACGGCGTTGGCGCGGCGCACCGCCTCGTCGGCGTCGGCGACCTTGGCGACCGTGATGGTCGGGCCGAACGTCTCCTCCTGCACGGCGCTCGCGTCCTCCGGCACATCGGTGAGCACCACCGGGTCCACGAACGGCGGCCGCACGGCGTCCGCGCCGCCGACCACGGCCGTGGCCCCCTTGGCGAGCGCGTCGTCCACGTGGCGCCTGATGACGTCGGCCTGCTCCGGCATCGTGATCGGCCCGTAGTCCTCGCCGGCGCGCAGGGCCGCCACCCGGCGGGTCAGCTCACGCATGAAGTCGTCGTACACCGGGGCCACCGCGTAGACGCGCTCCACCCCGACGCAGGTCTGGCCGGCGTTCGACATGGCTCCCCACACCGCGGCGTCCGCCGCGGCGGCGAGGTCGGCGTCCCGGTCCACGATCAGCGCGTCCTTGCCGCCGCACTCGGCGACCAGCGGCGTGAGGTTGGCCGCGCAGGCCGCCATGACCCGTTTGGCGGTGGCCGTCGATCCGGTGAACGCGACCTTCCCGACCCCCGGATGGCCCGCCAGCGCCGCGCCTGTCTCGCCGAACCCCGTGACGACCTGGAACACCGGGTGCTCGGGCACACTCTCGGCGAACAGCTCCGCCAGCAGCACCCCGACCCCCGGTGTCAGCTCGCTCGGCTTGAACACCACGGCGTTCCCCGCCGCGAGCGCGTACACGATCGACCCCATCGGCGTGAACACCGGGTAGTTCCACGGCCCGATGACCCCGACCACCCCGAGCGGCAGGTACTCGAGCGTGGCGGCGAGGTTCACGCCGAGCAGCCCCGACGGGACCCGCCGCGGTCCGAGCACCTTGCGCGCGTTGCGCGCGGCCCAGTCGATGTGCGTGATCGCGATCGCCGCCTCCAGCGTCGCGTCCCCCTCGGGCTTCCCGGTCTCCTGCGACACCGCCTCGGCGATCCGCCGCAGGTTCCGCGTCACCACCGCCTTGTAGTCGAGCAACCGGCGCCGGCGCTCGTCGAACCCCAGCCGTCCCCACCACAGCGCGGCCCCACGGCCCCGCTCCACCGCGGCGTCCACGCTCACGGCGTCGTCGATCGGATGCGTCCCCACCACGACCCCGGTCGCCGGATGCACCGACTCGAACGTACGTCCCTCAGTGGCCGTGGACATGGGGAAACTCCTCTCCGGACGTCCGGCGCCGTCCGCGGCCACCCTAACCCCGTCCCGCCGTCCTCTACCAGACAGAGCTATGAGTCGGGCTCAGGTTCGCTCCAGCAGGCCACGCCGCAGCGCCGTGGTGACGGCGGCCGTGCGGTCGCTGACGCCGAGCTTGCCGAAGACGCGCAGCAGGTGGGTCTTCACGGTGGCCTCGCTGATGAACAGCTCGCGGCCGATGTCGGCGTTGGTGAGCCCCCGGGCCACCAGGGAGAGCACCTCGGTCTCACGCCTGGACAACGAGTCGGCGGCCGGGGCACGCATGCGGCCCACCAGTTTGGTCGCCACCGAGGGGGACAGCACGGTCTCGCCACGCGTGGCGGCGAAGACGGCGGACACCAGGTCGGCGCGGGAGGTGTCCTTGAGCAGGTAGCCCGCGGCCCCGGCCTCCACGGCCCGCACGATGTCCTGGTCGGTCTCGAACGTCGTCAGCACGATCACCCGGCACCCCGGCCGCTCCGACAGCACGCGGGGGATGGCGCTCACCCCGTCGCCGCCGGGCATCCGCAGGTCCATCAGGACGACGTCGGGCCGGAGCTCGCGGGCCCGCGTGACGGCCTCGTCCCCCGACCCGGCCTCCCCGGCCACCGAGATGCCGGGGTCGGCCTCCAGCATGCCGCGCAGGCCCTCACGCACCACAGGGTGGTCGTCGACGATCAGCACACTGATCACGGTGCCTCCTCACGGGTCACGGCCGCCGCCTCCGGGTAGGGGATGCGCACGGTGAGCCGCGTCCCCTTCCCCGGAGCGCCGTCCACCAGTACCGATCCTCCCGCCTCCTCGGCACGTGCCCGCATGGCGCGCAGCCCGAACCCCGGAGGCGTGGCCGCCGGGTCGAAGCCGCGGCCGTCGTCCGTCACGCGGAGACACACCTCGCTCTCGCCGTAGTCCAGGCGGACCCGCACCGACGACGCCGCCGCGTGCCGCCGTACGTTGGCGAGCGCCTCCTGCGCCGCGCGCACCAGGACCACCTCGATGCCCGGTGGCAGCGGCCGGGAACCGTCACCCACCTCGAACGTCACCGGCAGCGACAGCTCCTCGAGCAGCCGCGCGGCGATCCTACGCAGCGCCTGCTCCAGCGTGGAGCCGTCGAGCGGCGGCGGGCTGAGCGCCGCGATGAGGCCCCGCGCCTCGGCGAGGTTCTCCCGCGCGGTCCGCATGGCGAGCGCCAGATGCCGGGACGGGTCACGCGACGCCTCGGCGGCCTGGATCAGCATGATGATGCTGGTGAACCCCTGAGCGAGCGTGTCGTGGATCTCCCCGGCGAGCCGTTCGCGCTCGGCCATGGCCCCCCGTTCCCGCGAGAGCCGCGCGACCTGCGCTCTGCTGGCCTCCAGCTCCTCGATGAGCACGGCACGTTCGGCGCTCTGCCTGATGATCCGCGACATCCACGGCCCGAACACGATGGAGAACGTGACCGACACCGCGCTGGTCGCCGCGACGGTGACGGCCGACTGCCACGTGAGCCCAGGTTCCAGGACGAACCGGACGGCCGGTGCCAGGTTGATCGACAGCACCATGGTGATGGCCCATGGCTGGGACAGCGTCATGAAGATCTGCGGGCCGAGCGCGAACATCGCGAACGACGAGGCCGGCACGACGATCGTCGCGGGGACGAAGGTGACCAGCACGAACACCACGTACAGCAGCCGCGCGCGGTCCGATCCCTCGTCCCGCGCCAGCGCGGGCCTGCCGAACACCACATACGCGGCCGCGCACACGCTGAGCAGCACGAGCGCCGCGGCCCGCGCGGGGACGGACGTGCCGTCGTCGAGGAACACCAGCGTCCCGGTGACCACGTACGCGAGGACGAACAGGATGTTCCACCCGTGGAAGGCCCGCCAGGCGTCGGCCGGCGCGGAACGCCGGTCGGCCTGGCGAGCGCAGTCGTCCGCCGTCTCGGTCATCCGTCGCGGCGGCTCTTCCAGCGAAACGTCGTCAGGCACAGGATCAGACCTCCGGCCACCCACGCTGCCAGCACCAGGGCCACCCGGTCGAGCTCGTACGAACCGGTCGTCTCCAGGGCGGCCCCCGCGTCACCCAGGAAGACCGACCGGAAGCCCTGGCACATCCACTTCAGCGGAAAGACCGCCGCGATCCGCGTCAGCCACTCAGGCATCTGCGTGAACGGGATGAACACCCCCGAGATGAACTGCAGCACCACGAACGGCAGGCTGATCACCGCGCTCGCGCTCTTGGCCGACCTCGGCAGGCTGCTCACCGCCACCCCGAGCAGCGAGCAGCCGGTGATGCCGAGCACGAACACCCAGGCGAACGTCACCCAGTTCGCCATGTCGGACGGCAGCGTCAGGTCGTAGGCGAACACACCGATGGCGAGCAGGATCGCGACCTCCACCGCCGCCACGATCAGCACACTGACGATCTTGCCGATGAAGTAGGAGCTGCGTGGCAGCGGCGTCCCCGCGAGCCGTTTGAGTGTGCCGTCGTCCCGGTCGCCGGCGATGCCGATGCCGAGGTTCTGGAAGCTGGCGGCCATCACCCCCGCGCCGATCAGGCCGGCGGTGTAGAGCTGGGAGACGGTGACCGCGCCGCCGCCGAGGCGTCCTTGGAAGATCGAGCCGAAGATCACGAGCATGACGATCGGGAAGGCGAAGGTGAAGACCACGGCGTCCTTCTCGCGGAAGAACATCTTGGTCTCCACCCGCCCCCTGGCCCATCCGGCGGCGGCCACGGACGGCGGCCTGCGGGCCGGGGCCGCGCGCGTCGCGGCGGCGGGGGGAGTGGCGACGGTGTCGCTCATCGGGTGGTCCTCTCGGGGTCCGCGGACGGTCTGGCGATGAGGCCGAGGTAGACGTCCTCCAGCGTCGGCCGGGTGACGGTGAGCTCAGGCACCTCGCCGTCGAAGCGGCGGGTCAGCTCGAGGACGGTACGGGTCGGCGTGGCGGTCGCCACGCGCCTGCGCTCGCCGTTCTCGTGCCAGCTCACGGTGGCGTCGGCCGCGGCACGGCCGCCGAGCGTCGCGGGGTCGCCCTCGGCGACGATCCGGCCGGCGCTGATCACCGCGACCCGGCCGGCGAGCGCCTCGGCCTCGTCGAGGTAGTGGGTGGTGAGCATGATGGTCGTGCCCTCACGGGCCAGGTCCCTGATCAGGTCCCAGAACTGCCGCCGCGCCTCGGGGTCGAACCCGGTGGTGGGTTCGTCGAGGAACAGCAGCTCCGGCCGGCCGATCACCCCGAGCGCCACGTCCACCCTGCGCCGCTGGCCCCCGGACAGCTTGCGCAGCCGGCTGCCGGCCTTGTCCACGAGCCCGACCTTGGCGATCACCTCGTCGGGGTCCCTCGGGTCCCGGTAGTACCCCGCGAAGTGCCGCACGGTCTCCCGTACGGTCAGTTCCGCGGTGTCCCCCGCCGTCTGCAGGACGATCCCGATGCGGTCACGCCACGCGCGGGTCGCGTGCCCCGGGTCCACGCCGAGCACACTCACCTCGCCGCCGTCCCGCGACCGGTACCCCTCCAGGATCTCCACCGTGGTCGACTTCCCCGCGCCGTTCGGCCCGAGTACGGCGAACACCTCACCCTCGTGGACGTCCAGGTCGATCCCGTCCACGGCCCGCACCTCGCCGTACCGTTTGGCGAGACCACGCACCCGTACCGCTGCCTGTGTCATGACCCAAGCATCCCGATCGGACCCGGGGTCGCGGCACCACCGGGGGACTGAACGTGGGGTCCACCGAACGGTGGACACGCGTGGCCGGAGTTTCCGTAACCCGGAATACGGAACGAAATAATTCCGGGGCCGGGTACAAAACGTTTGTTTCCACCGGACACGGGCCGGTTGGACGTTAAATGGGGAGCAGGAAACGTCCAGCTTTTCGGAGTGTCCATGGACCTCGTTCTCGAGCAGGTGCGCTGGGAAAGCGATGGAGGGCTCCGCCGTCTGGAACCCGGCGTGCTCGAGGTCGGTTCAGGGAAGGTCGCGGTGGTGCTCGCGCGTTCGGCGGCGGAGGCCGACAGGTTCGCGGAGGTCCTGCTCGGCCGGGCTCCGCTGAGCGGCGGGAAGATCAAGATCAATGGCACGGACGTCCCCCTGATCGAGCGGTGGGACATCGCGCTGATCCCCCCGGACGGCGGGTTGTTCCCCCATCTCAGCGTGGTGGAGAACATCCGCAGCGGGAGACGCGGGATCAGCATGAACGCCGTGAAGGACCGGGCCGCGGCGTTCGGGCTGCAGGGGTATCTCGACCGGCGGCCGGGCGACCTGACCCACGACCAGCGGATCGGGGTGGCGCTGACCCGCGCCACCTGCGTCAACTCCACCCGTGTCCTGGTGGTCGAGGACCGGGCCGGCGCCGTTCCCTGCCGGCAGGTGGTGGCCACGGTCACCCATCTGTTTCCCGACCTGCCGGTGGTGGTGGTCACCGACGACGCCACCCAGGCCGCCGTGTGGCCACACCGTTGGACGGTGACCGATGCCTGACCCGCTCACCCGCAGGCAGGCCGTCGTCCTGCTGGGACTGTCGGCCGCGGCCGGCCTGACCGGCTGCTCCACGGCCGGGGTCAGCGTCGCGGTGCCGTGGAGCGGCTGGGAACTGGCGAGGTTCCGCGAGGTGGTGCGCGAGCTCGGCGGCGACGCGGTGGTCTTCTCCGCGGGGGACAGCATCGAGGCGCTGCTGAAGAACCCGGTGGCCCCGTCCGCGCGGCCCGACGCCGTGGTCGTGCCGAGGGTCGGAGCGCTCGGCGGGGGGATCGGCGCGTCCCCCGCGCCGCAGGTGCCGCCGGGGCCCGCGGGGTGGCGCACCCGGTTCCCCCTCGGCGGTCGCGGCGAATGGTTCAAGGTGGCGCACAAGTCACTGGTCTGGTACCGCCAGGAGTGCACGGCGTTCCGGGAGGCGGCGCCGGACCTGCCGCTGCCGTGGGACGCGTGGAGGCGGTACTGCGCGACCGCCGGACGTCCGGTCCTGTCCGTCGGCGCCGCGGACGGCTGGGTCCTCACGGACTGGTTCGAGAACGTCCTGCTCGGCGTCGACCCCGAGGTGTACGGCGAGCTGACCGCCTACCTGAAAGGCCGGCAGGACGGGCCGCCTGGCACGCGCACGGTCGCGGTGGTCACCGAGGCGCTGGAGAGGCTGAAGGCGCTGTGGGAGATCGACGGCGTCTTCCCCGGCGGAGGCCGCAGAGCGCTTCAGACGTCGTTCCACGAGTCGATTCTCGATGTCTTCTATTACGGTCACGCGCAAATGGTGGCCGCCGGGGATTTTGCTTATCCGGTGATCACCCGGTTCTGCGGTAAAGGTGCGGATATAGCGAGACTTGCGAGGTTTCCGGCGGTCGATCCAGGTAAAGCGCACATTTTGGTGGCCGGTGACGCCGCCGACCCGCAGGCCGCGCCGGGAACGGACTTCGTCCGCGAGTTGTGCGGTGAGCGAGGCCAGGACGCGGTGCGGCGCACGTGGCTCCCCGAAGGCGGATTCATCTCACCGGACCCGCTGGCCGAAGGGTACCCGGACGTCCTGACGCGCTACGTCGGCCAGGTCCACGGGGACAAGGTCGCGTTCGACCTGTCCGACCAGCTCACCGGACGTCTGTCCGGCGGGAACGGACGCGGTCTGTGGCGCGTGCTCACCCGGTTCTTCAGTGAGGTCACCGGGGTGACCTCCCGCGACGGGGACGCGGTCGCGACGGCCCGTGCGGCCATCGTGGGGGTGGGCCGGTGAGCGGGGACCCGCCGATGTTCGCGGTGACGCCACGGACCGATCCGCGGCCTCCGGTGACCTGGAGGTCGCGTGGCCGTTGGGCCGGCTGGGGATACGTCCTGCCGGCACTCGTCGTGGTGACCGTGATCATTATCGCGTCACTGGTGATGACGGTGGCCGCCAGTCTGCGCGCGCCGTCCGGTTACCGCGCGCTCGTCCTCGACCCGCAGTTCGGGCCGGCGCTGCGCAACAATCTGGCCTGGGTGGGATTCACGGTCGTCACCTGTGTGCTCGGCCTCGGCCTGGCGTACGTCGCCAGGAGCGCGGGTGCGAGGTCACGGCGGGTGCTGACCGTCGCTCTGGTGATCCCCGCCGTCATCTCGCCGCTCACCGCGGGGATCGCCTTCCGGATCATCTTCGACCACCGTCCCGAGCGCGGCCCCGTCGCGGCGGTCGTGCGAGCCGCGCTGGGGCCGGCCGCCGGGGCCGGTGACGGGTCGCAGGGATACCTCCTCGGCGCCGGCTGGATCTGGGTACTGCTCGGGGCCGCGTTCGTCTGGCAGTGGACGGGGGTGGCGTTCCTCGCCTTCCACGACGGGCTCCGGCGGGTCCGCGAGGACCTGGTACGCATCGCGCGCATCTTCGCGCCGGGCCCCTGGTCGAAGCTGCGGCTGGTGCTGATCCCCACGCTCCTGCCGTCGGCGGCGGTGGCCGGCCTGATCGTCCTGCTGGCGGCCACCCGGACCTTCGAGATCGTCCTGGTGGCCGTCCCCGGGTCGCTCCAGGACCAGGTCGACGTGCTCGGGCTGTTCTGGTGGCGGCAGAGCGACGTGTTCGTCCAAGGGGAACGCGAGGCGCTCGGTGTCCTGCTGTTCCTGATCCCCGCCGCCGCGGCGCTGACGCTGCTGTGGCGGCTTCGCAAGGAACTGCCGTCGTCGGGGCCCTCCGGCGCCGCACGGCTTCCGTCACGCGCCACGGGCCGGTGGACGTGGGTCCTCCCCGGGCTGGTGGCCGCGGTGTGGCTGACGCCGATCGCCGCGCTGCTCCTCGCGTCGTTCCACGCGCCGGTGGACGTCGCGCGGTCCGGCCTGCTGAACGGCGACTACGGGCTGGAGTCCTACCAGGAGGCACTGAGCGACGGGTCCTTGCTCGCGGCCATGGTGCCGACCGCCACGCGCGCCGTGCTGGTCGCGGTCCTGGTGGTGCTGACGGCGGTCCCCGCGGCGTACGGGCTCACCCACGCCGGGATGCGCCGCCGGACGGCCGGCGCCTTCGTCGCGTTCGCGGCGGTGTTCGCGACGATCCCGCCGCAGGCGATCGCGGTCCCGCTCGGGAGGACCACCGCCGGTCTGGCGGGGGGCCCGGTGACGCTGAGCCTCATCCACGCGGCGCTCGTCCTCCCGCTGGCGGTGCTGTTGCTGCGCGGGGCCTTCGCGTCGGTGCCGCGCTCGGTGGTGGACCGTCCGCTTGCGCAGGGTGAATCGGCCTTCCGGCGGGTCGTGGAGGCACGCCTTCCCGCGGTGCTCACCGTGGCGGTGCTGGCCGCCGTCTCCACCTGGAACGATCTGGTGGTGAGCCTGCTGCTGAGCTGGCCGTCCGCCGACCAGGTGCCTCTGGTCGTCTGGCAGCAGTCACGCTACTTCGCCACGTCCGCGGGCCCGCTCGCCGCCGAGTCGGTCCTCGCCGGCGTGGTCCCCGTCGCGCTGGTGCTCGCGAACGGCCGGCTGCTGGCCGAGGGGCTGACCACGGGGGTCGACCGATGACGCCGCCGCGCCGCCGCTACGTCCCCTCCCGGTTCCTGCGGCTGCTGCCCCGGTCACGCGCGGAGATCCTGTGGGTCGGCGGGCCGTTGGTGACGCTGCTGTGGACGGCGCTGGCCCAGGACGCGGTCGCCACGATCGCCAAGGACTATCTGCCGGCCCAGATCATCCTGGTCGTGACGGTGCCAGGCATCGCGATCTACCTGCTGCGCAGACGGCGGAGCCCGGAGGCGGCGCCGGAGCTGCCGCCGCTGCCGTTCCCCGCGCGGGCCGAGGACCTGGCCGGCCGCGCCGAGACGGTGGAACGCGTCGTCCACCGGGTCCAGACGCACGGGATCGCCTTCGTCGCCGGCGGGAAGGGGCTCGGCACGTCCACCGTCGCCACCGCGGCCGCCTGGGAACTGGAGCACGACCCCGCCAGGCAGCGGTACGCCGATCTGCGCGGCCAGGACCGCGGCAGACCGGAGCCCGCGCTGAACGTGGCACGGCGGATCCTGAGCGTGCTCGGCCGCCGGCTTGAGGAGGCCGAGACCCTGGAGGCGGCGAGAGCCCTGGTGGGGGACGTGATGCGTGCCTCCCCTCGCCTCACGTTGCTGCTGGACAACGTGGAGACCTGGGGTCAGGTCGCATGGCTGCCGCGGGCCCCCACCGTGCGGATCGTCGTGGCCGGCGCGCTGACCGGCGTACCGGACACCGAACAGCCGGTCATGGTCGGGCCGCTGTCTCCCGGCGACGGCTGGTCCCTGCTGCGCGCGAAGGTGAGGCACGACGGCGGCCGGCTCGCCACGCCACCCGGCGACCCCGTGCGATCGCTGCTGCGCAACCCCGTCATCGTCGTCACGCTGGCCGCCTGGCTCGACCAGAACGACGGCATGCGCGTCGAGGACCTGGTGGACGACGCCAGGCACGCCGAGGGGGACGTCCTCACGACCTTCCGCCGCAAGGTGCTGAGCCGGCTGCCGGCGGACGCGGCACGGCTGCTGTCGGTCCTCGCGCACCTGCCGGTCGAGGAGGTCGCGGTCGGCACACTCGCCAAGGTGGCCCGCGTGTCCGGCAGGGGAGCCGCCGAGGCGGTCCAGGTCCTCATCGACAACGGCCTGGTGGAGCGGCTGCCGTCGCCGTCCCGGGTTCGCGCCGTGGACGGGGCCCCGCGGATCGTCGCCGAGCCGCACGACCTCGCCGCCGTGCACCGCGGCCTGGTCGGGCTGCTCGCCGCCGAGGCCGGGTGGCACGGCCGGCGCCTGCCGGACGACGAGCACGCACGGCGATGGTTCGCCGCCGAGGACACGGCGCTGCTGGCGCTGCTCGCCGCACCGAAGCCGGACGTCAGGACGATCTCCGATCTCTGGCGCATCGGGGACGCGCTGGAGGCATGGTTCACCGCGGAGCACCGGCTCGCCGACCGGCGGGAGGCCGCCGGCCGGCTGGCGGCGGCCGCGAGGAGGCTGGGGCACGGCGAGATGCTGGTCGTGGCCGAACTCCGCCGCGCCGACGCCGAACTGTCCCTCGGGGCCGTCGCGGCGGCGGACGAGCACCTCCAGGACATCCAGGCCCGGGTGCGCGAGGAGTCGCGACCCCCGCAGATGATCCTGACGCGCGCCGCCATCCAGCTCACCACCCGAGGCGACCCGGCCGTCACGGAGGCGACGCTCGCGCGGTACCGCCAGGCGCTGCCTCCCGGCGACACCCAGGGACAGGCCCTCGCCGCGGTCAACGTCGGCGCGCTGTGGCTGAGCGGCGGCCAGACCGAACCGGGACTGGTGCAGGACGCGTACCGGCGGCTCGGCGCGGTCACGTCCGCCGGTGACGCGGCCGGCCTCGGTGTCCGAGCGCACGCCACGGAACTGCGGGCCCTCGCGGACTGGCACCTCGGCAAGGTGAAGGAGGCCAGGGACGGCTGGACCAGAGCGGCCGAGATGTTCCACCGGGCCGGCGAGCCGGTGGGCCGGGGCCGGTGCGAGGTGCATCTCGGCACTTCGCTGGTCGAGACCGATCCGGCCCGCGCGGCGGAACTGCTGAGCGCCGGCCGCGGCCGGCTGCCTCCGGCGGGCCTGCCGACGGCGCTCGCCTGCCTGTACCTGGCCAGGCTCGGTCACGGAGATGCGCGCGACCTGGCCCGCGCGGGCCTCGACGCGCTGCCGGAATGGCGGAACATGCCAGAGCCGCCGCACATCCAGGCGGTCCGGCGGCGCCTGGAGGCGGCCGGGGACCGGGTCTAGTCCGGGACGTTCCCGGCGCTCGTGGATGGCGAAGGCTCGGGACCGGCCGTGGCCGCCATCTCCTCGA
Organism: Sphaerisporangium rubeum; assembly: GCF_014207705.1. NCBI lineage: Bacteria > Bacillati > Actinomycetota > Actinomycetes > Streptosporangiales > Streptosporangiaceae > Sphaerisporangium > Sphaerisporangium rubeum. The sequence goes on from NZ_JACHIU010000001.1 coordinate 2,003,701, forward strand.
GCAGCGCGTCCCAGCGCGGGCCGACCGACGTCATGCGGTACCGCTCCACGGTGGTCAGCGCGTTGGCGCCGAGGGTGCGGCGCAGGGACTCGTCCTCGATGAGGCGGTTGACCGCGCGGCCGAGCGCGGCGGCCTTGGTGGAGCGGACGAGCAGGCCGTCGTGGCCGTCGGTGATGATCTCTCGCGGGCCGTGCGGGCAGTCGAAGCTGACCACGGGCACGCCTTTGCTCATCGCCTCGAGGATCGTCATGCCGAAACCCTCGTACCGTGACGCGACCGCATGGATCGAGGCCTTGGACAACGCGATCCCCGTCTCGCGCGCGCTTCCCATGAGCTTGACCTTGCCGGTCAGGCCGGCCGCCTCGACACGATCGCGCAGCCGCTGTTCGCGCTCCTCGGTGCCGCCGCCGTGGATGTGCAGTTCCCAGTCGGGATGCGCCGCGGCGACGGTCTTCCAGGCGTTCACGAGCCGGTCGAAGCCCTTGGCGTGCGCGAAGCGGCCGATGCCGACGACCACCTTCTCCTCGAGCGAGGAGACGTCACCGGCGAGCTCGGCCACCGCGTTCGGCAGGCGCAGCAGGTGGCGCGGCGGCCGGCCCCGCAGCGCCTTGCGGTACGCCTTCAGGTCGGCCTCGGTGAGCGTGGTGAGCGCGTCGAGCCGGCCGTAGCGGCGGCGGATCGCGGTCTGCAACTCGGGTGCGTGCGCCTCGTAGGTCGTGTGCTCCTGGCCGACGGTGAGCACGCCTGGCGGAGCGAACAACGCCATGAGCAGGTTGAACGCGGGCCGGGTGCCGATGAGCACACCGCCGCGCACCGAGCGCAGGTAGCGCACCAGCAGCAGGTCCGTGCGCAGGCTCATCGTGCCGTACGCCTTCTCCTGCTCGGGCACCAGCCGGCTGCGCATCCCGGCGAGGCGCCGCGCGAGCGGCCCGTGGCGCACGGTGCGGTCGTCGAGGAACGTCACCCGCACGCCGGGAGGCATGTCGAAGAACGGTGTCTCGGCCGTGCGGACCAGGCTGACGATCTCGACGTCCCGCGTGCGAGCCAGGTGCGCCGCCAGGTTCAGCGTGGTGCGGATCGTGCCACCCATGCCGTACGCGTGCAGGAGGAAGATGCGGACCGGCCCCGTGCCGGCCGGCGGGGCCCCGCGCGCCTTCCGCCGGTTGAGTGCCCCGATCACCTTTAAGGCGGCACGCGCGAGCACCCTGCGTCCATTCCACGACACGCTGGAATCCCCCTTGGTAATGGATATCTCCCTATGCCCTGCCACAGCGGGACATGCCGCCGGTAAGGCATTTGACGCCATTCGTTCTGACGCCGGTTCGCCGTGAAATGTTGGGAGTGGCGGGAAAGATCCTCCTGAAGGAGGAGAAGAAACCGCTCAGAGGGTGCGGAAAAGCCCCAGACGGGTGTTCAGAACAGCGTGTCCTTGCGTTCGATGCCGCGCAGCGCGTCGTAGTCGAGCAGCACGCAACGGATGCCGCGATCCTCGGCCAGGGTGCGGGCCTGCGGCGCGATCGTCTGCGCGGCCAGGATGCCGCCGACCGGGGACAGCAGAGGGTTGCGGTTCAGCAGCTCCAGATAGCGCGTGAGCTGCTCCACGGCGTCGATGCCCGCGCGCCGCTTGATCTCGACCGCCACCGTGGCGCCGGGCCGGTCGCGGCACAGGATGTCCACCGGCCCGATCGCCGTGGGGTACTCACGCCGGATCAGCGACCAGCCCTCACCCAGCGTCTCGATGTGCTCGGCCAGCAACTCCTGCAGGTGCGCCTCGACACCGTCCTTGATCAGGCCGGGATCCTTGCCGAGCTCATGGGAGGAGTCGTGCGTGATCTCCTCGATGGTGAGGATGAGCTTCTCGCCGGTCTTCTCGTGCGTGACCGTCCACAGCCCTTCCTCCTCACGCAGCCGGCACGGAGGACTCATCCAGTTGAGCGGCTTGTACGCACGGTCGTCGGCGTGCACCGAGACAGAGGAGTCCCCCTTGATGAGGATCAGACGGGGCGCCATGGGGAGGTGCGCCGTCAGCCGTCCCACGTAGTCCACGCTGCAGCGCGCGATGACCAGTCGCATGGCCGCCAACCCTACCGCTCGCCGCGGCCGTCCCGCGGACGTACGGGCCCGCGGGTCCGGGGGACCGGTGCTCTGGGAGACTGGTCAGCGAGTGGAGGTGGGGCATATGGGGACGGCGTTCCGTACGGTGGGGGTCGTCGGGCTCGGCACGATGGGGGCCGGCATCGCGGAGGTGTTCGCTCGCGCCGGGCTCGCCGTCGTCGGCGTGGAGGCCGATGAGGACGCGCTGGAGCGCGGCCGGTCCCACCTGCGCCGCTCCACCGACAAAGCCGTGCGGCGCGGCAAGCTCACCGAGGACGAGCGCGAGACGATCCTCGGCAGGGTCACCTTCGCCGGCGGGCTCGGCGCGCTGCGGGACGCCGACCTGGTGGTCGAGGCCGTCCCGGAGATCATGGACGTCAAGCGCGCGCTGTTCGCCGAGCTCGACCGCGTGTGCGCGCCGGCGGCCGTGCTCGCCACCAACACCTCCTCGCTGGCCGTCACGGCGCTCGCCGCCACCACCTCACGTCCCGGCCGCGTCGTCGGCATGCACTTCTTCAACCCCGCGCCGGTCATGCGCCTCGTCGAGGTGGTGCGCACGGTGGTCACCGACGACGGCGTGGCCGAAGACATCGCGGACCTCGCGCGACAGGCCGGCAAGACCCCGGTGGTGGTGGGGGACCGCGCGGGGTTCGTGGTCAACCGGCTGCTGCTCGGCTACCTCAACCGCGCGGCGGGGCTGCTGGAACGCCGGGTGGCGTCCCAGCACGACATCGACACCGCGATGCGCGTCGGCGCCGGCCTGCCGATGGGGCCGTTCGCGCTGCTGGACCTGATCGGACTCGACACCGCGCACGAGATCTGCGAGGTCCTGTTCCAGGAGACCCGCGACCCGTCGTTCGCACCGTCCCCGCTGCTGCGCGAACTGGTCGCCGCCGGGACGCTCGGCCGCAAGACCGGCCGCGGGTTCGCCACCTACACCGGCGAACCGCCTTCGCCGCGCTCCGACGAGAAGCCGGGACGGCTCAACGTCGCCTCGGTCTGCGTGACCGGCGAACGAGCGGGGGCCCTGCAGGAGAAGCTCGACGCCATCGGCTTCCGGTGCGGCGAGCCGGAGGAGTCGGACGTGGTCGTCGCGCTCGGCCACGACCGGGTGGCGCCGCTCGCCGGCCGGCTGACTCGGCCCGAGCGTGTGGTGGGGGTCCATCTGGTCGGCGACCGGCTGGCCGAGGTGGTGTGCGGGGTGCGCACCGCGCCTGAGGCGGCCGAGGCGGTGCGGGGGCTGCTGCGCCTGCTCGGCCACACGCCGGTGACGAGCGCCGACCGCGCCGGGCTCGTGGTGGAGGCGCTGACCTACCCCTACCTCAACGACGCGGTCCGCATGTACGACTCCGGTTACGCCACGATGGACGACATCGACGACGCCATGCGGCTCGGCTGCGGCTACCCCGCCGGCCCGTTCGAGACCCTCGACAGGCTGGGGCTCGCCACGGTGCGCGACGGCCTGCTCGCGCTGTACGAGGAGTACCGCGAGCCGTTCCTCGCTCCCGCGCCGCTGCTCGACCGTCTCGTCACGGCCGGAGTGGCCGGGTTCCGGGCCCGATGAGGGAAGAAATCCGGTCCGTCCCCACGTTCGTGCCGACATGAGCCCCCGCCGTGCGCGCCGCATGGACCCCTCGCTGGGGAAGGACGGCCGTCCCCTCCGGCCCGCCGAGGACGCGCTGCGCGGCTCGGAGCGCCTGGAGAGCGCGCCGGACGGGGACTGGAAGGTCCGCCAGGTCTCCGGCGCCGCCCCCGGCAAGCTCTACCGCTGCCCCGGCTGCGACCATGAGATCCGTCCCGGACTCCCGCACGTCGTGAGCTGGCCCGCCTGGCAGGGTGGCGAGTCCGAACGCCGCCACTGGCACACCGCCTGCTGGCGCAAACGCATGGACCGCGGGCCTGGCCGTTTCCGTTACTGAGCAGGCTCACCCGCGCCGCGTCACCGGCGTGGGCCTGCGGGAAGCCGTACCACCATCCCAGGTCTCACCGAGGAGAACACCAGTGGAGATCCGCGCGTCGACGGTCCTTCCCGCCGTACGGCAGGACATCGAGCTGCACACCGCCGACGGGCTCACGCTGGTCGGCGAACTGGCCCTGCCTCCTGAGGGCAAGCCGGTCGCCACCTTGGTCTGCCTGCATCCCCTGCCGACCGCCGAGGGCATGATGGACAGCCACGTCCTGCGCAAGGCCGCCAACCGCCTGCCTGCTCTCGCCGGCGTCGCCGTCCTGCGTTTCAACACCCGCGGCACCGAGTCCGCGCGCGGCCGCTCGGAGGGGGCCTTCGAGGAGGGGGAGGGTGAGCGGTTCGACGTCGCCGCGGCACTGGAGTACACCGAGTTCCACGACCTGCCGAACCCGTGGCTCCTCGGCTGGTCCTTCGGCACCGAGCTGGCCCTGAAATGGGGTCACGACCCCCTGGTCCAGGGAGCCATCCTGCTGTCCCCGCCGCTGCGCCGCGCCACCGACGAGGACCTGGACGCCTGGGCCGCCTTCGGCCGTCCCCTCGTCGCGCTGGTCCCCGAGCACGACGACTTCCTGCGGCCGCAGGAGGCACGCGAGCGCTTCTCCCGTGTCCCGCAGGCCGAGGTGGTGGCCGTGGACAACGCCAAGCACCTGTGGGTGGGTGAGCCGTACGTCCGCATCGTGCTCAACGAGATCGTCGAACGCGTCAACCCCGCCGCGCACCCTCTCCCCACCGACGTCTAGAGGGTGCGACGCGCCGGCCCCGCCGCCTACCCCCTCCCCACCGGCATCTGAGCCCCGGAGGGTGCGGCACGGCCTCCGGTGACAATAGAATTTCGTTCTGGTTCCCAGATGAGGAGGATGCGGTGCAGGCGTTCGATCTAACCGGCCGGAACGCGTTCGTGACCGGCGCGTCGCGCGGCATCGGCCGGGCCATCGCACTGGCCTACGCCGAGGCGGGGGCCGACCTGGTGCTGGTGTCCCGGTCGGCGGACAAGCTCGCCGAGGTGGCCAAGGAGGTCGAGGCGGCGGGCCGCCGGGCCCACGTCATCGCCTGCGACCTCACCGACCGTGACGCCGCCGCGGCGGCCGTCGGCGAGGCCGTCGAGACCTGCGGCCATCTGGACATCGTGGTGAACAACGCCGGCGGGTCCAACTTCATCTCGCAGTTCAAGGACCTGCGCCTGTCGGGGTGGGACAAGCTGATCAGGCTGAACCTCGACACCGTGATGACCGTCTGCCACGCCGTGGCCCCCCACATGCTGGAACGCGGCTCGGGCTCGGTCATCAACATCTCCTCCGTCGCCTCCCTCGGTGCGCCGTTCCTCGCGCCGTACGCCGCCGCCAAGGCCGGCGTGGTGGCCCTCACCAAGTCCCTCGCGGTCGAATGGGCCGCCTCAGGCGTCCGGGTCAACGCGCTGTGCCCCGGCTGGACGGCGACCGATCTCAGCCGCGCGCTGTGGGAGGACGAGAGCGCCTCACGCGCCACCACCGGCAACGTCCCCATGGCCCGCTGGGGCACCCCCGAGGAGATGGCCCCCGCCGCCGTCTTCCTGGCGGCCCCGGCCTCCTCCTACATGACCGGACAGGTCCTCTACGTGGACGGCGGCCTCACCGCGACCTGACGGCCCCACCCGGGAACCCGCGGGTGAACGACGGGCCGAACGGGTGAGCGCCGGCCCCGCACGCCGCAGGGCCGGCCGGGAGACGACAAAAGAGAGCCTGGCGACCTGATGGTCGCCAGGCTCTCCCGTAGCCGTCCCTAACGCCCTTGGCGTGGCGTGGCGCCTACTCCTGCCACCACTCCGAGTCGTCCTCGGCCGGGGCGGCGGCCCGCTGCGAGGCGGGTGCCGCGGCAGGCGCGGGGAGGGGCTTGTCGTTGACCGGGGTGGCCGCGAGGGCGGGCTTCGGCGCGGGGGCCGCGACCGCGGGAGCCTCGTCCATGCCGGGCAGAGCGGCGCCGCCGAGGAGCTGGCGCAGCTGAGCGAGGTGGCTCGTGATGCTGTCGCGCTGGCGGGTCAGCTCGTCCACCTGGCGCTGCGCGACCGTGCGGTTGCGCTCGGCCTCGGACTTGGCCTCCGACACGATGGTCTCGGCGCTGGACTTGGCCTCGGCGACGAGCTGGTCGGCGTTCTTGCGCGCGTTGGCCAGCAGCTGCTTGGCGTGGGTGTCGGCCTCGCGGCGGGTCTGCTCGGCCTGCTGCGTGGCCTTGGTGGCCCGCTGCTCGGCGGTGGCGGCCCGCTGCTCGGCCTCGGCCACGAGCTTCTGCGTGGCGGCCTGCGCCGTCGCGTGACGCTCGGACTCCTGACGCTCGGCCTCCTCGCGGCGCGCGGCGAGCTGGATCTCGAACTCGGCCTCGTCCTGGGCCCGCTTGGCCTCGGACTCCTCCAGCACCCGCTGCGCCTGCGCGCGCATCTCGTCGGCCTGGCGCTTGGCGGTCGTGAGCACCTCGTCGCGCTCGCGCTTGGTGGAAGCGCGCAGCTGTGCGACCTCACGCTCGGTGGTGGTGCGCAGCTTGGCGATCTCACGCTCGGCGTCGGCGCGCTTCTCGGCGACCTCGTGGTCGGCGGTGGCACGCAGCTTGGAGACCTCGCGCTCGGTGGTGGAGGTGAGCTCGTCGGACTCGCGGCGGGCCGTGGAGCGGATCTCCTCGGCCTCGCGCTCGGCCGTGGTGCGGGTCTCCTCCGCCTCACGGGTGGCGAGCGCACGCTTCTCGGCGGCCTCGTTCTCGGCGGCGGCGCGCAGGTCGGCGGCGTCGACCTTGGCCGCGGCCTTGATCTCGTTGGCCTCGGCCCTCGCGGCCTGGACCAGCTCGGTGGCCTGCTCCTCGGCCAGGCGGAGCAGTTGCTCGATGCGTGCGCCGAGACCGGAATAGGTCGGGCGCTCCTGCTCCTGTAGCTGGCGCTGGGAGTCGGACAGCTCACGTTGCAGTGCCGCGACCTGCTCGCGTGACTGACGCAGGTCGGTGTCGATCTGCTTCAGATGGTCGTGCACCTGGTGCCGGTCGTAGCCACGGAGAACCACGTCGAATTCCCGCGTGGGTGCGTCTTCAAAGAAATTGTTGAGCTGGGCGTCGATGTCGGAGGACTGCATGAGGCTCGATCCTGGGTTGTCGAGACGGCTACACGGGGCCGGACGAGGGGCGGACAGCCGAGGCGGGCCCCGCCAAGCCACGCGCGCCCCGCACGGGGCCGCGGAGCTTCTGGTGCGGTCGCTCGGCGGTCCTGCGCTGGGCTCGCCCGTCCATGGCGGGTTCCACGTCCGGTGGTAGGTCAGCGTACTCTGGTGTTGCCGAATTGGAGGTCCCGACAGACTTTCTGCGTGACTTGTTACGAATAGGCCATTGTTGAGTTTCGCTGCTACGACTGGCGCCGGGGGGACTCCACCAGCTCTGTCAACACTCCTCCCACATCTTTCGGATGAAGAAACGCGATTGACGTGCCCATTGCCCCGTGCCGGGGCTCCTTGTCCAGCACGCGCACGCCGATGGCCTCCATCTGCCTGATGGCCTTCGGCAGGTCCGGCACGCCGTACGCGATGTGGTGGATGCCCTCGCCGCGGCGCTCCAGGAAGCGGCCGACCGGCGTGTCGGGGCCGAGGGGCTGGACGAGCTGGATGTACGAGCCGCCGCCCTCGCCGTCCGCGATGTGCAGCATGGCCTCATTCACACCCTGTTCCTCATTGATTTCGCGGCTGACCACCGTGACGTCGAACACCTTCTCGTAGAAAGCGATCTTCTCGTCCAGATCGTGACAGGCGATGCCGACGTGATCGATTCTCAGCAGCATTGCGTACTCCTCCTCCACCCCGTCCCTGATCGACGAGGCGCTCCCGCGGTGCGCTCCGCGGCGACCTCCCCCGAGGTCTTCGTGCGTTCTCTCCTATGTATGGTGGCAAAGTCGCCCACGAACCCATCATGGAGGCCCCGGTGTCCGGTTTTCCCCAAGCCCGGCGTTCCGTCATCGTCGCTGGGGCCCGCACCCCTATCGGCCGTCTCCTCGGCTCGCTGGCCGGGGTCACCGCGGTCGACCTCGGCGGCATCGCGATCAAGGCCGCGCTCGAACGCGCCGGTGTCGCGCCTGATCAGGTGCAGTACGTGATCATGGGTCAGGTCCTGCAGGCCGGCGCGGGGCAGATCCCCTCGCGCCAGGCCGCGGTCAAGGCCGGCATCCCGATGACCGTGCCGTCCCTGACGATCAACAAGGTCTGCCTGTCCGGCCTCGACGCCATCGCCCTGGCCGACCAGCTCATCAGGGCCGGTGAGTTCGACGTCGTGGTGGCCGGCGGCATGGAGTCCATGACCAACGCGCCGCACTTGCTGCCGGGTCTGCGCAAAGGGGTCAAGTACGGCCCGGCCGACATCCAGGACGCCATGGCCAAGGACGGCCTCACCGACGTCTTCGACCAGGTCTCGATGGGGGAGTCCACCGAGCGCCACAACACCCGCCTCGGGCTCGGCCGGGCCGAGCAGGACGCCTTCTCGGCGCGCTCCCACCAGCTCGCCGCCGCCGCGATCAAGGACGGCCGGTTCGACGACGAGATCGTGCCGGTGAGCCTGCCGCAGCGCAAGGGCGACCCCGTGCTGTTCTCCACCGACGAGGGGGTGCGCGGCGACACCACCGTGGAGACGCTGGCCGGTCTGCGGCCGGCGTTCGCCAAGGACGGCACGATCACCGCGGGGTCGGCGTCCCAGATCTCCGACGGCGCCTGCGCGGTCGTCGTGATGTCCAGGGACAAGGCCGAGGAGCTCGGTCTGCCGTGGCTGGCCGAGATCGGCGCGCACGGCAACGTCGCCGGGCCCGACAACTCGTTGCAGTCCCAGCCGGCCAACGCCATCGCTCAGGCCCTCGGCAAGCAGGGGCTCACCGTGGACGACCTCGACCTGGTCGAGATCAACGAGGCCTTCGCCGCGGTCGTGCTCCAGTCGGCCAAGGAGCTCGGCCTGCCGCAGGACAAGGTGAACGTGAACGGCGGCGGCATCGCGCTCGGCCACCCCATCGGCGCCTCCGGTGCGCGCATCGTGCTGACGCTCGCGCACGAGCTGCGCCGCCGCGGCGGCGGCACCGGCGCGGCGGGGCTGTGCGGCGGCGGAGGTCAGGGGGACGCTCTCATCATCACCGTCCCCGTGTCCTGACCACCGGTACCCGGACCACCCGGACCACCGGCAGCCTGGCACCGGTACTCGGAGCATCGGCACTCGGAGCACCGGCAGCCTGGCGCCGGCGTCACGGCTCGTCGTCGTACTTGATCGTCACCTTGGTGAACCCCAGCGATTTCAGCATGCCTTCCAGCATCAGCTTGGTGTTCTGGTCAGCACGCTGGCGCAGGTCGCTCTGCTGCGCCGCCTCGGCGATCTTCTTGGCGGCCAGCACGTAGAGCTCCTGCTGGTCCTGCGGGCTGTTGGACATCATGTCCTGGAACCGGTCCAGCAGGCCGCGTTCCTGCGCATAGACGTGTGACTTCTCGTTGTCCAGGCTGGGACGTTCCAGCTGAGCGCGCGGAAGCCGTACCGTCACCTCGGTGCGGTCGGGGGACACCGTGATGGCGTTCTCCTTCAGCCCCGCGAAGTCGACGTACGCGTCCACGCTGCCGACCCCCACGAACAGCGTGCGGGAGCCCTTCAGCGCGTCAGGCAGGAAGGGTGCGTCCTTCTCCAGGTCCACGATCACCTGGAAGTTGCCGCTCGCGGCCTGGAAGCGGCTCATGTCCTGGATCGACTGGAGCAGCACCGGCGGGCTGCGGTCGACGTTCCGCGTGCCGAGCGGGTCGATCGTGGTCCAGGCGAGCCAGGCGCCGCCGGCGAGCAGCACGACGGCGACCAGAGCACCGATGAGGATGCGCCGGCCGCGGCCGGAGCGGCGCTGTTCGAACGCTTCTGCGGCGGTGGGCGGGTATCCCGTCCTGGAGGGCGGCGAGTCGCGTTTCACGGCCGAGATTCTTCCCGATAAGTACTCCTTCTCACCTTCCGCGGCGACAGGTCGATGGAGCAGCACGTCAGGGTGCCTGCGGACTGTGCACGGAGTCGAGCGGCGACGTCGGACCTTCCGCGGCGACAGGTCGGCGGGCCGGTACGTCAGGGTGCCTGAGCGCCGTGCACCGAGCCGACCGGCAACGTCGGGTACGGCGGTCCCGGCACCGGCGTGCGCGGCGGTTCGGACGGTCCGCCACGCATCGCGACCCGATGCCGGCGGGCCCCGCCGCCGAAGTGGGAGGCCCGCAGCCGGCAGGCCGCGAAGTCGGTGTAGAACATGCGCAGCCAGTCGCGCCGCTGGCTCTCCGCGAGCGTGGAGAACCACCCCGCGGCCGCCTGGTGTCCCCGCAGCGGCCCCGCCGGCAACGGACGTCCCCTCAGCCAGGCCGCCACGATGGCGCGGTACCCCTCGGCCGCCGTCCCCTCGCAGGGCCGGGCCAGGCCGCCGACGAACTCCGACACGGCCCGGTCGGCGAACCCGGGGCCGAGGTCGTCCACGTGGACGGTCACCACCCCCGGCGACGGGTCGGCGGCGTCGTCACGTGAGCGCTGCTCCACCCGCGAGAACGCGGCAGGCGTGCCGGTGAGCCGCGCCGCGAGTGTGGTGAACGCGGCGCCGAGCTCGGTCAGGCCGGCCCGCATCCCCGGATGGACGCACACCGTGATCGGCCACTCCTGGCAGCTGTACACCAGCGGCCCGTCCGCCGCCACCGCGCGCGGACGGGTCACCATGCGGGCCATGCCGGCCCCCGCCACCAGCACCGCGAGCACCGCGAGCGCGAGCGCGAGCGGCCGCCGGGTCACGACGGCCGTCCAGGCGAGCAGCAGCGCGCCGGTGACGCCGAGCAGCCACAGCGCCTGGTCGGTGAACGCGGCCTGGCTCAGCCCCGTGAACGGGTCGTACGGCTCGGCGACCCCCGGCGCGAGCCTGGCCAGCCACGACGGCCCACCCGAAGGCGAGGTGAGCAGCACGTAGCTGCCCGCGCCGGCGGCGAGCGGCGTCAGCCGCCACGGCAGAGCCCAGCCCGCGACCCACCCGAGCGTCGCGTACAGCGCCAGCCCCGCCGCGCCGACCGCGAGCCCCGTCGGCGCCAGATGGCCCGCCTGCTCGGTCAGGAAGGCCTTCACGGCGAGCACGCTCACCGTCGCGCAGAAGGCCCCCACCACGACCCCGAGGATCGCGAGCGGTGCTTTCAGCACCCGCCACCCGTGCGGCCGCGGACGCACGGGCCCTACGCGGGCCGGCGCGGTCCGCCTCGTGCGCACGGCCACCCACGCGCCGAAGGCGGCGGCGACCGGGCCGGTGAGCCGCAGCGATCCGATGACCGCCACGACGATGTTCTCCCATGCGGAGACGCCGGGAACAAGGACGCTCCAAGCGGCGAGCAGGCCCAGCGCGAGCAGCGTCCCTACCGCCACCAGCGCGCTGTGCTTCAGCTCCTCGCGTGAAACGCCCCTTTGCTCAAGCACGGCCCCGCGTGGACCGGAGAACCGGCCACGCCGTCCGTGCGTCGTTCGTGCCGTTCACTAGAAACCCCCGTTGCCTGGAGTGAGCGCCGCCACTCGGGTGCGGGCCCCCCGGCCCCTTGGCACCCTTTGCCCGGCCGCCTTCGCCCCCGCCGGTCCGCGGAGGCCACGTATGACCTCGCGCGCCGGACGGCAGGGCTCTCCCCATGCTTTGGGTCGGGCTTTGCCGCGCCTCACCTTTTGACATGCCCACCATAACGGAGCGTGATGTTTGCTGTCCCGCGACTTGGGTACCGACCGGAATCGCGGTCACCCTGGGTCAGCGGTCGCGGCACGCGCTAGCGTAAGCCTGTGTCAATCGGTGTACCCAAGCCGCTCAACCTGCCGTTCGACCCGATCGAGCGCGCCGCGGACACGTGGCGTGTGCACTTCGGGCCGTCATCCGCCATGGCAGCCGTCACGTCGATCATGAGAGCGCACCAGATCCTGCTCGGGCAACTGGACACGCTGCTCCGGCCGCACGACTTGACCTTCGCGCGCTACGAGGCCCTGGTGCTGCTCACGTTCAGCCGCACCGGTTCGCTGGCCCTCTCGCGCATCGGCGAGCGGCTGATGGTCCACCCGACGAGCGTGACCAACACGGTGGACCGCCTGGAGCGCGCGGGCCTCGTCCGCCGTGTCCGCAACCCCGCGGACGGTCGCGGCATCCTCGCGCAGATCACTGAGAAGGGACGCGAGGTCGTCAAACGGGCCACGGACGACCTCATGGCCGCCGACTTCTGCCTCGGCATGTACGGCGAGCCCGACCTGGTGAGCATGTTCGACCTGCTGCGCACCCTCCGCGTGGCGGCCGGCGACTTCCCCGGCGACACCAAGCCGCAGGACGCCTAGCCGTCCCCGCGGACGCGGAAAAGGGGCCCGTCCTCGCGTGAGGACGGACCCCTTCCCGGCGTGGCCGTCGACCGGCCGGTGGTGCGTGCGGCCTACCGGACGGCGCGCAGCGCGTCCACGATGCCCTTGCCGTAGAAGCCGTTGGAGAAGAAGCTTCCCTCGCAGGTGTGCGTGGCCGTCACCGTCTGCCCGGACGGCAGGATGCGGGTGTAGGTGTACGCCGGCGGGGTCGGGCACGGGGTCTTGGTGGCGGTGCCCTTCAGCACTGCCTCCACCAGGTCGGGGAGCATGGTCTTGCCGCCGCGCCAGTCACGGATGCCGTACTTGCTGACGATGAGCGCCGCGACGCCGGCCGCGCGGGGCGAGGCCATGGACGTGCCCTGCAGGTACTGGTAGTACGCGCAGGTGCTGCCCTTGCAGTCCTTCACGACGTAGTCCACCGTGGGCTCGCCGTTCGCGTCGATCTCGCCGTTGGCGACGGCGAGGGCCTTGGGATAGGCCGACAGCGTGGCCTTGCTGACGTCACGGGTGTTGCCGGGGGTGTCGTACACGTCGCCGCCGGGGGAGGCGACGTCCACGTAGTCGTTGCCGAAGCTGGAGTAGTACGCCTTGCGCTTGCTGATGCCGGTGGAGGACACCGAGATCACGTGCTGGCCCTCGGCCGGCATGGAGACGCAGCTCGCCGGGATGGTGCGTGCGCGCGGGGCCTCGCCGGGAACGCTGGCGAAGTTCGGGCTGCTGCTGTCGTTGTAGGTCTTGGTGTAGTCGGCGGCCTGGTTGCCGGCGGCGGCGACCAGGGTGACACCCTTGCGGTGCGCGTAGTCCAGGGCACGCTGCGCGGCAGCGATGATCGTCGCCTGCTCGGCGCGGTCCTCGGGGGAGTCGGCCGGGTTGTCGGTGCAGTTGAACAGCCAGGGGTCGATGTAGTAGCTCATGTTGGCCACGTCCACCCCGATGTCACCGGCGTAGGTGAGCGCGTCCACGGTCGCCTGGAGGAAGAAGTAACCGGAGTCCTGGCCGGCGCGCAGGTTCACCACGGTGACGTTGGGAGCGACACCGGTGACGCCGAGGTTGTTGATGGGGGAGGCGATGGACGAGGCCACGTGCGTGCCGTGACCGTTCTCGTCCACGTCGGCCGGGTCGTTGCACGACTGGTCCGGCTCGTCCTCACAGGGGCCGTCCACCTCGTCGCCGTTGGCGTCCACGGGGATGTCGACGGTGAAGTTCCGGCTCAGCGCGCGGTTGAAGTTGGGGGCGATGTCGGGGTGCGACCCGTCGACGCCGGTGTCGAGGATGGCGACAAGCACTCCCTTGTCGCCCTTTTCGTACTTGTGCGCCTCCTCGGCGTGGATCTGCTTCAGGTCCCACTGCAGGTCCGACAGCGGCTCGGCCTTGGCGTTACGGCCGCGCTTGACCGGGCCGTGACCCCGGCCTTCCTTCTCGATCGCCCTGGACAGCTCCGCCGCGCGGGAGGCGTCGCTCACCCGCGCGCTCTTGGGAACGCTGCCGATGCTGCGGTCGTGCGCGACGCCTTCGATGGCGCCGGCCGCCCTGACGGCGTCGGCGAAACCCGGGTTCTGCGTCGACACCGTGGCCACGCCGACCTCGGTGTTCACCTTGAGGACGCTGCCGCCCGCCGCTTCGATCGCCTTCTGGGCGTCCGCGGCCGCGGCACCTTCCTTGTACAGGACGACGTACTGGGTCGTGGTCTCCGGCGAGGCCTGTGAAGGGCCTGCTTGCGCCGGGTTGGCCGCTATAGCCGCGATCAGTGCGGCAGTCGCGGCGACGACGATGACGCGTCTCAACACCCACCTCCAAGTGAGCTGAACTTCTGCGGAGTTCATATTTCGGGATAACTCCGCGTCGTGACAGTCCCGTGAGGATTTGCGACAAAGGTGTGACATAGCGCCGCGTAGGCCTCGCGCGGTCCCCATGCGATGCCGACCACCCGGCGGATGCGGCAGGATTAGCAGTATGAGCCCAGCGGACTTCACTCGACCGGCATCGCTGCAAGGGGCGGTGGACCTCGGCGCACGCAAGCAGGCACTGGAGGCGCAGGCCCGCCGCGAGGCGGCGGCCAAGGCCCCGGCGGCCGGCGGGCCGCCCCAGGCCGCGGCGGCCGTCATCGACGTCACCGACGCGACCTTCGCCACCGAGGTCATCGAGCGCTCCATGCGGGTGCCGGTGATCCTCGACCTGTGGGCCACGTGGTGCGAGCCGTGCAAGCAGCTCAGCCCGATCCTCGAGAAACTCGCCGCCGAGGCCGCGGGCCGCTGGGTCCTCGCCAAGGTCGACGTCGACGCGAGCCCCCAGATCAGCGGCGCGCTCCAGGTGCAGAGCATCCCCACCGTGCTCGCCGTGTTCCAGGGACAGGCCGTGACCGGCTTCCAGGGTGCGCTCCCCGAGGCTCAGGTGCGGCAGTGGCTCGACCAGTTGATGACCGCGCTTGCGCAGTACCTCGGACCGGCCGGTGAGCAGCCTCCCGGCGAGCCCGGCGCCGAGGCGCCGCAGGCCGACCCCGATCTGCTCGCCGCCGAGAAGGCCATCGACGACGGCGACCTCGACGCCGCCGCCGCCGCGTACGAGCGGCTGCTGGCCCGCTCGCCCGCCGACGAGGACGCCAAGATCGGCCTCGCCGGCGTCGGCCTGATCCGCCGCACCGAGGGCCTCGACGCGCGCCAGGTGATCGACCGCGCCACCGCCGACCCCAAGGACGTCGAGGCGCACACCCAGGCCGCCGACATCGAGATGCTGAGCGGCATGCCGGAGGCCGCGTTCGACCGGCTCATCGCCGTGATCCGCCGCACAGCGGGAGACGACCGCGACCGCGCGCGCCGTCACCTGCTCGGCCTTTTCGACACCCTGCCCGCGGGCGACCCGGTCGTGGCCAAGGCCCGGCGCGGTCTGGCCAGCGCACTGTTCTGACCCTCTTCCCGGCCGCCGGGGGTCACCCCGGCGGCTGAGGGGATCGTCCACAGCTCGTCCGCCGCTCCGCCACAGCTCCGCTGCGAAGGCGGCGTGAGCTGCCGCTCCGGTCTGGCACCATGGATATCCCTTGAATGTGCAGGCTGGCCGGATGCGCGATCCCGGGTACCCGAGCGAGCTCGACCACACACACCGCAAAGGAGCGGATTGACGTGGCGACCGTGCCGAGCGTGTCCTACTCGATCACCGTACGTCTGGAGGTCCCGGCCGGAGGCAAGGCGGTCAGCCAGCTCACCCACGCCGTCGAGAACGCCGGGGGAGTGGTGACCGCGCTCGACGTCACCACGGCCGGCCACGAGACCCTGCGCATCGACGTCACCTGCGCCGCCAAGGACACCGAGCACGCGCAGGCCATCGTCGACAGCCTCGGCCAGGTCGGCGGCGTCATGCTGCACAAGGTCAGCGACCGCACGTTCCTCATGCACCTCGGCGGCAAGATCGAGATGCAGTCCAAAGTGCCGCTGCGCACCCGTGACGAGCTGTCGATGGCGTACACCCCCGGCGTCGCGCGTGTGTCCCTCGCCATCGCGCGCAACCCCGAGGACGCGCGGCGTCTCACCATCAAGCGCAACACCGTGGCCGTCGTCACCGACGGCTCCGCCGTGCTCGGCCTCGGCAACATCGGCCCCGCCGCCGCGCTCCCCGTCATGGAGGGCAAGGCCGCGCTGTTCAAACGCTTCGCCGGCATCGACGCCTGGCCCATCTGCCTCGACACCCAGGACGTCGACACCATCGTCGAGGTCGTGCGCAGCATCGCCCCCGGCTTCGGCGGCATCAACCTCGAAGACATCTCGGCCCCCCGCTGCTTCGAGATCGAGCGCCGCCTGCGCGACCTGCTCGACATCCCCGTCTTCCACGACGACCAGCACGGCACCGCCATCTGCGTGCTCGCCGCGCTCACCAACGCGCTGCGCGTCGTCGGCAAGTCCCTTCCGGACGTCCGCATCGCCATGGCCGGCGCCGGCGCCGCCGGCACCGCCGTCCTGCGCCTCCTGCTCGCCGCAGGCGCGCGCCACGTCGTCGTCTGCGACTACCTCGGCGCCGTCCACAAGGGCCGCGACGACCTCGACGACTCGCTGCGCTGGATCGCCGAGAACACCAACGCCGAAGGCTACGGCGGCGACCTCAGAGGCGCCGTCAAAGGCGCCGACGTCTTCATCGGGGTCTCCGCCCCCGGCATCCTCACCGGCGACGACATCGCCACCATGGCCGACGGCTCGGTGGTCTTCGCGCTCGCCAACCCCGACCCCGAGGTCTCTCCCGACGACGCGCGCGAACACGCCGCCGTGGTGGCCACCGGCCGCTCCGACTACCCCAACCAAATCAACAACGTCCTAGCCTTCCCAGGGGTCTTCCGCGGCCTGCTGGACGCGCAGTCCCGCATGGTGACCGAAAGCATGCTCCTCGCCGCCGCCACCGCTCTGGCCGGCGTCGTCTCCCCTGAAGAACTCGGCCCCAACTACATCATCCCGAGCGTCTTCCACCCCGACGTCTCCACCACCGTCGCCGCCGCCGTCAGCAAGAGCGCCGGCGGCCGCGTCCGCGGCCTCACCGAGGCCTGACCGCACGACCACGCCGGGGGGCGGACCCGGCGGTCGTGGCGGGGGTCAGGCGAACAGGAAGGCGGAGGTGTCGGCGGTCGCGGCCTGCCGGATCCACTCGTCGAGCCGATCCATGTCCGTGCAGGCGAGCACACGATCCCGCTGCTCGTCGGTGACGGTGATCCCTCGGGTCTCGAGGAAGATCAAGACCGCTTCGGCCTTTCCTGTCGTCTTTCCTTTGGCCTTCCCTTTGGCCTCTCCTTTGGCTTCTCCTTCGTCGAAGAACGCCTGCGCCAAAGAACTCGGGTAGTTGGATTTTGTGAGGTTCATCAGCACCTCCATGTGCTTTTTGGCTGCCTCGGGCAGCATCGAGTAGACGAAGTCAGCGTACAACTGGGATCGTTCCTGGTCGATGCACGACAAGGCCGGGAGCAGTGCGTTGAGAACCCGCTGGGTCTCGGCGTCGTCGTTGTGGGCTATCGCTGAGAATACGGCCAGCTCCGGTGCTTCGGTGGCGACGGCCGGGTCGGTGATCGGCGGGACCGACCTCGGGCCGGCGACGATCGGGGCGAGGCACCAGCCGGGGTGGCCCATCTCTATCGGCGTGGCGCACCACTGCGCGATGGTGTGCTCCGTGCAGATGACGAGCAGGACGGCGGGGCAGCGGTGGCGGGCCCGGACCGAGGCCAGATAGACCGGCCAACTCCAGCGCTTGCCGGTGTCCCGGCTGTTCTGGACCTCGACGACCACCGAGAGGACCGGGCGGTCGCCGAAGTACAGCACCACCACCGAGTCGGCCTGGTACTCGACCGGTGGGCACTCGGTCAGGTCGGCCGATTCGATTTTCGCCTGAGTGAAATCCGGAAGTGTCACACCCAAAGACTCTCGAAGGAGTTCGGCCGCCAAAGTCGGACGATTTCGGAAAAGGAGGATAAGTACCTCGTGTTTCAACGTCGGCATGGCGAGGACGTTACAGCGCTCGCCAAGCGCGTACAAAACTTAGGCAAAAACAGGGCCGTAAACAGGCGAGGGGGATATTAATAATTTTCTGGACCCCTTTCCGTTATGTGCCGGCTGATTGGGAAATGCGGCGAAGGGTCATGTGGGGATGGGTGGTGACGCGGCCGGGCCAGATCAGGGACAGCCACAGGAGGATGGCGCCGAGCACCGTCAGGCCGACCGCGGTGGCGACCTTTCCGTAGAAGTCGGCAGGGGGGCCGGTATGAGGGAGGCTGCCGTCGCGGATGAGGGGGTTGTAGCGGTACCCGGTGCGGATCAGCGGGTTGTGGTGGCTGCGGCTGTAGGCGGCGGAGCCGGAGCCGGCGCCGTCGTCGGAGCTGCTGCTCTCCACCACGCGGTAGGACGCGGCTTGGTACTCGGTGGAGGAGTCGTCGGAGCAGGAGGAGTGCACGCGGTAGGCGGTGGTCCCCTGGCCCTCGATGTCGACGCCGACGCGGTCGGTCTCGCCGGGGTCGACGTACACGGGGACGGTGCGTTCCACGCCGGGCCACAGGATGCCGGTGCGGATGACCTTGCCGTCCTGCGTGACGGTGTACTCGGCGGTGTCGCGGTCGCGGGGAGCGGTCATGACGACGTCGGTGCGGCCGGTGGGGCACTGCGCGCGGCTGACCGAGACGCCGATGCGGCCGTCGCGGGGGTCGTCGTCACCGGACGCCTGCGAGACGCGGGTCGCGGGGAAGCCGGCCGCGGCGGCGCCGACGGCCATGAGAGCCACGAGGACGACGCGGCTCATGGGACGGCTCCTGTGACGTGACGGCGCGGTGCGCGCAAGGCTCTCCTCCGTTACCCCGGCTCTGATATCCGATCTTCGTCACCTAGCGTTCCCAGATGAACGCGATACGTAACATCGCTTGAGGGGAAGGGCTTAATGTGCCGGGGGGTGGGCGCGCGGTCGGCGTGTCACACGTCATGATGGATGCATGGCGGAGGCGATCTACGTCGGCAGGCTGCTGGTGGCGACGCCACTGCTGGACGACCCCAACTTCCGGCGCGGTGTGGTGCTGATCCTGGAGCACGACGACGACGGCGGCACCCTCGGTGTCATGCTCAACCGGCCCAGTGAGGTCACCGTCACCCAGGTCCTTCCGTCGTGGGACGGCCTGGTCAGCGGCCCTCCCGTCCTGTTCGAAGGCGGGCCGGTGCAGACCGACAGCGCGCTGGCGCTGGCCGCGGTGCCGAGCGGCCAGGAGCCGCTCGGCTGGCGGCGGCTGCACGCGGGCACCTCGGCCGTCTCCAAGCTCGGCACGGTCGACCTCGACGCGCCGCCGGAGATCCTGGCCGGCGAGATCACCCAGATGCGCATCTTCGCGGGGTACGCGGGCTGGACGGCCGGTCAGCTGGAGGCCGAGATCAGGGACGGTTCGTGGTACGTCGTGGAGGCCGAGCCCGGCGACACCTTCGACTCCAGCCCGGCGGGCCTGTGGCGGTCTGTGCTGCGCCGTCAGCCGGGGGAGCTGGCCTTCGTGGCGACCTGCCCCGACGACCCCAAGCTCAACTAGACAGCGAACCGGTGCCGGGGGCCAGGGTCTTCTCGCAGAGCGTGAGCGCTCGTCCGACGTCCGCCGCGAGCGCGCGCGGGCTGTCGTGCTCGGTGGTGCGGGAGAACCCCACACGGATCGCGGCGGTGACGAACGCGACCAGCAGCCGGGGCCGCATGTCGGACGGCGGCACGCCGAGACGCCTCGCGATCTCCTCGCTCAGCCGGTCCTCGACCGCGGTCATCCGCGCGAAGCTCGACGCGAGCAGAGCGGGGTTGGCGTCGAGCACCCGCCGGTGCTTGCAGAACCGCTCGGTGTCCTCCGCGGAGTCGTCCTTGTCCCACATGGCGCGCACGAACTCCCGGTACGCGGCGATCAGCGCCGTGAGCGGCGGCTCGTCCTCGGGCCTCGCGGCGAGTGCGGTCGTGAGGCGTTCGTCGTACTCGGCGGTGAAGTCGAGCGCCAGCTCCTCCTTGCTGCCGAAGTAGCGGAAGAACGTGCGGGGTGAGACCTCGACCGCGGCGGCGATCTGGTCGACGGTGGTGGCCTCGAAACCCTGGGTGTCGAACAGGTCGAAGGCGGTGTCGATCAGCGCCTGCCGGGTCTGGTGCTTCTTGCGCTCACGTAGACCCATGACGGACACCTCCTCGACATCTCTACGTCACATTGTGCCACAAGTCACTCTGTGTCGGATAAAACCGTTTGTCATCTGTCACGGTCTGACATAAGTTACCGCTTGCTGAAAGCTGAGAGATACAGGGGGAACCTTCCATGGCCCAAGCGGTGGCCGCGCCTCCCGGCGCGCCGGTCAGACGAGGTCACGGCCACCCGTGGCTCACGCTCCTCGCCGTGGCACTCGGCGTGATCATGGTGATGCTGGACGGCACCGTCGTCGCCATCGCCAACCCAGTGATCGGCCAGGACCTCAACGCCTCCCTCGCCGATCTCCAGTGGGTCACCAGCGGCTACCTGCTCTCCCTGGCGGTGTTCCTCATCACCGCCGGCAAACTCGGCGACCTGTTCGGCCACAAGCGCGTCTTCATGGTCGGCATCGCCGGTTTCGCGGTGACCTCGCTCGCCATCGGCCTCAGCCAGTCCGTCGGCCTGCTCATCGCGCTGCGCGTCCTGCAGGGCCTGTTCGGCGCGCTCCTCCAGCCCGCGGCCCTCGCGCTGCTGCGCTCCGCCTTCCCCGCCGAGCGGCTGAACATGGCCATCGGCATCTGGGGTGCCGCGATCGGCGTGTCCAGCGCCGCCGGCCCCATCGTCGGCGGGCTGCTGGTCGAGAACGTCAGCTGGCAGTCGGTGTTCTTCATCAACGTCCCCGTCGGCGTCGTCGCGCTCCTGGTCGGCATGTGGGTGATCAAGGAAAGCAGGGCCGAGTCGCTGTCGAAGATCGACATCCCTGGCGTCGTGCTGCTGTCCGGCGCGATGTTCTGCCTGGTCTGGGCCATCATCAAGGCCCCTGAGTACGGCTGGCTCGACGGCCGCACCCTCGGGTTCGCCGCCGCGACCGTCGTGCTCGGCGCGGCCTTCGTGTACTGGCAGGGCAGGGCCAGGGAGCCGTTGCTGCCGCTCGGGCTGTTCCGCAACGCGTCGGTCTCCATCGGCACGGCGCTGATGGTGCTGATGGCCTTCTCGATGTTCGGCGCGATGTTCTTCCTGACCTTCTACTTCCAGGGGGTGCACGGCCTGTCCCCGCTGGAGTCGGGCATGCGCATGCTCCCGATGAGCGCCGGCATGATCGTCGCGTCCCCGCTCGCCGGGTTCGCGCTGACCAAGTTCGGCCCGAGGGTCCCGATCGCGGCCGGCATGCTGATCACCGCGACCTCGATGTTCCTGCTGTCGCGCCTCGGCCTGGAGGCCGGGTACGTCGAGACCGCGATCCCGTTCGCGCTTCTCGCCTTCGGCCTGTCCCCGGTCATGGTCGGCGCCACCGAGGTCATCGTCGGAAACGCGCCGCTGGAGCTCAGCGGCGTCGCCGGCGGCATGCAGCAGTCCGCCATGCAGGTCGGCGGCTCCCTCGGCACCGCGGTGCTCGGCGCGCTGATCACCGCCAAGGTCGCCGACGTGCTGCCGGGTCACATGGCCGCGAACAACATCCCGAGCACCCCCGCGCAGATCGAGGCGCTGAAGGGCCCGGTGTCCCTCGGCGTCGCCCCCGTCCCGCCGGGAACGCCGCAGCCGGTCGCCGACGCGCTCACCTCGGCCGCGCACCTGTCGTTCCTGGACGGCATGCATTTCGGCTTCACCGTGGCCGTCGTCGTCGCCGTGGTGGCCGCCGGTCTCGCGCTGTTCGTCAAGGCGGGCCGCAAGACCGACATCCCTGTGCACGCGGGCTGAGGCCGGACGCACGTAGACTCGTTTTCCGTGAGCACGAAGATCCTTCCCGAGAGCGAGACCCGGCCGAACCTGTCGCACGGCGACGAAGGGGACCACGAGCGGTTCTCGCACTACGCGGACAAGAACGAGATCACCGAGAGCATGGTGACCGGCACCCCCATCCGTGCCCTCTGCGGCAAGGTCTGGGTGCCGAGCCGGGACCCGAAGCGCTACCCGGTATGCCCCGACTGCAAGGAGATCTACGAGGGTCTCCCCAAGGGCGAGTCCGGCGACTGAGTGTCACTCACGGCGCCGGGCCGCGCGCCGGGCTAGCGTCAGCACTCCGACCAGTTGACCAGGGACGACGGGGGAGTGCATGGCCCGGGGGGCGGTGGCGGTGTCTTTGCTGTGCCTGCTCGGGCTCGGGGCCGTCCCCGGGCCCGCGCGCGCCGGCGCCGCACCTTGTGGCGCGCCGCACGCCGCGGCGCGTCCGCAGGAGCCGCACCATCCCGAGCCCGGTGAGACGGCCCGCATGGTCGCGACCATGCGGGCACGGCTGCGTGCCGCCGCGAGGCCCGTCCCCTCGTCGATCGACGTCCCGGTCTGGGTGCACGTGCTCACCGCGGCAGGGCTCGGCGCGGACGACGACGCCGTCACCGCGCAGATCGCCACGCTGAACGCCGCGTACGCGGGCCGGTTCGGCGGCGCGGACACCGGCATCACGTTCACGTTGCGCGGCGTGACCCGCACCGAGGAGCCGCGATGGTTCCGCGACGCGCTCGGCAACGAGGTCGCCATGAAGACCCGGCTGCACCGGGGTGGCGCAGAGACGCTCAACCTGTACGTCGGCCGGCTCGGCGAGCAGGTCCTCGGGTACTCGACCTACCCGCAGTGGCACAGGCGCCGGCCCTTCCTGGACGGCGTCGTCATCGACTGGCGCACCCTGCCCGGCGGCGCGCTGACCGACTTCAACAAGGGCTACACCGGTGTGCACGAGATCGGCCACTGGCTCGGCCTGCTGCACACCTTCGAGAACGGCTGCGCGCCACCCGGCGACCACATCGACGACACACCGCCGGAGAGCCGGTCGACCAGCGGCTGTCCCGAAGGCAAGGACACCTGCGCGGAGCCGGGCCTGGACCCCGTGCACAACTTCATGGACTACTCCACCGACGCCTGCATGACCGAGTTCACCCCCGGCCAGGCGGCCCGCATGCGTGACATGTGGGCCGCGTTCCGCGCACCCGCCGTCTGACACCGTAGTTCCGGCCGCCGGGGTTCCGGCCGCCGGGCCGATACCCGCCGCGTCCGCTCGTTGACGCGGGGGCACCCCCGGAGCCGATACTCGAAGGCACCGGGAGGAGTGACCGTGGAGGAGCACCGTACGAAACGACGGCCGTACGGCGAGCCCGTGCGGCCGCCGCGCGCGCAGGAGCAGGAGGAGGGCCTGCCCCCCTCGGCCCGCGTGTACGGCGCGCCGTCCGCGCCGTCCGGCATACGGCTGCCGCTGTGGGCCGAGCGGCTGGCCGTCCTGCTCGGTTCGGTCGCCGCGGGGGTCACCGTGGTGGCCCTGGTGGTGTCCACGGTGGTGAGCCGGGTGAACGCGCCGGACACGACCCGGCTCACCGTGTCGGACGGCCTCGCCGGTGTCACCTACCTCATGCCGCCGGGCTGGCGCGCCGGCGCGGTGCCTCCGGTGACCGGTTTCACCTCCGCCGCGGTGTACGACGGGTCGGCCATCGTGATGACCCGGCCCGGCGACCCGGTCGCGGTCTCCGGCCCGCGGGCCGCCGCGCTGTCGCTCACCGAGCTGTACGCGCGGCTGCTGCTCCATGGCGACACCGTGGACACCGTGGACGACCGTCCTGTCGAGACCGGCGGCTACACCGGCCACTCGCGCGCGCTGCGCGCCGGGTACAGCGACGTGGTGAACCGTCCGGCGTACCTGCGGGTCACGGTGCTCGCCAAGGACGGCGCGGACACCAGCGTGGTGATCGTCGGCATGGTGCAGCCGGACGATCCGCGGCGGCGCGCCGAGATCGACGGCATGCTGGCGCTGTTGAAGTAGAAGCGGCAGGTCAGGCGGGGGGACGGTGACGCGGGCCCTGCCGGTTCCGCGGGGGAAGGCGCGTCCTGTCGGTGGTCCCTACTATCGTGGCTTCACTGTGAGGCAGCGATACGACGACACGATCATGCGCCGGGCTGCGGCCCCGGCGGCCGGGAGAGGTTCGAGGAGGAGGTCGGCGTTGAGCCTGTCCGCCGTGTCAACCCCGCCGTTCGCCCGCCGCGCGCGCGGGGGGTGTGCGTGAGCAACTTCGCGGCGTCCCACCTCTCCCCGTCCTATCCCGACCGCGCCGCCTGGGGCACCGCGCCGCGGCTGCGCGCGTGGCAGCAGGAGGCGTTCGAGCTCTACTTCCGGCGTGAGCCGCGCGATTTCCTCACCGTCGCCACCCCCGGCGCCGGCAAGACGACCTACGCGCTGCGCATCGCCAGCGAGCTGCTCACCCGCGGCGTCGTGCGGTCCATCACCGTCGTCACCCCCACCGAGCACCTCAAGCGCCAGTGGGCCGACGCCGCGGGCCGGGTCGGCATCCCCATCGACCCGGAGTTCAAGAACAGCCAAGGCGCCACGTCGCGCGACTACCTCGGTGTGGCGGTGACGTACGCGCAGGTGGCGATGCACCCGGCGCTCCACCGTGCGCGCACCGAGGGCCGCAGGACCCTGGTGATCTTCGACGAGATCCACCACGCGGGTGACGCGAAGTCCTGGGGTGACGGCGTGCGCGAGGCGTTCGAACCCGCCGCGCGCCGGCTGGCCCTCACCGGCACCCCGTTCCGGTCCGACACCAACCCCATCCCTTTCGTCACCTACGCCGAGGACGGCGAGGGGGTGCGGCGCAGCGTCTCCGACTACTCCTACGGCTACGCGCCGGCGCTCGCCGACGGCGTGGTCCGGCCGGTCATCTTCCTGGCGTACGCCGGCGAGATGCGGTGGCGCACCCGCGCCGGCGACGAGATCACCGCGACGCTCGGCACGCCGCTCACCAAGGACCAGCTCGGCCAGGCGTGGCGCGCGGCGCTCGACCCCAAGGGCGACTGGATCCGCCAGGTGCTCGTGGCGGCCGACCGGCGCCTCACCGAGGTGCGGCGCGGCGTGCCGGACGCCGGGGCCATGGTGATCGCCAGCGACCACGAGACCGCCAGGTCGTACGCGCGGCTGCTGCGCGAGATCACCGGCCAGGGGGCCACGGTCGTGCTCTCGGACGACCCCGGCGCCTCCGCCAAGATCAAGCAGTTCACCGCCTCGGAGGAGCGGTGGCTGGTGGCCGTCCGCATGGTGTCGGAAGGGGTGGACATCCCGCGCCTCGCGGTCGGGGTGTACGCCACGAGCACTTCCACGCCGCTGTTCTTCGCGCAGGCGGTGGGCCGTTTCGTCCGTGCGCGCAAGCGCGGCGAGATGGCGTCGGTGTTCCTGCCGTCGGTGCCGACCCTCATGGGGCTGGCCGGCGAGATGGAGGCGCAGCGCGACCACGTCCTGGACCGCAAGCTCCCCGAGGAGGGGCTGGACGATTTCCTCGTCGAGGACGCTCAGCGCAAGAAGGACAGCCCCGACGTCCTCGGCGACGAGCTGCCGTTCGAGACCGTCGAGGCGTCCGCGACGTTCGACCGCGTCCTGTTCGACGGCGGCGAGTTCGGCACCGGCGCCGAGCCCGGCTCCCCCGAGGAGGAGGACTTCCTCGGCCTGCCGGGCCTGCTCGAACCCGACCAGGTGGCCGTCCTGCTGCGCAAGCACCAGGCCGACCAGCAGGCCGCGCGCCGCCGCCAGGCCGCCGAGACCCGGCCCGAGCCCGTGCTCGCTCCTCACGAGGAGATCGCGGCCCTGCGCAAGGAGCTGAACGGCCTGGTCGGCGCCTGGAACCACCGCACCGGCCAGCCCCACGGCGTCATCCACGCCGAGCTGCGCCGCGTCTGCGGCGGCCCCGCCATCGCGCAGGCGTCCACCGAGGAGATACGCAAACGCATCGACACCATCCGCAAGTGGGCCACCCAGCGCGGCCGCTGACACCGGCGGAAAGCGCCGTCACGGACCTCTCGCCGGTGTGACGCGACCCGTGATCAGGGGGAATGCGCCGACGTTGATCTCTCGCCGGTGTGACGCGACCTGTGATCAGGGGGAATGCGCCGACGTTGATCTCTCGCCGGTGTGACGCGACCCGTGATCACGGCTCGCCGGTGTTCGGGGGTCAGGCCGAGGCGACCACCGGGGTGCCGACGAGTTCCACCCCGGCGGCGCGCAGGTCGGCGAGGGCCGCGTCGGTGGTGGGACGGGCCACGCCGGCGGTGAGGTCGAGCAGGACGCGTACGGCGAAGCCCTCGCGCGCGGCGTCGAGCGCGGTGGCGCGCACGCAGTGGTCGGTGGCGATGCCGACCACGTCCACCGCCGACACGTCGCGGGACCGCAGCCAGTCGGCGAGGCCGGCGCCGTCCGCGCCGTGGCCCTCGAAGCCGCTGTAGGCGGCGCTGTCGCGTCCCTTGCTGAAGACCTCCTCGACCCGCGAGGTGTCGAGCGCCGGGTGGAACGCGGCCCCTTCGGTGCCGGCGACGCAGTGCGGAGGCCAGGTGCGCGCGTAGTCGGGGTGGTCGGAGAAGTGGTCGCCGGGGTCCACGTGGTGGTCCCGGGTGGCCACCACGTGGTCGTAGCCCGCCGAGGCGGCGTGCGGCCCGATGGCCGCCGCCACCCCCGCGCCACCCTGGACGGCCAGGCTGCCGCCTTCGCAGAAGTCGTTCTGCACGTCCACGATCACCAGCGTGGTCTTCATCGGGGGTCCTTTCCGCCGCGAGGTGGGTCAGGTGAACACCGTGGGGACGGCCGCGTCCCCTGGCGACAGGTGGTGCGCGTCCTTCGGCAACTCCGCCACCGAGGCGCGGTGCCGTTCTCGAGCCTCGGCGAGCGGTTCCCGGCCCACGACCGCGCCGCCGCGCACCAGTGGACGCAGCAACGGCCGGGTTCCCGCCGGCGCGGGGGAGCCAGGCACAGGTGAGCCAGGCACGGTTGAGCCAGGCACGGGGGAGTCGGTCACGGGGGAGTCCGGCAGGACGGACACCAGCTCGCAGGTCGCGACGCCGTCCTCCAATGTGCGGAACGCCGTCTTGCGGCCCCCTCGGCTGGGTTTGCCGACCGACCGCTTGGCCACCGGCCGCAGCGTCCCGCCGGAGTCCTCACGGGCCACCAGCTTGTACACCAGGGACGCGGTCGGCGCTCCCGAGCCGGTGACCACCGATGTGCCGACGCCGTACCCGTCCACGGGGGCCGCGGCGAGCGCGGCGATGGCGTACTCGTCGAGGTCCCCGGTGACCACGACGCGGGTGCCGGTGGCGCCGAGCCCGTCCAGCATGTCCCGCACCTCGTGCGCGACGGCCCTGAGGTCCCCTGAGTCGATGCGCACCGCGCCGAGCCGCGGCCCGGCGAGCTCCACCGCCGTGCGCACCGCCTTGGCGACGTCGTAGGTGTCCACCAGCAACGTCGTGTCCGTGCCGAGGAAGTCGAGCTGCGCCTGGAACGCGTCGTGCTCGGAGTCGTGCAGCAGCGTGAAGGCGTGCGCCGCCGTCCCCGCCGTCGGCACGCCGTACAGGCGGCCCGCCATCAGGTTGGACGTGGACCCGAACCCCGCGACGTACGCCGCGCGCGCCGCCGCGACCGCCGCGGCCTCATGGGTGCGGCGCGACCCCATCTCGATGATCGGCCGCTCACCGGCCGCGCGCACCATGCGCGACGCCGCCGACGCCACCGCCGAGTCGTGGTTGAGTATGGAAAGGATCAGCGTCTCCAGCAGCACCGCCTCGGCGAAGGTGCCGTCCACCACCATGATCGGCGAACCGGGGAAGTAGCACTCGCCTTCGGCGTACCCGTGCACGTCCCCGGAGAAGCGGTAACCGGCGAGGTAGTCGAGCGTGCGCTCGTCCACCACCCGTGCGCGCCGCAGGAACTCGATCTCCTGCTCGCCGAACGTGAAATCCTCCAGAGCGTCGAGCACCCGTCCGGTGCCGGCGACCACGCCGTACCTGCGTCCCTGCGGCAGGTGGCGCGCGAACACCTCGAAGACCGCTCTGCGGTGCGCGGCCCCGCTGCCGAGCGCCGCCTCCAGCATCGTCAGCTCATAGTGATCGGTGAGCAACGCGGCGCTCATGGGCATCTTCACAAGTCGAAGAGTACGCACGGGGTAGGGCAGGATGGGAAGGTGGGTAGTACCGCTCCAGCCGAAGTGGCGCGTCCCGAGTCGGACGTCCGCCCCGACCTGCCGTGGCTGACGATCGTGTGGAACGACCCGGTGAACCTGATGTCGTACGTCACCTATGTGTTCCAGACCGTTTTCGGCTACCCCAAGGCCAAGGCGGAGAAGCTCATGCTCGACGTCCACCACAAAGGCAGGGCCGTGGTGGCCAGCGGCACGCGCGAGGAGATGGAGCGCGACGTGCAGATCCTCCACTCGTACGGCCTGTGGGCCACCGTGCAGCGGGACTCGGCGTGAGCACGGGGTTCCGCGCGGCGCGCGGCGGCGGCGTCACCATCGACCTCGACGCCGGCGAGGCGTCGATCCTGCGTTCCCTCGTGGCGCAGATCCTCGGCCTGGTGCAGCCGGCCGCGGTCAGCGACGACCCGTTGGAGCGGGCCCTCGGCATCGGCGCGGCGGAGGAGCCGTCCGACCCGGTGCTCGCCAGGCTGTTCCCCTCGGCGTACGCCGACGACGACAAGGCCGCCTCGGAGTTCCGCCGCTACACCGAGGCCACGCTGCGCGACGGGAAGCGCTCGGACGCCGAGACTCTGCTGGGGACGGCCGAGCAGGGCCGGGTGGAGCTGACCGGTGAGCAGGCCGGCGCGTGGCTGCGCGCGCTCAACGACGTGCGGCTGGCGCTCGGCGTGCGGCTGGAGGTCACCGAGGAGATCCACGACGAGCTGGCCGAGATGCGCGAGGACGATCCTCGGTACCCGGCGTTCGTCACCTACGACTGGCTGACCTATCTGCAGGACACGCTCGTCCGGGCACTTTGGTAGCTTCCAGGCATGCTGACGATCGCACGGGAGCTGGCGGACAAGATCATCGCGCATGCGTGGGCCGACCACCCGGACGAGGCCTGCGGAGTGATCGCCGGGCCCGCCGGCTCGGACCGGCCCGAGCGTTTCGTGCCGATGGAGAACGCCGAGCGTTCCCCCACGTTCTACCGCTTCGACTCCACCGAGCACTTCAAGGTGTGGCGCGAGATGGACGACCGCGACGAGGAGCCGGTGGTGATCTACCACTCGCACACCTCGACCGAGGCCTACCCCTCGCGCACCGACGTCTCCTACGCCGGCGAGCCGAACGCGCACTACGTCCTGGTGTCCACCGCGGACCCCGGCGACGTGCAGTTCCGCTCCTTCCGCATCGTGGACGGCGAGATCACCGAGGAGCCGGTCGAGATCGTCGGCTGAGCCCGTCCGCGCGCCTGCCGATGCCGCGACAGCGGCCATGGGGCAGGACGGCGGGAAGCTGTACAGTTGTGTACATGCCGACGATCGATCCCGCGATGGCGAGCGCTCCCGCGCGCGCCGGGCATTCGTCGTCCGTGCCGCCTGTGCAGAACCACCTGTTCGCGCACACGCCCTTCTTCGTCGTCTACGACTGTCCGTGATCGCCGGAATCTCCGCCGACCACTTAGTGTTCCCAACCGCCGGGTGTCCGGTGATCCCCACCGGCGACCGCTGACGACTTTAGAAGACATCGATCGAGGAGCCTGCCGCGATGGCCATCGAGGTTCGCATTCCGACCATCCTCCGCACCTACACCGACGGCGCCAAGTCGGTGAACGCCGACGGAGCCACCCTGTCCGACCTGCTCGGCGACCTGGACAACCGCCACCCGGGTCTGCGCGAGCGCATCGTGGACGACGGCGGCCTGCGCCGCTTCGTCAACGTCTACCTCAACGACGAGGACGTCCGGTTCCTCGGCGGCCTGGACACCCCGGTCGCCGACGGCGACACCGTGACGGTGCTGCCCGCGGTCGCGGGCGGCGCGCGCTGATCATGCGATTCGACTCGCTGACCGAGTCCGTCGGGCACACCCCGCTCGTGGGGCTTCCCCGGCTGTCCCCCTCGCCGGACGTGCGTCTGTGGGCCAAGCTGGAGGACCGCAACCCGACGGGCTCGGTCAAGGACCGTCCCGCGCTGTGGATGATCCAGGAGGCCGAGAAGGACGGCCTGCTCACCCCCGGGTGCACCATCCTGGAGCCCACCTCCGGCAACACCGGCATCTCGCTGGCGATGGCGGCCGGCCTGAAGGGCTACAAGCTCATCTGCGTCATGCCGGAGAACACCTCCGAGGAGCGGCGCCAGCTGCTGCGCATGTGGGGTGCGCAGATCATCTCCTCGCCGGCGGCCGGCGGCTCCAACGAGGCGGTGCGGGTCGCCAAGGGCCTGGCCGCCGAGAACCCCTCCTGGGTCATGCTCTACCAGTACGGCAACCCGGCCAACTGGCGCTCGCACTACGAGTCCACGGGCCCCGAGCTGCTCGAGGACCTGCCGTCCATCACCCATTTCGTCGCGGGCCTCGGCACCACAGGCACGCTGATGGGGGTGGGCCGTTTCCTGCGTGAGCGGGTGCCGGGGGTGAGCATCGTCGCGGCCGAGCCGAGGTACGGCGAGCTGGTGTACGGACTGCGCAACGTCGACGAGGGCTTCATCCCGGAGATCTACGACGCCGAGGTGCTGACCACGCGCTACTCGGTCACCTCGGCGGACGCGCTGCGCCGCACGCGCGAACTGCTGTCGGCCGAGGGCATCTTCGCCGGCGTCTCCACCGGCTGCGCGCTGCACGCCGCGCTCGGCATGGCGGCCAAGGCCGTGAAGGCCGGTGAGCGGGCCGACATCGCGTTCATCGTGGCCGACGGCGGGTGGAAGTACCTGTCCACCGGCGCCTACGAAGGCACGCTCGACGAGGCGGAGGACCGTCTCGAAGGCCAGCTCTGGGCCTGATCGCCACGCTCGCGCTCCGGGCCGTCCGTTAGAGTGGGGGCCCAGAACAACATTCGGTACGGCCCGGAGCGAGGCGCATGACCAAGTTCGACGAGGCGACCGGGGCCGTCCGGGTCGACGCCACGACCTATGACGTCTGCCTCGACCCCGGCTACGCGATCGGCGGCCCGCTCAACGGCGGCTACCTTCTCGCGGCGCTGCTGCGCGCCGCCGTGGACGCCTCGGCGTACGACCATCCGGTGTCCACGTCGGCGCAGTTCCTGCGCGCACCCGCCACCGGCCCGGCCCAGGTGCTCCTGGCACCGCTCAAGACCGGCCGCACCGCCGCGATGACCCGCGCGACCCTCGTCCAGGACGGCACGGCGTGCGTCGAGGCGCTGGTCACCACCGCCACCCTCGCAGGGGAGCCCGCCGCCTGGTCCGCGGGGCCGCCGGTCACCATGCCGCCTCCCGAGGAGTGCCTGCCGCTGCCGCGGCCGCGGCCCGGGTCCGGCATGACGCTCGGCGAGCGCATGGACCTGCGGTTCGACCCCCCGACCGTCGGCTGGTTCACCGGCGCACCGACCGGCCGTCCCGAGTCCCGCGCGTACTTCCGCCTGTCCGAGCCGCAGGACCCCGACCCGTACGTGCTGGCCCTGGCCCTGGACGCGCTGCCTCCCGTGGTGTTCTCCGCCGGCCACCGCGGCTGGGCCCCCACGGTGGAGCTCACCTGGCACCTGCGCGCGCTGCCGGCGCCGGGCTGGCTCACCGTGGTCGGCCAGGGACGGCTGATCAGGGACGGATGGTTCGACGAGGACGTCGAGGTGTGGGACTCGGCGGGGAATCTCGTCGCGCAGTCACGGCAATTGGCCCGTCTTGGCCGAGGTTGAAGGCATCGGTCGGGTTTCGTACGGGGGATTACTCCGATGTGAGCATTCTTACCGCGAGCGATTGTGCGCCGTCCCCTAACCTTGGGCATCATGGTGGACATCGGGAGCGTGGCCCACGCGCCGTGGGTCAGCATGCTGGAATCGTCCGGGCCGGGGCCCGCGATCGGCGTCTTCGACAGCGGTGTCGGCGGGCTCACCGTGGCACGTGCCATCATCGACCAGCTGCCGAGCGAACCGGTGCTCTACGTCGCCGACACCGCACGCCAGCCGTACGGCCCCAAACGCATCGCGCAGGTGCGCGCGTACGCGCTGGAAGTCATGGACCACATGGTCGAGCACGACGTGAAGATGCTGGTCATCGCGTGCAACACCGCCAGCGCCGCCATGCTGCGTGACGCCAGGGAGCGGTACGACGTGCCGGTGGTCGAGGTCATCCAGCCGGCCACCCGCCGGGCCGTCCGCGCCACGAGGAACGGCCGGGTCGGCGTGATCGCCACCAGGGCCACCATCGAGTCGATGGCCTACCACGACGCGTTCGCCGCCGCGCCGGACATCCGCATCACCGGGGTCGCCGCGCCGCGGTTCGTGGAGTTCGTGGAGCGAGGCGAGACGATGAGCGACGAGCTGATCGAGGTGGCGCGCGAGTACCTGCGGCCGGTCGTGGAGGACGGCTGCGACACGCTCGTGCTCGGCTGCACGCACTACCCGCTGCTGACCGGCGCCATCTCGTACGTGATGGGGAACGAGGTCACGCTGGTGTCCAGCGCGGAGGAGACGGCCAAGGACGTCTACCGCATCCTGCACGACCGGGGCCTCGCGTCCCCTTCCCCCGTCATCCCCGTCCACCGCTTCCGCGAGACCGGTGACGGCACCCTGTTCGCGCACCTCGGACGGCGGTTCCTCGGGCCGGAGTTCGGCACCGTGGAACGTGCCTTGATCGGCGACATCCCCGGCGGGGAAGCCGTCCCCGCGCCGAGCTAGGAGATTTGGCAAGCGGGGCCGACGGTGACCGGCCCCGGGTCGTAAGGAGGCCGTTGGTGAAGCTGACGATCGTCGGGTGCGCGGGGAGCTTCCCCGGGCCGGACAGTCCCGCGTCGTGTTACCTGCTGGAGGCCGAGGGCTTCCGGCTGTTGCTGGACTTCGGCAACGGCGCGCTCGGTGTGCTGCAGCGGCACATCGGGCTGTACGACGTCGACGCCATCTGCCTGTCCCACCTGCACGCCGACCACTGCCTCGACCTGTGCACCTACCACGTGGTGCGCACCTACTCCCCGGAGCGGCCCCTGCCGCGTGTGCCGGTGTACGCGCCGGCCGACGCGCCGCGGCGGCTGTCGGCGGCGTACGGCATGTCCGAGGAACCCGGCCTGGAGACCGCGTTCGCCTTCGAGGCGCTGCGTCCCGCCACCTACGCCGTGGGACCGTTCGAGGTGACCACGGCGCTGATGAACCACCCCGTCGAGACCTACGGCTTCCGCGTCTCGCACGGCGGCCGGTCGATCGCGTACTCGGCCGACACCGGGGAATGCCCCGACCTGGTGAAACTCGCCGCCGGCGCCGACCTGCTGCTGTGCGAGGCCTCCTGGCCCGACCGGCCCGACACCCCGCCGGACCTCCACCTCAACGGCCGCCAGGCCGCCGAGCACGCCGCACGCGCCGGCGTCGGCACTCTCGTCCTCACCCACCTGGTCCCCTGGTTCGACCCCGATGTCATCCATCGCGACGCCACCCGGGGCGGCTTCGACGGCACCTTGCGCCTGGCGCGCAGCGGCGAGGTGTACGACCTCGGCTGAGCCCGCTCACGGTGGGACCGCCGGCCTCGCGGCCGAGCGGATGGAGGCGTGTCGCGGATGACCTAGGGTGATGCTCATGGCACGCCACGATGGACGCAGTCCCGATCAGCTCAGGCCCGTCACGATCACCCGCGGCTGGCTTCCCCACGCCGAAGGGTCGGTGCTGGTGGAGTTCGGCGCCACCACAGTGCTGTGCGCCGCCTCCGTGCAGGACTCGGTCCCGCGGTGGCGCCGCGGCAGCGGGCTCGGCTGGGTGACCGCGGAGTACGCCATGCTGCCGCGCGCCACCAACACCCGCACCGACCGCGAGTCCGTCCGCGGCAAGATCGGCGGCCGTACCCACGAGATCTCCCGGCTGATCGGCCGTTCCCTGCGCGCCTGCGTCGACTACAAGGCGCTCGGCGAGAACAGCATCGTCCTCGACTGCGACGTCCTGCGTGCCGACGGCGGCACCCGCACCGCCGCCATCACCGGCGCCTACGTCGCACTCGCCGACGCCGTCCGCTGGATGCGCAAGCGCAAGATGTGCCCCGGCGACCCCCTGGTCGACTCGGTCGCCGCCGTCTCGGTCGGCATCGTCGGCGACACCCCCCTGCTCGACCTCTGCTACACCGAGGACGTCGCCGCCGAGACCGACATGAACGTCGTCATGACCGGCTCAGGCGAGTTCGTCGAGGTCCAGGGCACCGCGGAAGGCGTCCCCTTCTCCCGCTCCACCCTCGACGCGCTCCTCGACCTGGCCACCGCCGGCTGCACCCGGCTCACCGAGCACCAGCGCGAGGCCCTCTC
Source organism: Sphaerisporangium rubeum (assembly GCF_014207705.1). Classification (NCBI taxonomy): domain Bacteria; kingdom Bacillati; phylum Actinomycetota; class Actinomycetes; order Streptosporangiales; family Streptosporangiaceae; genus Sphaerisporangium; species Sphaerisporangium rubeum. Next base: position 2,037,887 of record NZ_JACHIU010000001.1, read on the forward strand.
CTCGTGACCCACCCCGGCGCCGACTCCGGCGCCGGTCTCCTCCCCACGTCATCCCGGCGTCGTGACCTACGCGACCTCGCCTCAGTCGAGCCGGAGAAACCTGTGGCGCCGGGCCGCCCCTCGGCGTCACCCTGGTACTTCCGCGGCGCTCACCCCACAGAACGGAGCCTCAGCATGAACAGGGTGGTGCTCGCCACACAGAACCCCGGCAAGATCGAAGAGCTGCGCCGCATCCTCGCGGAAGCCCACAGCGAGATCGAGCTGATCGGCCTGGACAAGTACCCCGAGATCGGCGACATCCCCGAGACGGGCCTGACCTTCGCCGACAACGCTCTGATCAAGGCCCGCGCCGTCGTGGCGGTCACCGGCCTCCCCGCCGTGGCCGACGACTCGGGCCTGTGTGTGGACGCGCTCAACGGCATGCCTGGTGTCCTGTCGGCCCGTTGGTCCGGCCGCCACGGCGACGACGCCGCCAACCTGGCTCTGCTGCTGGCCCAGATCTCCGACATCCCCGCTCCGCACCGCGGCGCTCACTTCACCTGCGCCGCGGCTCTGGTCCTGCCGACCGGCGAGGAGAAGGTCGTCGAAGGCGTTCTCAACGGCGAGATCATCCACACGCCGAGAGGCACCGGCGGCTTCGGATACGACCCCATCTTTCTCCCCGAAGGCGAGACCCGTACCACCGCCGAGATGCCGGCCGCCGCCAAGGACGCCACCAGCCACCGCGGCCGCGCGCTCCGCGAGCTCGCCCCCCACATCCGCGACCTCCTGGCCCCGTGACCGCCGGACCACGGCCGGGGAACGCGGCGTACGGACGGCTCCAGGTCGTAACCAGGGTGTAAGAATCATCAGGGCCCGGCAGGCGTACCGTTCGGGGTGTGGAGAACACGCACGGAGCCCGGCGCACGCACCTCTGGGCCGGGGGGCTCATCGGCCTCGTCGGCGCGGCAGTGGCACTCGGGGTCGGGCAACTGGTCGCGGGGGTCATCAACCCCAAGGCGTCGCCGGTGGTGGCCGTGGGGGACGCCGCGGTGGACGGGTCGCCGGCGGCGGTCAAGGACTGGGCCATCCGCACGTTCGGCGCCAACGACAAGCTGGTGCTGATCATCGGCATCGTCGTGGTGCTCGCGCTGATCGCGATCGGCCTCGGCGTGCTGGCGCGGCGACGGCCGAGCTGGGCCACGGCGGGGGTGCTCGGCATCGGCCTCGTCGGCGCCGTGGCGGCCATGGGCCGTCCGGACGCCGGCCCGCTCGACGTCCTGCCGTCGGTCCTCGGCGCCGCCGTAGGCGCCTGGGCCCTGCGCGTCCTCGCGCGCCGCGCCTGGCCGTACGGACCGGCGACCGCCTACGAGGAAGACGCCGGCCGGTCAGAGGGAGACCACGAGGAGACGGTCACCGAGTACCCGCAGGCGCATCCCGTGGGGGAGCTCGACCGCCGGGGCCTGTTCACCGGCGTCGTGGCAGGCGTCGTCGTGGCCGGTGTCGGTGAACTCGCCGGCCGGGGACTGGCGGGCCGCCTGAACGTCGACAAGGCCCGCGCCGGCGTCGCGCTCCCCAAGGCGACCCGTCCCCTCGCTCCCCTCCCCAAGGGTGTGGACCTGCGCATCAAGGACCTCTCCCCGTTCTCCACCCCCAACAAGGACTTCTACCGCGTCGACACGGCCCTGGTGATCCCTCAGGTCGACCCGAGGACCTGGACGCTGAAGATCCACGGCATGGTCGACCACCCGGTGGAGCTGACCTTCGCCGACCTGCTCAAACGGCCCCTCATGGAGAGCGACGTCACCCTCGCCTGTGTCTCCAACGACGTCGGCGGGCCGTACGTCGGCAACGCTCGCTGGCTCGGCGCACGCCTGGCCGACGTCCTGCGCGACGCCGGCATCCGCTCAGGCGCCGACATGCTCCTGTCCACGTCCTCCGACGGCTGGACCTGCGGCACCCCCGTCGACGTCGTCATGGACGGCAGAGACGCTCTGCTCGCCATCGCCATGAACGGCGAGACCCTCCCGCTGTCCCACGGTTTCCCCGTGCGGCAGGTCGTGCCGGGTCTGTACGGCTACGTCTCGGCCACCAAGTGGGTCACCGACATCAAGGTGACCCGCTTCGACCAGGACGAGGCGTACTGGACCCCGCGCGGCTGGTCGCCGCAGGGCCCCATCAAGACCCAGTCCCGCATCGACGTCCCGAGAGGCAGCTCCACCATCACCGCCGGCCCCACCACCATCGCCGGCGTCGCCTGGGCCCAGCACCGCGGCGTGGACGCCGTCGAGGTCAGCATCGACAAGGGCCCGTGGCGGCAGGCCCGCCTCGCCGAGGCCCCGAGCCCCGACACCTGGCGCCAGTGGGTCCTGGACGGCTGGAACGCCACCCCCGGCAACCACACCATCGCCGTCCGAGCCACCGACGCCACCGGCTACACCCAGACCGACAAGTACGCTCCACCGGCCCCCGACGGCGCCACCGGCTGGCACTCCATCCTCATCGTGGTGAAGTGACCCCGCATGACCGGTTCCATGTGGGCCGACGAGTACGCTTCTTCGGCCCCGACGGGGCAACCGGCCGGCAGTCCATCCTCGTCGTGGTGAAGTGACCCCGCACCACCGGTTCCATGTGGGCCGACGAGTACGCTCCTCCGGCCCCGACGGCGCGACCTCATCCTCATAGCGGTGCGGTGACCTAGCCCGGAGCCCCAGCTTCCTCTCCGGTTCACCGGCACGAGCCCCCACCCCGTCCCTAGCATCGGCCTTCGACCGGGACGATTTTTCGGGGGGAACATTGTCCAGATCCGGTCACGGGGCCACGACGCCGCACCGGCGTCCCACGCCGAGAAGCGTGGCCTACAACCCCGTGGTGACATCCGACGGCACCCGCTGGCGCGACTACGAACTGGCCGCCGACTTACCAAGCCGGCCACCCATCCCACCAGAAGGACCACCCACACCCTTTTCTCCACCCGACCCCACCTGGCACGACCGGCCACTCCACCACGGTCCTGACACCACTCCGCCGGACTGGACGGTCAGCCGTGGCCCCGACACCATACCGCCGGACTGGACGCTCCTCCCTTCTCCGAACAAGACCCCGCCGGACTGGTTCGACCGACCCGACCGGCCGGCACGCCTCGACACCTGCCGCGTGTACGGCGTCCCCGGCGGCTTCGCCTGGCCCGACCCGCAACTCCAGCAGGACCTGTGCCAGGCGGTGGCCGACGGAGTCCGGTTCCCCGATCCTCGCGGCACCTGGCTACGGCTGATCAACGGCGAAGGCCCCGGCGAGGACCCGTTCCGCGCCGCCAACGCACTCGACTGCGCTCTGGCGGTGATCTCCACCTGGCACGGAGAGCCGGTCGTCGCCGCACCCCGCCGGCCCGAGTACGACCGGGTGGGCCGTCCGTCCCTGCAAGGCGAGCCAGGCGGCGTCGGCCGAGCCGAGCGCTGGCTGGGCCACACCTTCGAGTACATCGGCCAGGGCCGGCGCGCCTACACCTTGGTCTCCCGCCGCGTCCACGCCGCCGGCCACGGAGCCGCCGCCGTCCTGATCACCCGCTGGCCCTCAGGCGGAAGCCATGCCTTCACCGCGCTCAACGCGGCCGGCGAGGTCGTCTGGGCCGACGGCCAGCGCGCGCACACCTCCTTGGAGCCACCCACCGGCCCGGTGGCCGGCGTCTTCTGCGTCATCCTCGACCGCTCAGGCCACCGCCGATGAGCCACTCCTCGACAAGAGCGGAGCTCAGATGAGAGAGATCTCTCCCACCCAGGCCCGAGCCCTGGCCGAGGAGTACCTCAACGGAGCCCTCCCGGCAGCGGAGGCCACCGAAGTAGGCCTCCACTCCTTCCCATCGGGCTACATCGCCTGGCCCCGTCCCCCCGAGCCCCCCGACCCCGGCACCCTCCCGGACACCATCGGCGGCGCCTGCGCGGTCATCGACCGCCACACCGGCGACCTGACCATCCACCCGTTGCTCAACCCGGAGTCCATCGCCGACCAGTGGCCCGGCCCGTCCCCGCGCTGAGCCGGTCGCGCCATCCGGGGGTCAGTCGGCGGACAGGGAGGCGGTTATGGGGGTGCGGACGGCTTTTCTGGCGGGGAGGGCGGCGGCCAGGACGCCGGCCAGGCCGGACAGGGCGATGAAGGAGAGGATCTGGGGGAGGGGGATGTGGAAGAGGGTGCCGGAGATCAGGGAGGTCGTGGCGGCCCAGCCGAAGGTGACTCCGAGGGTCACGCCGACGAAGGCGCCGATGAGGCCGAGGATGAGGGCTTCCAGGGTGAGCATGCGGCGGAGCTGGGGGCGGGTGAGGCCCAGGGCTCTCAGGAGGGCCGATTCGCGGGTGCGTTCGTGGACGGACAGGCTGAGCGTGTTGGCGATGCCGAGCAGGGAGATCAGGATGGCCAGGCCCAGGAGGCCGGTGACGATCATCAGGAGCATGTCCAAAGCCTCGGAGAACTGGCTCTTCACTTCGGCGGCGCTGAGGATCTTGGCGGTGGGGTGCGGCGCGGTGGCGGCCTCCACGGCTCTGCGTGCGGTGGAGGGGTCGGTGCCGTCCTTGGCGCCGACGAGGACGCGGGTGTCACCCATGGGGCCGTAGTAGTCGGTGAAGACCGTGGCGGGGACGATGACGCCTGGCATCGGCATGGTGTCGTCGTCGAACAGGGCCGCCACGCGGACCTGCTGCGGGCCTGACTTGGGGGTGTTCAGGGTCAGGGTGGCGCCGGGGTGGACGGCCAGATCCTTGGCGGTGCGTGCGCCGAGCAGGACGGAGCCCGCGGCGAAGCCCCGGGTGGTGCCTTCCAGCGCGGTGGGCTGGAAGGGGCCGTCGAAGGTGCCGACGCTCAGGGTGTCGCCGTTCACCTTGCCTTCGGTCTCCTTGACGCTCACCACGGAGGTCAGCTCGGGACGGGTGCGCAGGTCGCCGGCCAGGGACGCCGGCAGCTTGCCGGCGCCGTCGGCGAGGCTGTACTGGGACGTCACCATGAAGTCGACGGGGAACTGCTCGTCGATGCGCGCGGTGAATGTCGCGCCGAGGGTCGCGGTGATGACGGAGATCAGCGTCACGAGCGTGACCCCGATGGTCAGCGCGACGGTCGTGGTGGCCGACCGTTTGGGGTTGCGGCCGGAGTTGGTGACCGCGAGCCGTCCCGGCACCCCGGCCAGCTTGGCGGGGAGCCAGCCCGCGACAGCGCTGAGGGGCCGCACGAGGACCGGTCCGAGGATCAGCACGGCGAAGAACGTCAGCACCCCGCCGGCCATCACGGTGAACAGCGCGGCCTCGCCGGGGTCGATGGTGACGCCGAGCGCGGTGACCCCGCCTCCGGCCAGCAGGAAAAGGCCCGCGAAGACCAGGCGCAGCACGCCGGCGCGGAACGTCTGCTCGTCGGTCTGTGTGCGCAGGGCCGCGACCGGCGGGACCCGCGTGGCGGTACGCGCGGGGAGCAGCGCCGCGGCCACGGTGACGAGCAGGCCGATGGCGAGGGCGATCGCGATGGTGCGCGGTTCCGGCCACAGGCCCGCCGACGGCACGTCCTGGCCGAAGGCGCGCAGCAGCGCCAGGGCACCCGCGCCGAGTCCCACGCCGGCGAGCAGCCCGAGCCCGGACGACACCAGGCCGACCACGACGGACTCCAGCAGCACCGACCCGAAGACCTGCCGCCTGGTCGCGCCGACGCACCGCAGCAGCGCCATCTCCCTGGCGCGTTGCGCGACGAGGATGTTGAACGTGTTGTAGATCACCAGCGCGGCCACCAGCATGGCGATCAGTCCGAACATCAGCAGGCCGAGCATGATGACCTCGGTGTCGGCGCCTGCCTGCGCGGCCAGTCTCTTGCCGAGCTCCTCACCGGTCATGACCTGGAACCGGCCGCCGAGCGCCGCCGACACGGACGTCACCAGGGTGCCGGGGTCTGTTCCCGGCGCGGCGGCGACGTCGATGCCGGTGAAGTCCGGTCGGCCGGTCATGGCCCGCGTGACCTCCGGGGTGTACCCGAGCGCGCCGGTGAAGGCGAGCGACTGGTCCAGCCCGACGTCGAACAGGCCGACCAGGCGGAACCGGTGGCGGACGTCCTTGTGGTCGAGAACGGTGACGGTGTCGCCGACCGCGAAGCCGCGGGTCCGCGCGGTGTCCTTGTCCAGGATGGCCTCGCCGTCGCGGACCGGCGCGACCCCCTTGGTGATCGTCGTGCGGTCGAGCCGGCCGGGAGTGACGGAGACGGCCGCCGTGGCGGTGTCGCCGACGGCCCTGCCGTCCTTGCCGAGCAGCGCCGCGTCGCCGCGTACGAGGCCCTGCGCCTCGGCGACGCCGGTCACGCCGGTGACCTTGGCGAGGTCGGCGGGCCGCAGTTTGCCGGCGTTCTCGCCGGACTTCTGCCGCACCGCGACGTCCACCTTGCTCGCCGAGGCGGCCATCCGCTGGTCGAGCCCGGTGCGCAGGGTGTCGGTCAGGACGAACGTGCCGGCGATGAAGCCGACGCCGAGCGTGATGGCCAGTGAGGTGAGCAGGAGCCGCAGCTTGTGGGTGCGCAGCCCCGCGAGCGTGGTCTTGATCACGGTCAGGCCTCCAGCTGCACGAGCGTGTCGAGCACCGTCTGCGGGGACGGCGCCATCAGCTCGGTGACCAGCGCACCGTCACGCAGGAACACCACGCGGTCGGCGTACGAGGCCGCGACCGGGTCGTGCGTCACCATCACGATCGTCTGGCCGAGCTCGCGCACCGACGCGCGCAGGAACGACAGCACCTCGGCGCCGCTGCGCGAGTCGAGGTTGCCGGTCGGCTCGTCGGCGAAGATGACCCGCGGCTTGCCGATCAGCGCACGTGCCACCGCGACCCGCTGCTGCTGGCCGCCGGACAGCTCACTCGGCCGGTGCCTCAGCCGGTCCCGCAGCCCCACCGTGCGGATGACGGTGTCGAACAGGTCCTCGTCGGCCTGGCGGCCCGCGATGTCCAGCGGAAGGCGGATGTTCTGCTCGGCGGTCAGCGCGGGAAGCAGGTTGAACGCCTGGAAGATGAACCCGACCTGTTCGCGCCGCAGCAGCGTCAGCTTCTTGTCGTTCAGCTTGGTGATGTCCACGTCGCCGACGCGCACCTCGCCGCTCGTCACCGTGTCCAGGCCGGCCAGGCAGTGCATGAGCGTCGACTTGCCGGACCCCGACGGCCCCATGATGGCGGTGAACGCTCCGGTGCCGAACGAGACGTCCACTCCGCGCAGCGCGTGCACCGCGGTGTCACCGGTGCCGTAGACCTTGGTCACCCCTCTGGCGGTCACGGCGGCCGTGGTCTGGGGTACGGCTTCCCTTCCGGTGATGGTCACGATGGCTCCCTCGAAAGACGCGGTTCTCATGGTGGACCTCACGCTATGAGCGCCATGAGCCGGTTTCCTGAGCCTTGGGGACGGACTCCTGATCAGACCCCGGTGGTGCGCGGCGCGCCGGTCGCGACCACCGGAGTACCGGGTCTACGACCCAGGTCTGAGCCGGTCTCCTCCTCGGGAGACGTCACCCCTGGTCGGAGCCGGGACGGCCGAGGGGCTTGATCAGTCCGCTCTCGTAGGCGTACACGACGGCCTGCGCGCGGTCGCGGACGCCGAGCTTGGCGAGCACCCGGCCGAGGTGGGTCTTGACGGTCGCCTCGGCGAGGTCGAGCCGTGCGGCGATCTCGCCGTTGGACAGGCCGCGGCCGACCAGCACGAGCACCTGCCGCTCGCGCGCGGTGAGGTCGCCGAGCGGCCCGCCTGCCGCCGCCTCGGGCCCCGGCAGGTGCGCGGTGAAGCGTTCGAGCAGGCGCCGCGTCGCGCTCGGCGCCATCACGGCGTCACCGGCGTGCACCGAATGGATGGCGCTCACCAGGTCCGACGGCGGCACGTCCTTGAGCAGGAAACCGGACGCGCCGGCTTTGAGCGCGGCGTACGCGTAGTCGTCGAGGTCGAACGTCGTCAGGATGAGAACCTTCGGCGCGTCCGGCATCTCCCGGATGCGCCTGGTCGCCTCCACCCCGTCCATGTGCGGCATGCGGACGTCCATCAGCACCACGTCGGCGCGCACCCGGCCGGCCAGCGCCACCGCGGCGGCCCCGTCGGCGGCCTCGCCGACGATCTCCAGATCGGGCTGCGCGCCGAGCACCATGCGGAAACCGGCGCGCACCAGCTCCTGGTCGTCGACCAGCACCACTTTGACGCTCACGCGGCCCTGCTCACCGGCAGCCGCACACTGACCTGGAACCCGCCGCCGGGGATCGGGGCCGCGCGCACGCTGCCGTCGTACATGGCGACCCGCTCCCGCATGCCGATCAGCCCGTGGCCGCCGATGCCGGGAGGCGCCGCCGCGCCGCGGCCGTCGTCGGTGACCTGCAGCAGGACCTCACGGCCGCGGTACGTCATGTCGACCCGGGCCACCGCTCCCGGGCCGCCGTGCTTGAGGGTGTTGGTGAGGGCTTCCTGCACGACACGGTAGATCACGAGCTGCTCGCCTTCCGGCAGGTCGATCGGGGTGCCGCCGACGGTGAACTCCACCGCCATGCCGGAACGGCGCACCTGGGTCACGAGGTCGTCGAGCTGCGCGACACCGGGCTGCGGCGCGTACTCCTCCGCCTGGCCGTCCTGCCGCAGCATGCCGACCAGGCGCCGCATCTCGGCGAGCGCCTCACGTCCGGTGCGCGAGATGGTGCCGAGGGCCTGACGTGCCTGCTCGGGGTCGGAACTCATGGCGTACCCGGCGCCGTCCGCCTGGACGATCATCACGCTGACGTTGTGCGCCACCACGTCGTGCAGCTCGCGCGCGATCCTGGCGCGCTCAGCGGCGGTGGCGATGAGCGCCTGCTGGTCCCGTTCCCGCTCGGCGCGCTCCGCGCGTTCCTCCAGGCTTTCCAGGTAGCGGCGGCGCGTGTTGGCGTAGATGCCGGCGATCCAGGGGCTGAGCACGAAGAACGTGCCGGAGAAGATGGCCAGCGGCTCGACGGCGACATCCCAGCGGATCAGCGCGAGGATCAGGCCGAGCTCGACGACCGCGCCTGCGGCCACGGCCCAGCGCAGCGCGCAGCGGGCCGCCACGCCGTACATCGCGACGAGCACCGCTATGTTGGCCGGAACAGGCTGGATCCCGAGCAGCCACTGGCAGAAGCACACCAGCGCGACGACGGCGAACATCTGCACCGGACGGGCCCGCCGCCAGGCCAGCGGGATCACGAGTGCGGCCGACAACAGCACGTAGCCCCAGACACCGGGTGGCCTGCCGCCGGGAGGCGGCGACTCGACGTACGCGGGTATGGCCATCGCGCACAGGATGACGAGGGGTGCGATGGCGAGCCCGTCGATCAGGTTGCGATGGCGCGACCCCCACGCGCGTACTCTGCCGAACACGCCTCCAACACTACGTTCGGGCCCGGGTGATCCCCGTCCGTCTGGAGAGGGATCTGCGGCTACGACCCAGGTCGTACACAGGACAAATGCCCTTACACCCCTCTTACGGCGCATGCGGGATAGTTCTTAGCAGGGAGCCACCCTCGGGTGGATAAAGGGAGACCGCGATGCGGGTCGGCGCCGCCCGGGTCGCGTGGCAGGGGGAGAAGCCACGTGACCCGGGGAACCTCGGCCCCACCGTCTCCGCCTCTCCTGGCGCGAACGGCCCCATGCCCAGCGGGCCCACAGCGCGGAGGCCGCCCCCAGGTGGTGGGGGCGGCCTCCGCTATTCGTCCAGGTAGGACCTGGTGGGGTCGGTGGGATTCGAACCCACACTGTCAGGTACCTAAAACCTGTGCCTCTGCCATTGGGCTACGACCCCGCGTGGGCCTCCGCCATCTTAATTGAGCTTCGGCGGCACCCGTAGCGACTGGCGTGGTGACCGTTAGTCCAGGTCCGGGGTCATGTCCTTGGGTCCCGGCTCAGTCGACGCCGAGCTCCTTGCGCAGGCGTGCCACATGGCCGGTCGCCTTCACGTTGTACATGGCCTTCTCGATCTTTCCGTCCGGATCGATGACGAACGTGGACCGCAGCACACCGAGGATGGTCTTGCCGTAGTTCTTCTTCTCGCCGTACGCGCCGTACGCCTGGTGGACCTTCAGCTCCGGGTCCGACAGCAGCGGGAACGTCAGCGCGTCGCGCTCGGCGAACTTCGCGAGCTTGGCCGGCGTGTCCTTCGACACCCCGAGCACCGTCACCCCGGCCGCGTGCAGCGCCGCGAGGCTGTCGCGGAAGTCGCAGGCCTGCGTCGTGCACCCCGGCGTCATCGCCGCGGGGTAGAAGTACAGCACCACCCGCTTGCCGCGGTAGGCGTCGAGGCTGACGTCCGCGCCGGTCGCGTCGGGAAGGGTGAAGCCCGGGGCGGCGTCCCCCGGCTGGAGTCTGGTCTCAGTCACGCAAGCCAACCTACGGCACAGGACACCCGTGCGGCCCACCATGCCACACGGTGACAGGACCTGACAGACTGATCCTTGCGAACACGGCACGAACACGGTACTAACACGGCACGCCGGGACGGGGCCGGCGACGAGGAAGGGGACCACGCGATGGCGGACACCGACCCAGAGGCGCTGGAGAGAGAGATCGAGCGCACACGGGCCGAACTGGCGACCACGGTGGACGCCATAGCCGACCGGGTGAGCCCCAAACGCGTGGCGGGCCGGCAGATGGCCAAGGTCAAGGCCACCGCCGACCACCTGCTCACCTCGACCCGCGACCTGCTGACCCCTCCGCCGGCGTACGGCGACGAGCAGGACGAGCCGCAGGCCCCGCCGTCCCTGGCCCCGATCCTGATCGGCATCGGCGCCGCTCTCGCGGTCGCCGCCACCATCACGTTGTGGCGGCGCCGCCGCCGCTAGAGGGCCGCTAGAGGAACGTCTTCCCCTCGCCGCGGTACGTCGGCACGGTCTCCACCACGCGGTCGCCGTCCACCAGGTGCAGGTGGTCGAACCGTTCGCACAGCTCCCCGGCCTTGGCGTGCCGGAACCACACGCGGTCGCCGACGCGCAACTCGTCCGCGGCGGCGCCGAGCAGCGGGGTCTGCACCTCACCGGCGCCTTCGCGCGCGTCGTACCGCAGACCCGCCGGCAGGTACGGCTGCGGCAGCCGGATCGCGCCGGGGGAGCCGGACGCCGGATAGCCCCCGCCGAGCACGGTGACCACACCGGGAGCGGGACGACGCACCACCGGCATGGCGAACAACGCGGCCGGACGGCCGGTGAAGCCGCGGTAGAAGTCGAACAGCCGGGGATGGTAAAAACCGGAGCCCGCGGTCACCTCGGTGACGGCCTTCTCGCGGCTGGTCTTCTCCAGGGAACCGGTGCCGCCTCCGTTGACGAACTCCAGGTCCGCCACCTCGCGCACCGCGCGCACGATCCGTCCCCGGCGGCTCATCAGCTCACGCCGCGACCGTCCTTGCGTCCACCGCAGCAGGTGACCGTACACCCCCGGTACCCGGTCGCCGACACCCGCGATCTGCGCCTCGTACGCCATCAGCCCCACCAGCCGGAACCCCGGCCGCTTGGCGACGGCCTCGGCCAGCCCGGCCGCCTGACCGGGCTCCCGCACCGGGGACCGCAGCACACCGGCCCGCAGCCGGCCGCCGAAGGCGACGAACCCCGCGTCCACGTCCAGGCACACCCGGATCTCGTGCCGGGGAGAGACCTCACGCACCGCGTCCGCGATGAGATCCAGATGCTCGGCGCAGTCCACCATCACGCTGATGGCCCCGGCCGCTCCGGCGTCCCCGGCGAGCGCGGCCAGCGCGGCGCGGTCCACCGTGGGGTAGGCCACGAGGATGTCCGAGAACCCCTCGGACGCCAGCCACAACGCCTCGGGAAGCGTGAACGCCATCACCCCGGCGTACCCGTCCATGTCGAGGACCCGCCGCAGCACCTCACGGCACCGGATCGACTTGCTCGCCACCCGGATCGGCTTGCCCCCGGCCCGGCGCGCCATCGCCACCCCGTTCGCGCGCATCGCCGCCAGGTCGACGACCGCGAACGGCGGCTCCAGTTCCGCGGTGGCCTTGTCGAGCCGCTCACGATCACCCATACCGGCAGCCTAACCCGCCGAGCTAACATGAGCCTAGGTCACGTTTCCGGGCTCTTGCGTCCCCCGCCATCCGAACGCCAGCCCCGCCGCGAGACACGCCACCGGCAGCACCGGCACCACGTACCGGTGGTCGAACGCCGCGATCATCGGCGGCAGGACGAGCAGCACCACGGCGGCCGTCCACGGCAGCAGCACCGGCGCGCCGAGCCGCCGCCACCGTGCCACCACCCCCACCAGCCCGACCAGCAGGATCACCGCGAGCAGCGGCCCACGGACGTACCCCTGGGTCTGGTACGCGCGCAACCACCCCGCGTACGGCTCCACCACCGCCGTGTCCGCGCGCACCCCCTGGTACACGGCCGTCAGCTCGGCCGCGGACATCCCCCCGGAGGCCGTCTTGTCGTCGAACGGATCGATCGCCGCAGGGAAGACATACGCGCTCTGCGGTCCCTTGGCCGGATACACCCGCCGCGTCCACTCGAAAGCCCACAACGCGTCCCCGACCCCCGTCCGCAGGAAGTCGAACGGCTGCGCCAGGATCGCCTCCTTGGCGAACCGGCCGCTCAGCCGCTCCCGGTCGGCGTCCTTCTTCACGGCCGCCAACGGCGACTCCTCGGCCCAGATGTACCGAGGCGGCGTCAGTCTCTGGTCCGGCGGCACGGTAGGACACAGCACCCGCTCCTCACCGAGGTCCGGCATCTTCGCGCAGTCGGCGAACGACATCGTCCTGGCCCACAGCCACACGTTGCTCTGCCCCAGCCCGTACGACCCGTGCACACTGCGGAACCACACCGCGTACCCACCGACCCCGACCGCCGCCACCAGCCCCGCCGCCACCACGGCCCGCCACCCGGCCCGGCACAGCACCATGTAGACAAGCACCACGACCAGCACGGCCAGCCCCACCGTACGGGTCAGCGTCGCCGCCGCCAGCAGCCCCCCCGCGAGCGCCGCCGTCCACACCGGCGGCCTGCGCCACCACAGCACCGCCGCCACCCCCGCCGTCACGAGGAACGTGAACAGCAGATCCGCCATCACCAGATGTTCGAGCTGCACCATGTGCACATCCAGCAGCACCGGCGCCGCCGCGAGCGCCGCACCCCACCCCGGCACCCGGCCCCGCCGCCGCACCACCGCGTAGACCAGCACCCCCATCGCGACCCCCAGCAGGTGCTGCACGACCGTCACCACCATGAAGCTCCGCAGCGGCCACAGCCCCCAAAGGAACAGCGAGTACCCCGAAGGCCGCGACTCCAGCGGCTGCGGATCCACCCCCGCGTTCACATAGGCAAACGAATCAGCCCAGAACCACAACGCCGGCCGATACCCCAACTCCGCGACCACCCGCAACCCCACCCCGGCCACCAGCAAAAGCACCACCACCCAGTGCTCCCGCCAGAACCCCGGCGCACGCCGCTCCACCACCGCGGACCTCTCGGCGACCGAAGCAGCAGCACCCGGTCCCACCTGGACCTCCTCACGCCGACACCGGGAAGCCTTCATGCTAGGCGCACGCCGTGACTCCGTCCGTCATCACCGGCGAAATCTCAGGGAAGTCACCAAAGGCCGCTCCGTGGACCTGGAATTCGGATACTTTCGGTAATCGAGAGTTCACTTGCAGTGACAACAATTCTTGTGAGCACCTTCGTGAACCGAGAAGGTAATCGCTGACGCAGGAGATATATGTCCACCGAACGGCCGGATCCGTACAAGTCCCCCCGCGATCTCTTCGCGTTCGAACTCCGCCGTCACCGCCAGGCCGCGGAACTGTCGCAGCGTCAACTGGCCCGACGCATGGACTATTCGGACTCGTTGATCAACATGGTCGAGGCCGCCAAACGTCCTCCTACGCGCCGCTTCGCCGAACTGGCCGACCGTGCTCTCGGCCTGGACGGCGACATGCTCCGCCTCTACACCGCGACGACATGGAACAAGGCCCCCGACTACCTCCGTTCGTGGCTGGAGGAAGAGCAGGAGGCCACCTCTCTGCGCACCTGGCAGCCCTCCATCGTTCCCGGTCTGCTCCAGACGGAGTCCTACGCTCGCGAAATCCTGGCCGCCTGGCCGAGTATCACCGCCGAAGAACTCGACGAGAGGTTGTCCAACCGGATGCAACGGCAGGCGATCCTCGTCGGCGACAAACCACCCGACCTCAACATCCTGCTCGACGAGGACGTGATCCGGCACATGATCGGCGGGGCCGCCGTCATGCGTGAACAACTGGACCACTTGCTGCAGGTCGTTTCTCGGTGGCATGTGACGATGCAGATAGTTCCTTATGTCGCACGTCCGCACTGCGGTCAGATGGGTGGGTTTGTCCTCGCTGAACGAAATGGAGTCGCTTATGCTGCTTACGCGGAAGCTCAACCGGTCGGCCGCACTTTCGACGAACGCCGACTGATCGCCGACCTGATACGCCGATACGACGCGATCAGGGCCCAGGCTCTACCCGTCAAAGAGTCGCTCCGGCTCGTAGAGGAAGCGGTGGACCGAATTGGCGTCTGACCTTCGGAACGCGCAGTGGCGTAAGAGCAGCTTCAGTGGTGACTCAGGCGAGTGTGTCGAGGTCGCGTCTGATCTGTCCGGATTTCACTTCCTCCGTGACAGCAAGAACCTCACTGGACCTTCGCTGGCCGTCCCTTCCAAGGAGTGGTCCATCTTCGTGAACCAGGTGAAGGCCACGGGTCTTCGCTGAACCACGTATAGCTCCACTGTCAGTATTCACTGACGTTGAGGGCCTACCGTTGAACACTTACTACATCTCATATAGGAAGCGGTGCACCAGATTGGCGTATGACCTATGGGTCGCACGGTGGCACAAGAGCACTTACAGCAGCGACTCAGGCGAGTGTGTCGTGGTCGCATCCGATCTGTCCGGGATTCGTCTCATCCGTGATAGCAAGAATCCATCCGGGCCGGTACTGGCCGTCTCCCTCGATCAGTGGTCCGCGTTCCTGAGCGGTGTGAGGGCATCGAATCCTCGTTGGCTTCTGTGAAGTGGTCAGCATTCGATGACGTTCACGGCCAGGCCGCCGCGGCTGGTCTCCTTGTACTTGTCGAGCATGTCGCGGCCGGTGTCGCGCATGGTCTTTATGGCCTTGTCCAGGGCCACGTAGTGGGTGCCGTCGCCGTGGAGTGCTATTCGGGACGCTGCTATGGCCTTGATGGACGCCACGGCGTTGCGTTCGATGCAGGGGATCTGTACCAGGCCGCCGATGGGGTCGCAGGTGAGGCCGAGGTTGTGTTCTATGCCGATCTCGGCGGCGTTCTCGACCTGCTGGGGGGTGCCGCCGAGGACTTCTGTCAGTGCGGCGGCGGCCATGGAGCAGGCGGAGCCGACTTCTCCCTGGCAGCCGACCTCGGCGCCGCTGATGGAGGCGTTCTCCTTGAACAGGACGCCTATCGCGCCGGCGGTGAGGAGGAAACGGATGGTTCCCTCGTCGTCGGCTCCGGGGGTGAAGCGGTGGTAGTAGGACAGGACGGCGGGGATGATGCCGGCGGCCCCGTTGGTCGGGGCCGTGACTATCCGGCCGCCTGCGGCGTTCTCCTCGTTGACGGCCAAGGCGTAGAGGGTGACCCAGTCCATGGCGTTCAGGGGGTCGGCCTCGGGGGATTCGCTCTGGAGTTTGCGGTGGAGACGGTGGGCCCGGCGTTTCACCTTCAGGCCGCCGGGGAGGACGCCTTCGCTGGTGCAGCCTCGGGTGACGCATTCGGCCATGACGCGCCACAGGGTGAGAAGTCCTTCGCGGATCTCGGCTTCTGTGCGGCCGAAGGCCTTTTCGTTCTCCAGCATCAGGCCGGAGATGGACAGGCCGGTCTCCTCGCAGTGGTCGAGGAGTTCCTTGGCTGTGGTGAAGGGGTGGGGGAGTTCGGTGTCGTCCTGCTTGATGCGGTCGGCGCCGGTGGCGTTCTCGTCGATGACGAAGCCGCCGCCTACCGAGTAGTAGGTCTTCTCCCTGAGTTGGCCGCCTTCTTTTCCGTAGGCGGTGAAGCGCATGCCATTGGGATGCCGGGGGAGGGAGATCTTGCGTTCGAAGACGAGGTCCTCGCCTACTTCGAAGGGGATTTCCTGCTCGGCGTAGATCTTGACCTTGCCGGTCTCACGCATGGCCGCGAGCTTTTCCGGCACCGTGTCCACGTCGACCGTTTCCGGCTTCTCACCGGAGAGGCCGAGCAGCACGGCCTTGTCGCTGCCGTGGCCCTTTCCGGTGAGGCCGAGTGAGCCGTAGAGGATGACCTGGATTCTCGTGGTCTTCTCCAGCAGGCCGTCCTGGTGCAGGCCGCGTGCGAACTTGTGCGCAGCCGCCATGGGACCGCCGGTGTGTGAGCTCGACGGGCCGATGCCGATCTTGAACAGATCGAAGACGCTGATCGCCATGGTGGTGGCCCTTCTGGAGCGTGGTACGTGGTACTTCCCCGCGCGTCCGGCGACTCACCGCCGTACGCGGCGCCGGCTTCGCCGTACGTGGTTCCCGCCGTCGCGGCGCCGGCAACGACCGGCGGCTGGCGGTGGGGAACAGGTGCCGGTGGTGTGGAGTGCCGGCGTGGGTGTGGACTTGGCCTCCGACGGCGCCGGTTGTGGAGTCGGGTGGGTGGGGTGTCGGTCAGGACGTTCGGGACTTGGCCTCCGACGGCGCCGGTTGTGGAGTCGGGTGGGTGGGGTGTCGGTCAGGACGTTCGGGACTTGGCCTCCGACGGCGCCGGTCGTGGAGTCGGGTGGGTGGGGTGTCGGTCAGGACGTTCGGGAGGTGGGTGAGCAGGGGTGGGGCCTCGGCCGAAGGGGTCGGCCGAGGGTCGGGGTGTGGGTCGTCAGGAGTCTGTGGTGGTGAGGGTGGTGTATTCCTCCGGGGTGAGGAGGTCCTCGGGGTCGCCGGAGACGCGGATGCGGAAGAGCCAGCCTTCGCCGTACGGGTCGGAGTTGACCAGGGACGGGTCGTCCACCACGAATTCGTTGATCTCGACGACTTCGCCGCCTATGGGGGCGTAGATGTCGCTGACGGACTTGGTGGACTCGACCTCGCCTACGGCCTCGCCGGGCTGCAGGGTGCTGCCGGCTTCGGGGAGCTGGACGAAGACGACGTCGCCGAGGGACTCGGCGGCGTAGGCCGTGATCCCCACGGTGACGACGGGGCCGTCATCGAGGCCGGCGATCCACTCGTGCTCCTTGGTGTAGCTGAGCTCCTCGGGAATGCTGCTCACATGCACCTCCGGTAAAAGGGCAGGTCGACGAGGTCGACCGGTTCATGGCTGCCACGGATGTCGACCGCGAGGCCGCCGGACACCTCGGTGTCCACGTAGGCGATCGCGATCGGCTTGCCGAGTGACTGGGACGGCGCGCCGCTGGTGATCTCGCCGACGACGGTGCCGTCCACGCTCAGCACCACGGGGTAACCGTGGCGTGGCACTCGGCGGCCCCGCGCGACCAGGCCGGTGAGGCGCCGGCGCGGGGGGACGTCCTTGAGTGCGGCGAGCGCGGCGCGACCGACGAAGTCACCCGGCTTGCCGAACTTCACGACGCGGCCGAGACCGGCGTCGAAGGGGGTGAGGCCGGCGTTCAGCTCGTTGCCGTACAACGGCATGCCGGCCTCGAGGCGCAGGGTGTCGCGGGCCGACAGCCCGGCGGGACGCAGGCCGTGCGGCTCGCCGGCCTTGGTGAGGGCCTCCCAGAGGGGGACGGCACGCTCGGCGGCGACGAACAGCTCGAAGCCGTCCTCGCCGGTGTAGCCGGTGCGCGCGATGAACGCGTCGACCCCGGCGACGGTGCCGGGGAGGCCGGCGTAGTACTTGAGCCCGGCCAGGTCGGCGTCGGTGAGCGTCGCGAGGATCTCGGCGGCCCGTGGTCCCTGCACCGCGACCAGCGCGTACGCCTCGGAGCGGTCGTCCACCTCGGCGTCGAAGCCGGCGGACCTCGCGGTGAGCTCCTCGGCGACCTTGAGGTAGTTGGAGGCGTTGGCCACGACCATGTATTCCCCGCCGGGGAGGCGATAGACGATCAGGTCGTCCAGCACCCCGCCGTCCGGCGCGCAGATCATGGTGTACCGGGCCCGGCCGGGCTCCAGCACCGACAGGTGGCCCACCAGCGCGTGGTCGAGAGCCTGGCCGGCCTGCGGGCCCGTGACGAAGATCTCCCCCATGTGGGAGAGGTCGAACAGGCCGGCGGCCTGGCGGACCGCGTTGTGCTCGGCCGACTCGCTGCCGTACCGCAGCGGCATCAGCCAGCCGGCGAAGTCGGTGAGCGTCGCACCGAGACTCTCGTGTACTTCGCGGAGCGGCGTGGGTTTGGACATGTCTCACACCTCAGGCAGGGTCGGATGTCAGCATCCTCCCCCTCTGTCATCGGTGCCTGAGAGTTTCGCCCGAGTTTTACCGGACTTTCACCTTCGGCGAGGCTCGTCGAGGACGAGCCTTCTTTCCAGAGGCCACCTGACCCGCGCGGTCCTTTGCCTTGTGAGGTTCGTGGGAGGACTTGCTCCTTCAGGGGTCCTGACCGGATGCCAGGACGCTCTCCCGCACGGGGTCGCCGGTGTTCCGGCCCACCCTACCAACGGGAGGCAGGCGCGGCGGAGGCCACCAAGGCGGAGAACAGGGGGCTGTCGGCGGAGGTCTCGGGGTGCCACTGCACGCCGAGCGCGAACGGGTGTCCCGCGAGCTCGACCGCCTCGACGGTGCCGTCCTCGGCGACGGCGGACACCGTCAGCCCGTCGCCGAGCCGGTCCACCGCCTGGTGGTGGTAGTGCGCGGCGTCGGCCGGCCCGGCGCCGAGCACGCCGGCCAGCTTGCTGCCTTCGGCGACCCGCACCGGCAGGTGACCGAACTCACCGGGTGCCGGCGCGTGCGCCGCGTGGCCGACGACGTCCGGCAGGTGCTGGTGCAGGGTGCCGCCGAGGTGGACGTTGAGCACCTGCAGGCCGCGGCAGATGCCGAGCAGCGGCAACCCGGCGGCGAGCGCCGCGCCGACCAGCGCGAACTCCGCCTCGTCCCGGAAGCCGCGCACGTACCCGGTCCGGTCGTGCGGCGCCGCGCCGTACCTGGCGGGGTCCAGGTCGCCGCCGCCGGCGACGATGAGCCCGTCCAGCCGCTCCACGAGCGGCGCCGGGTCCCCGCTGGGTGGCACGATCACGGGCTGGCCGCCGGCCGCCGCGACCCGCTCGACGTAGTCGTACGGCAGCAGCGCGGCCGTCATCCGCCATACGGTGAAGGCGGCGGGTTCGACGTAGCAGGTGATGCCGATGACCGGCCGGTACGTCCCCATCACAGCGGGGTGACGTACGCGCCGGAGATGCCGCCGTCCACCAGGAACTCGGCCCCGGTGATGAAGCTCGCGTCGTCGGAGGCGAGGAACGCGACCGCCGCGGCGATCTCGGACGCCTCGGCGAACCGGCCCATCGGCACGTGCACCAGCCGCCGTTGCGCACGCTCGGGGTCCTTGGCGAACAGTTCCCGCAGCAACGGCGTGTCCACCGGCCCCGGGCACAGCGCGTTCACGCGGATCCCTTCGCGTGCGAACTGCACGCCGAGTTCCCTGGTCATGGACAGCACGCCGCCTTTGGACGCGGTGTAGGAGATCTGGGACGTCGCCGACCCCATCACCGCGACGAACGACGCGGTGTTGATGATGGACCCCTTGCCCTGCCGCCGCATGTGCGGGATGGCGTGCTTGCAGCACAGGTACACGCTGGTGAGGTTGACCTCCTGCACCCGCCGCCACGCCTCGATGCCGGTGGTCAGGATGGAGTCGTCGTCCGGCGGCGAGATGCCGGCGTTGTTGAAGGCGACGTCCAGACGGCCGTACGTCTCGACGGCCGTCTCGAACATGCGGGCCACGTCCTCCTCGCTGGTGACGTCGACCCGGACGAACAGCCCGCCGACCTCGTCGGCGATCTTGGCACCTCCCTCCTCGTCGAGGTCGGCGCACACGACCTTGGCGCCTTCCTCGGCGAGCCGGCGCGCGGTGGCGAGCCCGATGCCTCCCGCCGCTCCGGTGATCACGGCGACACGGTCCTGCAGACGTTGCATATCGGCGATCTCTCCTGATCTCAGTGAGCGATGAAGACGTTCTTGGTCTCGGTGAAGGCGGCCAGCGCGTCCGGTCCGAGCTCACGGCCGAGCCCGGACTCCTTGTAGCCGCCGAACGGCGTCCAGTACCGCACCGAGGAGTGCGAGTTGACCGAGAGGTTCCCCGCCTCGACGGCCCGCGCCACCCGCAGCGCACGGCCGACGTTCTCGGTCCAGATGGATCCCGACAGTCCGTACGGCGTGTCGTTGGCGATGCGCACGGCGTGCGCCTCGTCGTCGAACGGCACCACGCCGACCACCGGACCGAAGATCTCCTCGGTGAAGGCCCGCTCGTCCAGCGCGGCGTGCGTGAGCACGGTCGGCGGGAACCAGAACCCCTTCCCCGCCGGACAGGTGCCCTGGAAACGCGGCGTGCCGGTCACGTACGACGCGACCCGGTCGCGGTGGTCGGCGCTGATCAGCGGCCCCATGTCGGTGCCGGGGTCGCGCGGGTCCCCGACGACGACGGCCGCCACGGCACGCTCCAGCCGTTCCAGGAACTCCTCGTACACCGGCCGCTCCACCAGCACCCGCGACCTGGCGCAGCAGTCCTGTCCGCTGTTGTCGAACACCGCGCCAGGCGCGGACGCCGCGGCCCGTTCGAGGTCGGCGTCGGCGAACACGATGTTGGCGCTCTTGCCGCCGAGTTCCAGCGTGACCCGTTTGACGGTGCGCGCCGCCGTGGCCGCGATCTGCTTGCCGACCTCGGTGGAACCGGTGAACACGATCTTGCGGACGTCCGGATGTTCCACGAGCCGGGCCCCGGCGACCTCCCCGGCTCCCGGCAGCACCTGGAGCACCCCCTCGGGGAGGCCGGCCTCCAAGGCGAGTGCGGCGAGCCGCATCGCGGTCAGCGGCGTCCACTCGGCGGGCTTCACGACGACGGTGTTGCCGGCGGCGAGCGCCGGCGCGACACCCCACGTCATGATGACCATGGGGAAGTTCCACGGCACGATCACGGCGACGACGCCGAGGGGCTCGTGGAAGGTGATGTCCACCCCGCCGGCCACCGGGATCTGCCTGCCGAAGTCGCGCTCCGGCGCTCCGGCGTAGTAATGCAGCACGTCGCGGACGTTGCCGGCCTCCCACCGCGCGTTGCCGATGGTGTGACCGCAGTTGGCGAGCTCCAGCTCGGCCAGTTCCTCGGCGTGCCGGTCCACGAGGTCGGCGAACCGCCGCAGCAGCCGCGCGCGGTCCCCCGGAGCGACGTCCCGCCAGGCGGGGAACGCGGCCTTGGCCCGCGCCACGGCGCGGTCGGTCTCACCGCGACCGGCCGGTTCGACGTCGGCCAGCACGTCCTCGGTGGCCGGATTGATGATTTTCATGTCACATCCGCTCGAATCCCCGGAAAAGCTCCCAGTCGGTGACGGCCGCGTCGAAGGCGGCCAACTCCACCTTGGCGTTGTTGGCGTAGTGCTCCACGACCTCCTCACCCAGCGCCGACGTGGCGATCCGCGAGCCCTCCCACAGCGCCAGCGCCTCCCGCAGCGTGCTCGGCACCCGCTCCGCGCCGGACGAGTAGGCGTTGCCGGTGTACGGCTCCTCAAGCGGCAGCTCGTCGTCGATGCCTTTCAGACCCGCCGCGACCAGCGCCGAGACCGCGAGGTAGGGGTTGACGTCACCTCCCGGCACGCGGTTCTCCACCCGCAGCGAGTGACCGTGGCCGACCAGCCGCAACGAGCAGGTGCGGTTGTCCACCCCCCACTTGACGGCCGTCGGCGCGAAACTGCCGTCCACGTACCGCTTGTAGGAGTTGACGTTCGGTGCGTACATCAGCGTCAGCTCCCGCAGCGCGGCGAGCTGACCCGCGATGAAATGCTCGCCGGTCTTCGACAGCCCGTACGGCCCGTCGCCTGCCATCACCGGCCGGCCCTCGGTGTCGCGCAGCGAGATGTGGATGTGGCAGGAGTTGCCTTCACGCTGGTTCGGCTTCGCCATGAACGTGATCGACATGCCTTCCTGGGCCGCGATCTCCTTGGCGCCGTTCTTGTAGATCGTGTGGTTGTCGCACGTCGCCAGCGCCTCGGCGTACCGGAAGGCGATCTCGTGCTGGCCGAGGTTGCACTCACCCTTGGCAGACTCGACGTACATGCCGGCCCCCTCCATGCCGAGCCGCACACGGCGCAGCAGCGGCTCCACGCGTGCGGTGCCGAGCAGGGAGTAGTCCACGTTGTACAGATTGGCCGGGGTGAGGTCGCGGTACGCCTTGGACCACGCGCTCTCGTAGCTGTCGGTGTAGACGCAGAATTCCAGCTCGGTGCCGACGTACGCCTGCCAGCCGCGCTCGGCGAGCCGCGCGAGCTGACCGCGCAGGATCTGCCGCGGCGAGGCCGGCACCTCCGTGCCGTCCTCCCACACGATGTCGGCCATCACGAGCGCCGTGCCCTCCTGCCAAGGCACGCGGCGCAGCGTCGACAGATCGGGTCTCATGACGAAGTCGCCGTACCCGCGGTCCCACGACGACATGCGGTAACCGCCGACGGTGTTCATGTCGACGTCCACCGCGAGAAGGTAGTTGCACCCCTCGGCGGCGTGGTCGAGCACCTCCTCCAGGAAGTACCGCGCGGCGAGCCGCTTGCCCTGGAGGCGTCCCTGCATGTCGGTGATGGCGAGCAGCACGGTGTCCACCCGACCGGCGGTCACCTCGTCACGCAGTTCGTCGAGGGTGAGCACGGCGCTCCTTCCGTCAAAAGTCTGGAATCAGACCATTGGCGGCATGCAAGCATCAGCGGCACCCTCACGTCAACGGTCGCGGTCGCACTGCGACCGCGAAAAGCGCTGGTCTCCTACCATTGATGACAGGAGGTGGGAGGAATGACGGCCGAGCCGCGGCTTGTCGCGCTCCTCGGGCCGGTCAGGGCAGGCAACGCCTTCGAGGAGACCGTCGAGCGGCTGTTACAGGCGATCAAACTCGGCGTGGTCGCGCCGGGCCGCAAACTCCCCCCCGAACGCGAACTGGCCGCGCAGCTCGGCATCAGCCGCGTCACCCTCCGCGAGGCCATCCGCGCACTGCAGGAGTCGGGCTACCTCGACGTCCGCCGCGGCCGGTACGGCGGAGCGTTCGTCGTGTACCAGCCCCCCCGTCCCGGCCCCGCCGACCTGCGCCGTGCCGTGGCCGAGATGGGCCCGGGCGAACTCGACGACGCACTGACCCTCCGCATGGCCATCGAATGCGGCGCCGCACAAGTCCTCGCCACCACCGAGTTGACCGAGCCCCAACGCGCGTTGCTGTCGCGCCGCCTCGCCGACGTCAACGACGCCGCCCCAGGCGACTACCGCCGCCTCGACACCGCCTTCCACCTCTCCATAGCCGAACTCACCGGCTCCCCCCTCCTCACCGCAGCCGCCGCCGACGCACGCCTCCGAGTGACCGACCTCCTCAACGCCATCCCCGTCCTCGGCCCCAACATCGACCACGCCGCCACCCAACACGTCGCCATGGTCGACGCCATCCTCTCCGGCGACCCCGAAGCCGCCCGCCGCGCCGTGGTCGAACACCTCGACGCCACCGCGTCCCTGCTCCGCGCCTTCCTGGCCTGACCCACGCATGAACCTCGCTTTCCAGGGGAGTGAACCCTGGCACTCAATGGAAAGGCGAAACTCATGGGTCTCCTGGACAAGCTGAACCTCCGCCAACTAAAGGCACGAACCACCCATCACCTCGCCAAATCCACCGGCAACCGCCGCCTCGCCGCCAAAGCCCGCACCGAGGAAGCAGAAGCCAAACTCCTGAGAACCCAAGACGAAATCCTGGAAACCGCCAAGGAAATCCGCCGAGAATACGGCATGCGCACCTGACACCCCGACCTCCTTCGGCGGCGGGTCGGCCCGGTGGTGGGGTCGGCCCGGTGGTGGGGTCGGCCCGGTGGTGGGGTCGGCCCGGTGGTGGGGTCGGCCCGGTGGTGGGGTCGGCCCGGTGGTGGGGTCGGCCCGATGGTCGTCTAGTGGTGGGTCGGCCTGGTGGTGGTGTGTGGTTGGTCGGCCCGGTGGTTGGTCGGTCGGGGATGAGCGACTGCGACCGGGTCGCTCACCGCCGTGTCCCGCGGGGGTTCGAACGGCGCCGACGCGGTGGGACGTGGTGCGGCGAATCCGGCGCCTTGGTACGGCGGGGCACCGGTCAGGTCACAGGGCCATGGTGAGGCTGCGGAGGGCCAGGCCGCCGCCGAGGACGACGATCATGGTGGCGGTGCCTACGGGGGTCAAGCCGGCGAGGCGGGCCGCGAGGCCCTGGCGGGTGGTGGCGAGGCGGGTCAGGCGGGTGGACAGTTTGACCAGGAGGAGGCCGGTGGCGGTCAGGGTGGCGGCCATGCCGGTGCCGTAGGCCACGACGAGAGCGACGCCGAACCACGTACGGCCCAGTGCGGCCGCGCCGAGCAGGACGATGAGCGCGGAAGGGCTCGGCACCAGACCTCCGGCGATCCCTAGGCCGAGTAGGCCCGCACGGTCTTGCCTCTCGTGACCCTCGCCGTGTCCGTGTCCGTGGCCGTGTCCGTGGCCATGTCCATGTCCGTGGCCGAGTGGGCTCTTCCGGTTTCTCAGGGCTGAGATGAACAGGCGGGTGCCGAGGACGGCGAGGAGGAGGCCGCTCACCAGGCCCAGCCAGGACAGGACCGACTCGCCTGCTAGGGACGAGAACAGACTGATCAGCAGGCCGACGACCAGGACGCCGGCGGTGTGGGTGGCCGTCACCGTGGCGCCGACGACGAGTGCGTCCCTGGGACGGCCGCGGCGGCCCGCCAGGTAGGCGGCCATGATGGTCTTGCCGTGGCCGGGGATCAGCGCGTGGCCGGCGCCGAGCACGACCGCGAGCAGGATCGCCAGCAGACCGAGCGGGACCGTCAGGGACCGTCCGCCGACGAGGCCGGTGAAGGTGCGGTCCAGGGAGGCCAGCGCGTCCCCGAGCGGTCCCGGCAACCCGAAGCCGCCGGCGGCCTGAAGGCCCGCTCCGCCGCGATCAGCTTCAGGAGAGACCCCGGCGACGCGCAGGGTGACGGACCGCTGGTCCAGCGGATCATCCAGCAGATCCTCGGGATAGGTACGCAGGACATCGGTGGGGCTGTCGGCAGGCACCCCGGATGGCGCGAGCCGCAGACCAGTCCCCACGGCGGTGATCTCGCGCCAGCCGAGCTTGTCCCCGAGGAATGAGTCGGTGAGCGACACGGTTGACGACACACGGACCGAGGCCGACAGCTCGCAGGTCAACCGGCCGGTCCGCAGACCCCCCTGACCAGGCAGGTACTCGAACGAGGTCCGGCCGGCCCGCCATGGCACCGAGGCTCCGTCCACGACGAGCCGCTGGGAACGGGCCAGCTCCCCGCAGGTGGCCGCGGCGTACGCGGCGCGTTCGGCTGTGGACGCGCCGCCGGAGTGGTCGGTGTCCACGAGCGCCGCGGACTGCAGGGCCGGCAGTTCGGCGTAGTCGACCACGGCCGTGGACCGCACCTGACCGGGCCGCACCTCAAGGCCGTTGTGATGGTTGACGGTGAAGTTGCCGAGCGGGTGGAGCGCCACCACGGCGGCCACGGCCAGCGCGATCATGCGAACCTCGCCAGAGTCGAGTCGGAGGTTGTACCGGTGGGCCGGCGACGAGAACCGTCCCGCGTGACGGCGGCCGGCGCGATCACGTGAACCTCGCCAGAGAGGGGAGTGCCGGGTCGAACCGGGGGTTGTATTCGCGGGTCAGTGCCGTGAACCGGGTGGTGTCGCGGCCGGTGGCTTTCTCGATGAGCGCGCGGTGGTGTGCGATGAGCGCGTTGCGCCAGCCGAGGGCCGTGGCCTCGCGTGTGTACGGCAGGGCTTCGCGGGGACGGCCCGCCTTGTGCAGGGCCCAGGCGAGCGCGTCGGCCGCCACCATGTTGGGGTTGCGCGCGTACTCGGCGCGCGCGTGCCGTACGGCCGTGGCGGGGGAGCCGTGGTCGGCTTCGAACTCGGCCCACGTGATGTCGTCGCGCACGCCGGCGGCGGCCATGAGGTCCTTCTGCGCGCGCAGCAGCGTCCACTGCGGCGACGGGTCCCGGCCCAGCTTCTCCAGCACCTCGCCGTACTCGACGACGTACTGCGGCAGCGGGAGCCGCTCCACCACCTCGGCGTAGCCGCCGGCGGCGCGTTCCAGGTCCCCTCCGAGCGCGGCGGCGCGGGCCAGCCCGGCACGGGCCGGCAGGAAGCCGGGTGACGCGCGCAGCGCCTCGTCGTACATCCGCACGGCGGCGCCGAGGTCACCGGCACGCAGGGACAGCTCACCGAGGTGGTACCGGCAGTAGGCGCGGTCCTCGGGGGTGAAGGCGTCCTGGAGCGCGGCCTCCATGAGAGTGCGGGCCGTCGCGGTGTCCCCCCGCAGTTCCGCGTCGTACGAGGCGCGGGTGAAGGACGACACACCGGGCCGCAGGTCCGTCATGCGGCGCACCGCGCGGGACGCCGCCGGGTAGTCGCCGAGCTGCGTGTAGGCGTCGGCGAGCACGCCGTACGCGGTGGCGCCGTAGGGGTTGGCCTCGGTGGCGCGGCGGGCCAGCCGCACGGCGGCGGCGAACTCGTGCCGTCCCGCCGCGAGCGCCGCCTGGCCGGTCAGCACGGCGAAGTCGCCGGGTGCGAGCCGCGCGGCCCGGTCCAGTGCCTGCTCGGCCTTGGTGTAGGACGACGGGTCGGCCGTGACCCTGGCCTGCTGGACGTACGCGGCGCCGAGCGCGGCCCACGCCTGGTGGTCGCCCGGCAGCCGCCGCAGCCGTTCCTGGAGCGCCTTCACCGAGCCAGGCGCCGGGCCGGACACCCCGGACACGTCGGCCGGCGCGGCGGCGGTGCGGGCCGGCGGCGCGCCGGTGGGGAGGAACGTGGCCCCCGCCGTGACGGCCACCGCGACGGTGAGCACGCCTGCCGCGGCGGCGGCCGTCCTGCGCAGCCGGAGGAAGTCGCGCATGGTGAACTCTCCTGAGATGTCCCGGTCCCCGGCACACGCCGGGGACCGGGGAGGCGGTCAGCGCGTGTTGACGGCGGCGGAGCCGGGGAGCGGGATGTAGGGGAACGTCGCCTGGAACGGCCGGTCGTTGACGTCGACCTTGTCGCCGGCGGCGAGCGCGTCGACCAGCTTGCCGGTGCGGGCGGCGCCTTCCATGACCTGCAGTGCGATGTCCACGACGTCGTCGCCGAGGCGGCGTCCGTTGGGGAAGCCCTGCGCGTCCCCCGCGAGCAGGCCGAGCCGCCGCGGGTTGGCGGCAGGGGGGACCGACATGTTGAGCCGCAGCATCTCGGACGGCCGGAACGCTCGCGGGTCGGCGTCCTTGTTGAGTATCTGCGAGTTCAGGTCGGCCTTGATCGGCCCGTTGGCCTTGGCGATGCCGGTGAGGAAGATCTGCACCAGGTCGTCACGCGGCGTCTTCGGCGCGGGGATCTTGTAGATGCCCTCGAT
Organism: Sphaerisporangium rubeum; assembly: GCF_014207705.1. NCBI lineage: Bacteria > Bacillati > Actinomycetota > Actinomycetes > Streptosporangiales > Streptosporangiaceae > Sphaerisporangium > Sphaerisporangium rubeum. Next base: position 2,065,338 of record NZ_JACHIU010000001.1, read on the forward strand.
CAGCTTCGGCAGCTCGGGGTGGGTGACCCGCTTGACCACGGCGGGGATGCTCGCGTCCTTGTCCGGGCTGAGCGAGTTGAAGGCGTCCTTGAGCCCCGCCGGCACGACGACCTCGTTGACCAGCGGATGGCCGAGGCGGGACACCTGCCTGAAGCCGCCGGGGCTCCACTTCTCCGTGGTGGTCCACACGCCGATGACCGGGTTGCGCCTGGCGTCGCCGCGCAGCGCGAGGTCTTCCTTCGGCACCTGGAGCGCGATGCTGTGCACGTTGTAGCCCTTGGTGGTGTCCTGGCCCACCTCGGACAGGTCGCCGCCGTACAGCAGGTCGAAGACCCGCAGGTCCAGGAAGAAGGCCTCGTCGGCCTGGCCGGCGAAGGTCACGCCGCCGCCGGGGAGCCGGCGCAGCGACTGCCTGCGCAGGTTCGCGTAGTCCGGCATGGAGGCGGGGCCGACGTTGCTCGGCGCGACCACGCCGTCCCTGATCACCGTGGTCCAGCCGTGCCTGGCGTCGAACCGCTTGAGGGTGTACCGCTGGCGGAACAGCAGGTTCGGGTCGTTGAGCGAGGTGACCTGGCCGTTGTTGTACAGGAAGGTGGCGTCGCCGCGCCGGTCCTCGTCGCGGAACGTCCACTGGTAGGTGATGTCGGGCTTGCCGTTGCCGTTGTTGTCGATCTTGATGTTGTAACGCGACCGGGTGTCGAACGTGTAGTAGTTCGGGCCGCCGACCGGTTCCTCGAACGGGATCCAGTTCGCGATGAGGGTGACGGTGTCCGGCTTGTCCGGGCTGACGAAGGCGTACAGGTCGGTGTTGTCGTTGCGCGGGTCGCCGGCGATCATCGGCGCCTCACGGTGGGACGACGCGCCGCCGGGCTCGGGGCGGAGCACGGCGAACGAGGAGGCCGACAGCACCCCCACGGCCGCCAGCGCGATCAGAGATCGCCGGTTGATCCGGAGTTCCATGCCGCTCGGGTCCTTTCGGGCCGCCGGTCGCCGTGCGACCGGTCGTTGTCCGGGAGTGGGAGAGGTCCGGCCGGGATCCTCATCCGCGTATACGCGGCGGTGGCGTGATCGGATTGGTGGTTCTTCGAAGAACTTCCGATCGGCCTCGCCGCGTGCACGTCTCCCCGCCGGTGCGACCGGCGGCCGGAAAGGGTTCAGCCCGCGAGGCGGCGCATGGACGTCACCGACCACCACACGGTGACCAGCGCGAGAACCGCCATGAGCCCGAACGACAACGGGACCGAGCCGTCGGAGAGCCTTCCGTCGAACAGCGCACGGCCCGCCTCGACCGCGTGGTAGAGCGGGTTGAACTTGGCGATGACCTGCATCCACTGCGGCGCGAGCGAGATGGGCAGCAGGATGCCGGTCAGCAGGATCAGTGGCAGCGCGAAGAGCTGCATGATCTGCGACATGCCGTTCTCGTCGCGCAGCGCGAGCGCGAGGCCGTACGACAGGCCGGAGGCGAACAGGCCGGTCACCGCCATCAGGCCGATGAACAGCGCGAGGCCCGGCAGGCTGGGCCGCATCCCCATGACGAGGCCGAGCACCACGATGAGCAGCGCCTGGACCACCAGGATGATCATGTCGCGCACGGTGCGGCCGAGCACGATGGCCGGCCGGCTGACCGGGCTCACCGCGAGCCTCTCCAGGACGCCGGTACGGATCTCCATGATCATGCCGAAGCCCACGAAAAGGGAGCCGAACAGCGCGATCATGATCATCATGCCGGGGGTGAACTGTTTCAGTGTCTCGGCCTCAGGCACGCCGGGGGTGAGCCTGGCCAGCAGTGGCGCGAACATCAGCATGTACAGCAGCGGCTGCAGGATGCCGAACAACGGCCAGACGGGGTTGCGCGCGCTGTTCCGCAGCTCGTAGCCGAGGAACAACGCGGTGTGCTTGAGCACGTTGGGCACGGGTCTCTCCAGGTCTGATGGCGGTGGGTCAGGCGGCGGCGTCCCGTAGGGACCGGCCGGTCTTGTGCAGGAAGACGTCGTCGAGGGTGGCGCGGTCCAGCGAGATGGAGCGGATCACGACGCCGCTCTCCTCCAGCACACGCAGCAGGCCCGGCAGTGCGTGCTCGCCGTCGTCGAGGTAGACACGCAGCACGTCGCCGTCCACCCGCACCTCCCTGGTGTACGGCTGGGCCTCCAGAAGCTTGCTCACGCCGGGCCGCGCGTCCTGGTCGGCGTCTCGCGGAGCGGTGTCGCCGGTGCGCAGCGTCACCACGTCGCTCGCCACCTCACGCTTGAGTGCGGCGGGGGTGCCCTCGGCGACGATCTCGCCGTGGTCGACGATCGCCAGGCGGTCGCACAGCGCGTCGGCCTCGTCGAGGTAGTGCGTGGACAGCAGCACGCTGGTGCCCTCGCGGCGCAGCAGCCGGATCTGGTCCCACAGGTTGGCGCGGTTCTGCGGGTCGAGGCCGGTGGTCGGCTCGTCGAGGAACAGCAGCGGCGGCCGGTGCACGAGGCCGAGCGCGATGGCGACCCGCCGCTTCTGACCGCCGGAAAGGGTGCGTCCCGGCCGGTCGGCGAACTCGGTGAGGTCGAACGCGGTGAGCATCTCCTCGACCCGCTCGGCGGCCTCGGCCCTGCCGAGGCCGTTGACGCGCGCGGCGAGCATCAGATTGGCGCGCGCGCCGTTGTTCTCGTCCACCCCGCCGGCCTGGCTGACGTATCCGATGCGGCGGCGGATCTCGTACGGCTCCTTGGCCAGGTCGTACCCCGCCACCTGCGCGGTGCCGCCGGTGGGGGCGATGAGCGTGGACAGCATGCGCATCGTGGTGGTCTTCCCCGCGCCGTTCGGGCCGAGCACGCCGAAGATCTCACCGGTCTCGACGGCGAGGTCGATGCCTTTGACCGCCTCGACGGTCTGCTGACCTTTGCGGCTTCGCGTGGTGAATGTCTTCTTCAAGCTTGTCGCGGTGATAATCACATCTTTTCCTCTCCGTGTCAGCGGATGATTCTTGGCCCTCCGCCAGGGGGAAGGTCAACCGGTTTACGCTCACAGCGCTGCTCGCCTGCTGCGGCGGAACCGGCCGGGCCTAGGGTGAGAGGCATGGGAAGACCCGTCGCTTTGATCACCGGTGGCTCACGCGGCGTGGGGGCCGCGGTGGCCCGCGCGCTCGCGCCTGAGTACGACCTGCTGCTCGGCGGCCGCGAGAGCACGGCGCTCCAGCACGTGTGCGCCGAGCTCGGCGCACGGCCGTGGCCGGTGGAGCTGACCGACGAGCGGGCCGTCGCCGAGGCGGTGGCCGGCGTGGAGCGGCTGGACGTGCTGGTGCACAGCGCGGGTGTGGCGCGGCTCGGCACGATCGCGGAGCTGCCGGCGGTGGCGTGGCGCGAGATGTTCGAGGTGAACGTCACGGCCGTCGCCACCCTCACCCGGTTGCTGCTGCCGGCGCTGCGCATCGCTCGCGGCCACGTCGTGATGATCAACTCCGGCTCGGGGCGGCGCGCCGCGCCGAACTGGGGTGCCTACGCGGCGAGCAAGTTCGCGCTGCGCGCGCTCGCCGACGCGTTGCGGCTGGAGGAGGCGGACAACGGCGTGCGCGTCACCACGGTCTACCCCGGCCGGGTCGACACCGACATGCAGCGATCGGTGCGCGAGCAGGAAGGCGGCGAGTACGAGCCCGGCCGCTACCTCGCTCCGGAGTCGGTGGCCCGCGCCGTTCTCGCCACGCTCGGCACCGGTGACGACGCGCATGTCACCGAGATCATCGTGCGGCCGGCGGCCGGCCCCCTCACCTGACGATATTCACCGGTCAGGCGCCGTTTTTCCCGCGGTCCCCTTCGGGTCTTTTTCTCCTCAGGCAGGCGCTGGGGGTATGCGGCTCATCCTTGAGAAGGACACAGGAAACCGTTCTCCGGTCCTATCTCTTTAGGGAATCTTTGCCGTGAACTGTTCGTTGTTGGGGGCAAGCAGGGGGAGAGCGGGGTCAGCCCCGCTCCACCCGCTCAATACGGCGGGCGGCGAGACGAGGTGCCGATGGCAAGGCCGACGGGGAATCGGACGCAGGAGCAGCAGGTCGCGGACAGGGACCTGCTCGGCACGTATCTGGCGGAGATAGGCCGGGTGCCGCTGCTGAGCGCGGAGCAGGAGGTCGAGCTCGCCAAGCGCATCGAGGCGGGCCTGTTCGCCGAGCAGCTCCTGGACGGCGGTGACCCCGAGCCGAAGCACGGGGACGCCACCGACGAGGAGCTCGAACGGCTCGCGGTTTCGGGGCAGCGGGCCAAGGACGAGTTCATCCAGGCGAACCTCCGGCTGGTCGTCGCGGTGGCCCGGAAGTACTCCGGGCGGGGGATGCCGCTGATCGACCTGGTGCAGGAGGGCAACCTCGGTCTCGTGCGCGCCGTGGAGAAGTTCGACTACAGCCGTGGCTACAAGTTCTCGACCTACGCCACGTGGTGGATCCGCCAGTCCGTCGGCCGCGCCATCCACGAGCAGGCGCGGCCGGTGCGGCTGCCGACCCACGCCGGCGAGCAGATGACCCGGCTCATGCGGGTCCGCCGTGACCTGATGGCCGAGTTCGACACCGAGCCGACCGACGACGACCTCGCCGCGCTGCTCGACCTGCCGATCGAGCGGGTGCGCGAGCTGCGCCGCTGGGCCTCCGACCCGGTCTCCCTCCAGCTCGGCGTGGGTGACGAGGACGAGACCGAGCTCGGCGACATGATCGCCGACGACACCTGGGCCGACCCCGAGCAGCAGGCGATGGACACCCTCGACCGCGAGCGGCTGGAGGTCTGGCTGCACGGCCTGGAGGGACAGCTCCGCGAGATGTTGCGGTGGCGTTACGGTCTGGTCGACGGTCGTGAGCACACCCTCACGGAGGTCGGCGAGCGGTACGGCATCGGCCGCGACCGGGCCCGCCGCATGGAGCGCGACGCGCTGGCCCGGTTGCGGAAGCTCGCGCAGACGGCCGCGTGACGCGACCGCGCACCGCGCGAGATTCACCCTTATCTTCCTTTTGTGACGGTCCGGTGGCGTGCCGGACCGTGTCGCGACGCAGGTAGGCGGCCCCCTGGGGTCGCCTCCGGCGTCGCCGGCCCCATGCGTGCGTCCAGTTAGAGACGTACCGATAAGGGTCGCTGGCCGATCCGAAACCTGGCCGAAACACTGTGTCCGCGAGTTTCACCTACGTGAAACACCACAGGTAAGGACCTGAAACGGCGGAAGAACACGCTTTCGGCCAACGTCAGTGCGCAGCCGGTCAATGAAGCCCTGGAGCGCCCACTGCGGGAGAAATCGGCCACACGCCATTTTGTAAGGAGGGTCGCATCGAATGAAGATCGATAGCGGCACCACAGCCTGGATGCTCGCGGCCACCGCACTGGTGCTGCTCATGACCCCGGGCCTTGCGTTCTTCTATGGAGGCATGACCCGGGCCAAGAGTGTCCTGAACATGATGATGATGTCATTCGTCAGCATCATCACGGTCACGATCGCCTGGATGCTCTACGGGCACTCCTTCGCCTTCACCACCAACGGTAGCGAGTTCCTCAACAAGTTCGTCGGTGGCCTGGACGCCATCGGCCTGCAGAGCCTTGTCGACACCGCCACCAAGGACGACGGCACCGGCATGCCGTCCCTGGTGTTCTCGGCGTTCCAGCTCACCTTCGCCATCATCACCGTCGCCCTGATCAGCGGCGCCATCGCCGACCGTGCCAAGTTCGGCGCGTGGGTGGTGTTCTCGGTGATCTGGGCGACCGTCGTGTACTTCCCCGTCGCGCACTGGGTGTGGGGCGGCGGCTGGCTCACCGAACTCGGCATCGAGGACTTCGCCGGCGGCACGGTGGTCCACGTCAATGCCGGTGCGGCGGGTCTCGCGCTCGCCCTCGTGCTCGGCAAGCGCACCGGGTGGCGCAAGGACCCGATGCGTCCGCACAACCTGACCCTGGTCCTGCTCGGCGTCGGCCTGCTGTGGTTCGGCTGGTTCGGCTTCAACGCCGGCTCTGAGCTGGCGGTCGACGGCACCGCGGGTCTCGCGTTCATGAACACCCAGATCGCCACGGCCATCGCCGCCGGCGCCTGGATCCTGGTCGAGAAGATTCGCGACGGTCACTCCACGACGCTCGGCGTCGCCTCCGGCGCGGTGGCCGGTCTGGTCGCCATCACTCCCGCCTGTGGTTTCGTCGACCCCTGGGCCGCCGGTGTCATCGGTGCGCTCGCCGGTGCGGTCTGTGCGTACGCGGTCGGCCTGAAGTACAAGTTCGGCTACGACGACTCGCTCGACGTGGTCGGCGTCCACCTGGTGGGTGGCGCGCTCGGCGCCATCTCGCTCGGTTTCTTCGCCGCCTACCCCTTCCTCGACCCGCAGGCCGAGGGTCTGTTCTACGGTGGTGGCCTGACCCAGCTCGGACGCCAGATTCTCGGCCCGGTCGTCGTCGGCATCTACTCCTTCGTCCTCGCGTGGATCATCGGCAAGATCATCGACAAGACGATGGGCTTCCGTATCCCCGAAGAGGAAGAGGTCACCGGCATCGACATCACCACCCACGCCGAGACCGGCTACGACCTCGGCTCCGTTCACGCCTCCGGTGTCTCGGCGTCGGTGAACGGTCCTGTCCCATCAGTGGCTAAGAAGGTAGAAGCATGAGGCTCATCACAGCGGTGATCAAGCCCTTCAAGCTCGACGACGTGAAAGCGGCGCTGGAGCAGTTCGGCGTCAAGGGCATGACCGTCAGCGAGGCCAGCGGCTACGGCCGGCAGCGCGGCCACACCGAGGTCTACCGTGGCGCCGAGTACCAGGTGGACCTGGTGCCCAAGGTCCGCGTGGAGATCCTCGCCGAGGAAGAGGACGCCGAGGACGTCATCGACGTCGTCGTCAAGGCCGCTCAGACCGGCAAGATCGGTGACGGGAAGGTCTGGTCCGTGCCGGTCGAGACGGTCGTCCGGGTCCGCACGGGAGAACGCGGACCGGAAGCCCTTTGACGGGATGATGAGAGGCGACGCTCGCTCATACGCCGCGGCCCGCAAAGAGCGGACCTCGGACATCGATCGCTGGCTGGCCGACCTGTTCCGCACGGCGCATCCGCAGCCGTACGGCCGGGACGGCCGGGCCTGGCCCGGGGGGACGAAGAGCGGGTTCGCGACCGCGGACGAGCGCGGTGCCGGCGGCCTGTCACCAGGTGCCGGCACCGCACCCGCAGGGGCCGGCACGCCCTACGCGGGCAGCGGTGTCGCTCTGGTCGCGGTCGGCAGCCTGGGGCGAGGGGAGCTCGCCCCAGGTAGTGACCTCGACCTGGTCCTCATCCACAACGGCCAGGACGACGTGGCCCGCATCGCGGACCGCATCTGGTACCCCATCTGGGACTCGGGGCTGGGCCTCGACCACTCGGTCCGCACGGTCGACGAGGTCACCAAGGTGGCCAGGGAGGACCTCAAGGCGGTCCTCGGCCTGATCCAGGCCCGGCACGTGACCGGGGACCCCGAGCTGACGAGGGCCGCACGCGAGGCGGTGCTCGCCGAATGGCGCGCCGACTCGCGGCGCAGGCTCGCCGAACTGCGGGAGGCGGCCGACAAGCGCGCCGAGTCCTCAGGCGAGCTGGCCTTCCTCCTCGAACCCGACCTCCAGGACTCCCGTGGCGGCCTGCGCGACGTCCAGGCCATGCAGGCGGTCGCCGCCGCCTGGGTCGCCTCCGCGCCGGGGCCGCGCGTCCGCGAGGCCTACGAACTTCTGCTCGATGTCCGGCACGGCCTCCACCTGGTCACCGCGCGCGGCGCCGACCGCCTGGTGCTGCAGGAACAGGACGCCGTGGCCGGCGCGCTCGGCCTGCTGGACGCCGAGGCGCTGATGCGGCGCCTCGCCGAGGCGGGCCGCACGATCTCGCACGCCTTCGACGCCACATGGCGCACCGTGGACCGTCTGCTGTCCGGTCCCGCGCCTCGGGGCCGCAGGCCGCTCGCCGACGGCGTCGTCGAGCACGGCGGCGAGGTGGTGCTGGCGCGCGGGGTGAACCCCAAGGACGACCCCGTGCTGATCCTGCGCGCGGCGGCCGCCGCCGCGGAGGCGGGCCTGCCGATCGCGCCGGCCACCGTGTCGCTGCTCGCCGCGCAGTCCCCGCCGATGCCGGTCCCCTGGCCGGACGAGGCGCGCGACGCGCTGGTGGCGCTGCTCGGCGCCGGCCGTGCCGCCGTCCCGGTGTGGGAGGAGCTCGACCAGGCCGGCGTCATCGTGCGGCTCATCCCCGACTGGGAGCGGGTGCGGCACCGGCCGCAGCGCAACCCCGTGCACCGCTTCACCGTGGACCGCCACCTCATCGAGACCGCGGCCGGCGCGGCGTCGTTCACCCGTGAGGTGGCGCGGCCCGACCTGCTGCTGATCTCCGCGCTGCTGCACGACGTCGGCAAGGGCTGGCCCGGCGACCACTCCACCACCGGTGAGGTCGTCGCCAGGGACATCGGCGCGCGCATGGGCCTGCCTCAGGCCGACGTCGACATTCTCGCCACCGTGGTCCGCCACCATCTGCTGCTTCCCGAGACCGCGACGCGCCGCGACCTGGACGACCCGGTCACCATCGAGCGCGTCGCCGAGGCCGTCGGCTCTCGCCTGGTGCTGGAGCTGCTGGCCGCGCTCGCCGTGGCGGACGGCCACGCCACCGGTCCGGCCGCGTGGAACACGTGGAAGGCGTCGCTGGTCTCCGAGCTTGTGCGCCGGGTCCGCTCGGTGCTCTCCGGCAGCGCGCCGGCCCCCGCGCCTGCCTTGTCGCCGCAGCAGGCGTCCCTGGCCCGCCACGGCGGCGGCGCCGTGCGCATCAACGGCGGCGCCGTGACGGTGGTGGCACCCGACCGTCCCGGCCTGCTGTGGCGTGCCGCCGGTGTCCTCGCGGCCCACCGCATGGTGGTTCGCTCGGCCTCGGCCGCCTCGGCGTCGTCGACCGCCGTCATCGAGTTCGCCGTCGTCCCCGAGTACGGCACCCCGCCGGACCCGGCGACCCTGGAGGCCGACCTGCGCCTGGTCCTCGCGGGCCGCCTCGACATCGAGCAACGCCTGGCCCGCCGCACCAGGTCGCTGCGTCCCGCGCGCGTTCCCGTGGCGCCACCCCGGGTGAGCCTGGTGGACGACGCGTCGCAGACCGCCACGGTGGTGGAGGTCCGCGCTCATGACCGTCCCGGTCTGCTGTGGCGCATCGGCAGGGCCTTCGGCGAATGCAACCTCGACGTCCGCGCCGCCAGGGTGGAGACCCTCGGCGCCGAGGCGGTGGACGTCTTCTACGTGGTCGACCGCGCGGGCCGTCCTCTCACCGATCCCGAGCAACGCATCCAGGTAAGGGAACACGTCCTCGCCGCGCTCCGCTGACCCGTGCGGAGGCGTGGGTCGTACGGACTTCGGGACGGACCGAAATGGTCCGGGGTGGTCCGATGGCGACGCCTGCGCAAGATCCACTCAAGGTTTCGTCCGGTGGATCATCACCTTGAGAGATGAGCGGCTACTCCTGTGCTCACCTGCGGCTTTGCGGAGTGGATCATAACGATTATGTTCAACTGAGCCATTCTGGCGTCGACATCCGTGACCTTGTGGTCGAATTATGCCCGCTTATGTACTTATCGGCCATGCCGTCATCCATGCATGGAAGATCGCGGGGGGTGGCACGGTACGGATGGCAGAGAACAAGGAACCGGGGGGAGCCGGACAGGTCTCTGAGGGCGGCCACTCGGCGAGAGAACGGCGGCGCGGCGGCGACCGGCCACGTACCCGGCAGGGACAGCACGGCCAGCACGGCCGGGAACGGATCTCACGGCTCTCGCTGCGCAACTGGCGCGTGCCGGCCCGGCTCACGGCGCTGATCCTCGTGCCGACCGTCGTCGGCGTGCTGCTCGCGGGACTACGGGTGGTCTCGTCCATCGAAAGCGTGGGGACCTACCAGCGGCACGCCACCGAGGCGGCGTCGGCCGCCGACCTGCGCGCGCTCGCGGCGGCGCTCGGACTGGAACGCGACAGAGCCATCTGGTCGCAGGTGTCCCGGCAGCAGCGGACGCCGCTGGCGCGGCAGCGTGAGGTCGTGGACGCCGCGGCGGCCAAGGTCCGCGAGGACGTCGCCGGGATCGGCCCCGAGCACGGCGCTCGTGCCGTCGAGGACGCGCGCCAGGTCGGCACGCGGCTGGACGCGCTCGCCGTGATCCGCGAGAGCGGCCGGCCCGCCGAGTACGGCACCGTCGTCGCCGCGGTGCTGCGCCTGCACGACGAGCTTCTGCAGCACAGCGATGACCCGCAGCTCACCAGTGGTTCGCGTGGCCTGATCGCGCTCGCGCACGCCAAGGAGGAGGCGTCGCAGCAACGCGGCACGCTCCTCGGCACGCTGGCACGGGGACGCAACTTCACGCCGGACACGCTTGAGGCGTTCATCGCCTCGCGGTCACGGCAGCGGGCCGAGCTGAACTCCTTCAACGCCGAGGCGGGGGCCGACAACGGACGGCTGCTCGCGCAGACCGTGCAGGGAGGGGAGGTCATCAGGGCCGAGCTGACCAAGTCATGGGCCATCGCCCTGGCCAGCCGCAACCTGCCGATCCGGGACGCCGCGGGCCGGGCCTCGGCGATCAAGCAGTGGTTCGACGACAGCACCAAGACCATCGACCTGCTCGGCCAGGTGGAGCAGCGCGTCGCCTCCGGCGTGGCGAGCCGCGGTGTCGCGCTGGAGTCCACCGAGCGCCGCAACGCCATCATCGCCGGCGTCCTGATCCTCGCACTGCTCCTGCTCGTGCTGACCACCACCGTGCTGATCGCGCGCTCCATGGTGCGTCCGCTGCGCCGCCTGCGCGCGGAGGCCCTGGAGATCGCGGGGTACCGCCTGCCGAGCGCGGTGCGCCGCATGCGTGAGGACGGCGCCACGCAGGCGCCGGACGTCCAGCCCATCCTCGTCGGCACGGCCGACGAGATCGGTGAGGTCGCCACCGCCTTCGACGAGGTGCACCGGCAGGCGCTGTTCCTCGCCGCCGAGGAGTCGCAGCTGCGCGGCAACGTCAACGCGATGTTCGTCAACCTGTCGCGGCGCATCCAGACCCTGGTGGAACGGCAGATCTCGCTGATCGACGGCCTTGAGCGCGGCGAGGAGGACGGCCGGCGCCTGGCGGACCTGTTCAAGCTGGACCACCTGGCCACCCGCATGCGCCGCAACAGTGAGAACCTCCTGGTCCTCGCGGGTCACGAGGCCGCGCGCAAGCGCAGCCAGCCCGCCAAACTCGTGGACGTCGTGCGCGCCTCGCTGTCGGAGGTCGAGGACTACCAGCGGGTCACGGTGAAGGTCCACCGCAGCGCGGCCATCGCCGGTCACGCCGCCAACGACGTGGTCCACCTCATCGCCGAGCTGGTCGAGAACGCGCTGTCGTTCTCCCCCGGCACCACCCGGGTCGTGGTGTCCAGCAGCATGATCGAAGGCGGCGGCGCGCTGCTCGCGATCAGCGACTCCGGCATCGGCATGACGCAGGAGGAGGTCGCCGACGTCAACCGGCGGCTCGCCGACCCGCCGGTGGTGGACGTCTCGGTGTCCCGGCGCATGGGCCTGTTCGTGGTCGGCCGCCTTTCGCTGCGTCACGGCATCCGCGTGCAGATGCGCCGGGGGGACTCGGCCGGCCTCATCGCCATGGTGCTGTTCCCGCCTCAGCTCATCACGGTGGACGCCGGCCGCGTCCCCGCGGCGCCGCAGCAGAGCCTGCGGGCCGACCAGGGGGGACCGGTCACCGGCGGCAACGGCGCGTCGGCGCCGAGCGGTTCCTTCGCGCCGTTCGCCACACCCGGCACCGGCCCGGTCTCCGCGTTCGGCGACCCGCCGACCGGTCCCCACAACGCCGAGTCCCCGCAGGTCCCCCGGCAGGCCGCGTCTCCGCGCACCGGCCCCGCCACCGGCCCGGCCGGCCCGATCGGGGTGCCGTCCGGACCGTTCTCCGCCGACAGCGGGCCGTACGTGACCCGCGCTCCCGAGCCGTACGTGACCCGCGCGGACGGGCCCGACACGTTCGGAGGGCCGCCGTCCGGTCCGTCCGGTCACCCGGGAGGGTTCGCGCCTGAGGCCCCCACCGGTCCGTTCGGCCCGCCTGCCGACGCGCGGGGACCGGTCACCCCGGAGCCGCTCGGGCCGCGTACCGGACCGGCCGGCTCGCCGCTGGAACAGGGGGACGAGTACCTGCCGATCTTCGCCGCGGTGGAGTCGGCGTGGTTCCGCCGTCCCGACGCCGCGCGCGACGGCGAGGCGGCCGGGACCCCCGAGGGTCCCGCGACGCCGGACCGGCGCGAGGACGAGGAGGCCGTGCCGGCCGGCGGCTGGGGGACGAGCGCCGACCAGGGCCGCCGAGCGGCCGACGCGGTGCGGGACCCCTCGCTCGGCGGCATCACCGCGGCCGGCCTGCCGAAGCGCACCCCGAAGGCCAATCTCGTGCCGGGCTCGTTGCCGCCGGCCCCCGCACCCGCCGCGGCCCCCGCGCCGCGGCCCGCGCGTCCCGAGGTGTCGGCCGACGTGGTCCGCGCGCGGATGTCCCGCTTCCAGCAGGGCATCCAGCGTGGCCGCGCCGACATCTCCGAGGCGGCCACCCGCCGGCCCGGTCCCGAGGGGCCGGCCGGTGACTGATCCGCGACACCGGCGCCGGCCGCAGCAGAACCGGCAGTACGCAATGAACGCGATGAGGAGGGGCTCATGATCGACCTGAGTCACGAGGCACGCAGGTTCGACTGGCTGATCACGGAGTTCGTCGGCGGGACGCCTGGCGTGGCGCACGCCGTCGTCGTCTCGGCCGACGGACTGCGCCTCGCGAACTCCGAGGGATTCCCGCCGGACCGGGCCGACCAGCTCGCCGCGGTCGCCGCGGGCCTGCTGAGCCTCACGGTGGGTGCGTCCCGCGTCTTCGACGGCGGCGGGGTCACGCAGACGGTGGTCGAGATGCAGCGCGGCATCATGCTGGTGATGGCCATCAGCGACGGGTCGTGTCTCGCGGTCCTGGCGTCGCCTGACTGCGACATGGGCCTGGTGGCCTACCAGATGACGATGCTCGTCGAGCGGGTCGGGCAGGTTCTCACCCCCGCCTTGCGCGCCGAGTTGCAGACCTCCAGGATCCGGTGATGCTGGGGGGTGACGGGACCGAGGACGAGCCGCTCTTCCGTCCCTACGCCGTCACCGGGGGCCGTGCCGAGCCTGATTACCATCTCGCGATGGAGACACTTGTCTCATCGGCCCCGATAATGAGCGATGATTTGTCCTTGCTCACCCCGGAGCAAGAGGCGATCATCGTGCTCTGCCACTCCGTCCATTCGGTCGCGGAGATCTCCGCACTGCTGCGGGTTCCGCTCGGAGTGGCCCGCGTGCTGGTCGCCGACCTGGCCGACGAAGGTCTGGTACGTCTGCACCTGCCCCGGCTCGACCAAGGACAGCCTGACCTCAACCTGCTCGAAAGGGTTCTCAGTGGACTTCGCAGGCTCTAGCCGCGGCCCGGCGCTGACGTCGACCAAGATCGTCGTCGCCGGTGGCTTCGGCGTCGGCAAGACCACGTTCGTCGGCGCGGTGTCGGAGATCCTTCCCCTCACCACCGAGGCGGTCATGACCGACGCGAGCGCCGGCATCGACGACCTCGGTCTCACCCCCCACAAGACGACGACCACCGTGGCCATGGACTTCGGCCGGTTGTCGCTGGACCAGGATCTCATCCTGTACTTGTTCGGCACCCCGGGCCAGCACCGGTTCTGGTTCATGTGGGACGACCTGGTGCGCGGCGCGATCGGCGCGGTGGTGCTGGTGGACACGCGGCGGCTGGCCGACTGCTTCCCCGCCATCGACTACTTCGAGGAGGCGGGCCTGCCGTTCGTCGTGGCCGTCAACGGCTGGGACGGCCACTTCCCGCACGTCGAGATGGAGGTGCGCGAGGCGCTCACGCTCGCGCCGCACATCCCGATCGTGCGCACCGACGCGCGTGCCAGGGACGCCGTGAAGTCGACGCTGATCGCGCTGGTGGAGTACGTGCTGACCCTCCGCGCGGCGTACGGCCGCGCCTGACCGTCCGGCAGGCCGCCAGGGTCAGGACCCCTGCGCCGTCCACCAGTGGGCCGCGACCAGCTCGGTCACCAGGGTCTCGGTGAGCAGCGCGACACCGGGGTCGTCGTCGCCGCGGTACCTGATCGCGTGGGCTCCCGGCACGTCGGCGCCGACCGCCAGCACGGTGGAGCCGCGCAGCCGCAGCCACTCCATGGCCTGCTCGTCGTAGCGCGAGCCGGGGAACAGCACGGCACGGTAGTCGAGCGTCTTGGCCAGGTACACGTCCACGTGTGACCAGTCGCCGGTCTCGCACGCCGTGGCCGGCCGGCGGGGGCCCTCACGCACCATCAGCGCCGACTGCTCGGCCGACGACAGGCGCTCCACCGGCGCGAGGGTGTACACGCCGTGCGGGCCGTCGAGCAGGCGGAGCGCCTCAGGCAGCCACTCCGCGCGCCGGTCCAGCAGGTCGGCCGTGGCCAGCGCCGTCCGCCGCAGCAGGCCCGGTACGTCGGCCTTCACTCCGGTGAGCCGGCTCTCCAGGGCCAGCAGCAGCGCGAGCGTGTGCTGGAAGGTGCGGCAGGCGACCCCGCCGCGTTCCTCTCCCGCGGCCATGTCCACCACCAGCCCCGCGTGCCGCGTGACCGGTGAGCCCGGCGTGTTGGTCAGCGCGAGCACCTGGGACGCGCCGGTGTGCCTGGCCAGCGCGTCCAGCGTCTCGCGGCTGCCGCCGGTGGCCGAGATCGCCACCACGAGGGTGTCGCGGCCCGGCGGGTACCCGGCCGTGGCGGAGGCGTACTCGGCCACCGCGTCCAGACCGGCGGACCGCAGCCGCAGCGCCGCGACCCGTGCCGCGTACCGTGAGCTTCCCATGCCGAGGAACACCACGCGCCGCACGCCGTCCCCGAGCTCGCCGAACGGGTCACCCGTCTCCAGCGAGGCGGCCAGCGCATCGAGCGCGGCGGGTTTGGCCTCCAGATCGGCCAGGTACAGGTCGGGCTTCACACGGTCTCCTCGGCGGCGGTCGCCACGAACTTACGCGCCTGCCGGTGGCGCCGGGTCACCGGGGGGTACGCCACGCCGTCACGACGGGAAGCGCGCGCGCAGCACCCCCATGGGTGCGTAGCGCCAGCGCGGCAGGTGCCGGGTGGCGTAGATCAGCTCACGGCACTCCTGCTCGATCTCGAACGGCGCGAGCAGGGACTCCTCGAGCAGCCACGGCTTGCCTCCCTCGGCCAGCCGCGTCCGGTACGCCGACAGCAGCGTGTCCCTGGCGGACGCGGCCCACGCCACCGCCTCGCCGGGGTCGGCGCCTCTGCGCCTGATCGCCACCTCGGCCACGTGTTCCAGGCTCGTGCGCAGTTGCGCGACGTCGCGGGCCGCGGGCTGGTAGGGGTCCTCACCGCGCACGGTGGGGTTGCCGTCGAAGTCGATGATCGCGTACCCGTCCCGCCAGCGCAGGGTCTGTCCCACGTGCAGGTCGCCGTGCACGCGGATGCGCGGCGTGTCCCCGGCCCGGCCGAGCGGCTCGACCAGTTCGCGCAGCCGTCCCGCGATCGCGGCCAGCCACTCGCCGTCCTCGCCTCGGGTGAGCTCCAGCGCCTCTGACAGCGCGTGCGTCGCGCGGCGGACCCACCCGTCGCCGGGGTCGCCGTGACGTACCGGCTCGGGGATCGCGGGGGAGGGGGTCGCGAGCGCCAGGTGCAGGTCCGCGGCGAGCCGGCCGAGGTCGGCGGCGCAGGCCGTGCGGCCGGCGACGGCCTCGGTCACGCACCAGTCCCAGCCGTCCGCGGCGTCCGGCAGGTACGCGGTCACCAGCGCCACCAGCGTCCCCGGGTCGCCGTCCCGCGTGGTCAGCGCGGCGTACGGCCGTGCGATCTCGGTGAAGCCGACGGCGGCGAGGTGCGCGAAGAACTCCGGCGCGGGCTGGGGGAGCGGCGGCGGAGGGGTGAACCACTTGACGACCACCTGTTCGTCCACGATCACCGAGCGGTTCGTCTGGTCGACCTCGATCGCGCGCTCGGCCGCACCGGGCCTGATCGCCGGTAGCGGCTGGAACTGAATCACGCTGTAGCCACCCGGTGGCGCGGTACCGAGCGACAGCGCCGCGACCAGGCCACTACTGCGTCCGTCACCCGCAGACGGAGGCACCGGCGTGCCGGACGACCCGGCGTCGGCTGTTGAACTCAGATTCAACGCGACTCCCAAACTACGAGCTAACAATGTCCCGAAAAGTCTTGCTCATGTTGATATGGGCTGCAACACTTCCTGCCCTGGTCTGCCGTGCGAAGGTCAGGCACTGCGGTCAACATCGAACCTCAGCAGCTTAAGAACCTAAGGAGTAGCGGTCGTGTCCCGAATCCGGTACACCCGTCGTCTTCCGGCCGCCGCCGTCGCCGCCGGTCTCGCGCTCGCCCTCACGGCGTGCGGTGGTGGCGAATCCCCCACGAGCGCGGACGGCGGAGCCCCCACCGCTGCCGCCGAGCAGCTCAACCCCAACGCGGACCTGTCCAAGCAGGGGCTGACGATCACCATCTGGGACGGCTACAGCCCCAAGGACCTGCCCCAGCAGGTCAAGGCCAAGCTCGGCTTCGACGTGAAGGTGTCGATCCACGACACCAACGAGACGGCCATGGCCAAGCTGACCGCGAGCGCCGACAGCGGCATCGACGTCGCGTTCGTCTCCGGCCAGTACGCGCAGGCGCTCAACGAGCAGGGCCTGCTCGAGCCGCTGCACCCCGAGCTCATCCCGAACCTGGCGAACCTCTACCCCGAGGCCTCCCAGATGTCGTTCGACAAGGGCAACAGGTTCTCCGTCCCCTACACCTGGGGGACCACCGGCATCTGCTACCGCACCGACCTGGTGAAGGCGCCGCCGACGAGCTGGAACGACATCCTCAACCCGCCGGCCGACCTCAAGGGCAAGGTCACCATGATGACCACCGAGCGCTGGCTCGCGCTGCCGGCGCTCAAGTCGCTCGGGTACTCCATCAACACCTCCGACGACAAGCAGCTCGCGCAGGCCAAGGACGTGCTGCTGAAGGCCAAGCAGTCGCTGCTCGCCTACGACGACACGACGTTCGGCTCGCGCCTGGAGAAGGGCGAGGCCGCGATGGTGGAGGCGTGGGACGGCTGGTGCCCGACCACCAACCCGAAGATCAAGTTCGCGGTGCCGAAGGAAGGCAGCGACCTCTGGTCCGACACCATGGTGATCATGAAGTCGTCCAAGAACAAGGAGGCGGCGCACGCCTTCATCAACTTCATCCTGGACCCGGCCGTGCACAGCTGGGTGGCCGAGAACATCCTGTACAAGGTGCCGAACAAGGCCGCCATGGACCTGCTCGCCGCCAACAACAAAAAGCTCATCGAGGACAACCAGCCGCTGCAGATGACCCCGGCCGACCTGCTCAAGGGCGAGTCGATCGTGGACCTCGGTGAGGCGTCCACCAAGTACACCCGGTTGTCCACCGAAGTGTCCGCCGGCCAGTGACGGTCCCGCGTTGACCATCGAACGACAAGCCGCGCGGCCCGGCGCGGCGGCCGGCCCCCCTCAGGGACGGCCGCCGCGCCTGGCGCGCGCACTGAGCCTCGCCGCCGCGCGCCTGATCTTCCTCGGGCCCGGCCTCACCTACCTGATCGTGCTGCTGGTCGTGCCGCTCGCTCTCATGCTGAGCTACACGATCTTCCGCAGGGGCCGGTTCGGCGGCGTGGTGTACGAGACGACCGGGGAGAACTTCACCCGCCTGGTCGATCCGCTCTACTTCGACATCGTCCTGAACTCCATCAAGATCGCCGTCCTGACGACGCTGATCGCGCTGCTCATCGGGTACCCGACGGCGTACGTCATCGCCAGGCTGCCGCGCAAGTGGAAGACCATCGCGCTGATCGCGATCGTGCTGCCGTTCTGGACCAACTTCCTGATCCGCGTGTACGCCTGGGTCATCCTGCTCAGCGGTCCGGGCCTGGTGAACAAGGTGCTCACCGGCTTCGGCCTGATCGACGAGCCGCTGAAGCTGCTCTACAACGAGGGGGCCGTCGTCACCGGCCTGCTGTACTCCTACCTGCCGCTGATGATCCTCCCGCTGTACGCCGCGATCGAGCGCCTGGACCCGAGCCTGCTCGAGGCGTCGGCCAACCTCGGCGCGCGGCCGTCCCGCACGTTCTGGTCGGTCACGCTGCCGCTCACCGCACCCGGAGCGCTCACCGGATGCGTGTTCGTCTTCGTGCCGTGCCTCGGCAACTTCGTCATCCCCGAACTCCTCGGCGGCGGCCGGTCCATCATGGTCGGCAACCTGATCAGGGACCAGTTCCTCAAGGCGCGCGACTGGCCGTTCGGCTCCACGCTCCAGCTCGCGGTGATCGCCGCGCTGATCGTGCTGCTCTTCCTGCAGGCATGGGCCTCACGGGTGTACGGAGGCGACCGGCGTGCGTAGACCCCGCCTGATCCTTGTCCCGTTCTGGCTGACGTACGTCTTCCTGTACGCGCCGATCCTCGTGCTCGTCGTGATGTCGTTCAACTCCGGCAAGTCGCCGTACGTCTACGAGGGATTCAGCCTGAAGTGGTTCGGCGAGCTCGCCGGGAACGCCACCGTGCGCCAGGGCCTGGTCAACACGCTGATCGTGGCCGTCGGCGCGACCGTGCTGTCCACGGTGCTCGGCACGCTCCTCGCGGTCGGCATGGCGCGCTACACCAGGTCACGGCTGCTCGACGCGTTCGGCCTGCTGCCGGCCGTCATGCCGGACCTGGCGCTCGCCATCGGACTGCTGATCTTCTACTCGGCGATCCGGATGACGCTCGGCCTGCACTCGATCGTCCTGGCGCACGCGGTGTTCGGCATGGCGTTCGTCGCGGCCGTGGTGCGCACGCGGCTCGCGCACGCCGACACCTCCCTGGAGGAGGCGTCACGCGACCTCGGCGCGACACCGCTGACGACGTTCCTGCGCATCACGCTGCCGACGCTGGCCCCCGGCATCGCGGCGGGTGCGCTGCTCGCGTTCACGTTGTCCATCGACGAGTTCGTGCTGGCGTTCTTCACCGCCGCGCCGACCGAGCCGACCCTGCCGATCGTCATCTACTCGATGGTGCGCTTCGGCGTCACCCCACAGATCAACGCGCTGGCGACGTTGCTGCTCGCGGTGAGTTTCACCGTGGTCATCGCCGCGCAGCGCATGACCCGACTGACGGAGTCGCTTCGATGACCGCTGTTTCACGGGCCGAGCAGGCCCGCGCCGCGTCAGAGGCGCTGGTGGGGATCACCGGGGTCTCGCGGAGGTTCGGGGACGTCGTCGCCCTCGACGGTGTCACCCTGGACATCAGGCAGGGAGAGTTCTTCGCGCTGCTCGGCCCGAGCGGCTGCGGCAAGACGACACTCCTGCGCATCCTCGCCGGCTTCGAGTCACCCGACGAGGGCACCGTCACCCTGGACGGCGCCGACCTGCTGTCCCGGCCGGCGCACCGCCGTCCGGTCAACCTGATGTTCCAGTCGTACGCGCTGTTCCCCCACATGACCGTGGCGAAGAACGTCGCCTACGGCCTGGAACGCGAAGGGCTGCCGCGCGCCGAGGTGCGCACCCGCGTCGCAGAGGTGCTGGACACCGTGGGCCTCACCCCGCAGGCGGGACGCCGGCCGCACCAGCTGTCCGGCGGCCAGCGCCAGCGGGTCGCGCTGGCCCGTGCCATCGTGAAACGGCCCCGGCTGCTGCTGCTGGACGAGCCGCTGTCCGCGCTGGACAAGAAGGTGCGGGCCGAGATGCAGCTGGAGCTCAAGCGGCTGCAGCACGAGGTCGGCATCACCTTCGTCGTGGTGACCCACGACCAGGAGGAGGCGATGTCGCTGGCCGACCGCATCGCGGTGATGGACGAGGGCCGCGTGGAGCAGGTCGACGCACCCGTGCGGCTGTACGAGCGGCCCGCGACGCCGTTCGTCGCCGGCTTCATCGGGGACAACAACCTGTTCGAGGGCACCGCCGCCGGTGACGGCCTGGTGGTGCCGGGACTTGGCACGCTCCCGGCCACGGGAGGGTTCGCCGCCGGCGCGCCGGCGCTGCTCGGCGTGCGTCCGGAATCGGTGCGCCTGACCTCAGGCGGGGTGCTGCGCGGCGTCGTGGCCGACGTGAGTTTCTTCGGCGGCGTGTCGCACATCGCCGTACGGGTGCCGGGACACGACCGGCCGGTGCTGGTCGCCGCGCAGGGACCCGCCAAGGTGCAGGCCGGCGCCGAGGTCGGGCTCGACTGGCGGGCCGCCGACGCGGTGCTGATCGCGCGGTGAGCTCAGTCGCAGTCCAGCGCGTTGCCGGTGGCGACCCGCGCGTAGCCGAGGATGTTCTCCGCCGCCTCCCGCGGCCCGATCACCGGGTGCCTGGCCGTGATGCGGTAGCCGTAGGCGTCCTCCAGCGCGACCAGGTTGCGCGCGATCATCAGCGATTCACCGCTGAGCCGGAACACCTGGAGCGCCGCGCCGGTGTCGAGGATCGACTGGTACAGCGCGACCTGCCGGTCGTACAGCGTGGTGAGCAGCACGGCGTACACGCGGTTGCGCGCGGCGGCGCCACCGAGCTCGTTGAGCAGCCGCACACCCGGGTCGTCGGGACCGGACGGCAGGCCCGAGCGCACCGTCACCACGAGCTTGCGCGCCGGCTCGCTGACCCCCGCCACGCGTTTGACCCGCAGCTCGTAGAACCGCTCCATGCCGGCGTGGTGCGCCTCGACCAGCAGCTCACCGAGGTCGGGGTAGTGGTAGAGCACCGCGCCGGACGTCAGCCCGGCCTCCTCGGCCACGTGGTTGAGGTGCACCCCCTGGGTGCCGTACCGCAGGATGGCACGCCGCGCGGCCTCGATGAGGTCCACGCGCCGATCGGCCCGGCTCTTGCGCGCGCTCATGCGTCCCTCCCCGTTCACCCCGATGTTGAAGACGGAGTCTAAAGTGCTCTGTCTCTTCCTAGCTAGCGATACCTGCGTTCCCGAGTACCCAGCCCATGTTTTTTGAACCCACCTTCAACTAATGGAGGACCGATGGCCACCATTCTGTTCATGCCGGAAAGCGCCTACGGGCCGACGAACAACTGCATCGGCGTCGCCGACATCCTTCGGCAGCGTGGTCACCGCGTGGTCTTCGCCGCGGAGGCGTCGTGGAAGGGCAAGCTCACCGCGCTCGGCTTCGAGGAGGATCTGGTCGACCTGGCCCCGCCGGCCGAGGAGGAGCAGGACGCGGGACAGTTCTGGAAGGACTTCATCCGCGACACCGCACCCGAGTACCGCAAGTCCACGCTGGAGCAGCTGGAGACCGTCACCAAGCCGATCTGGGACGCGCTCATCGACGGCACCAAGTACTGCGAGCCGCAGCTCAAGGCCATCATCGAGCGGGTACGACCGGACGTGATCGTCGAGGACAACGTGATCGCGTTCCCGGCCCTGGTCACCGCGGGAAAGCCGTTCGTGCGCATCGTCTCGTGCAACCCGCTGGAGGTGAAGGGGGACGGCGTGGCGCCGGTGTTCTCCGGCCTGCCGGCGGACGACCCCTCGCAGTGGGACGCGTTCCGCGCCGAGTACGACCGCACGCACCGTGAGATCTGGGAGGCGTTCAACGCCTGGGTGGTGGAGCAGGGGGCTCCCGCGCTGCCGGACCTGGAGTTCATCCACGAGGGGGACCTGAACCTCTACGTGTACCCGGAGATCCTCGACTACACCGACGCGCGGCCCCTCGGGCCGTCCTGGCACCGGCTGGACTCCTCGGTCCGCGAGACCGACGACAATTTCCTGATGCCCGAATCCCTGGCCGGCGGCGAGGGTTCGCTGGTCTACTTCTCGCTCGGCTCGCTCGGCTCGGCCGACGTCGAGCTGATGCAGCGGGTCATCGACCTGCTCGGCACCACGCCGCACCGCTACATCGTCTCCAAGGGTCCGCTGCACGAGGAGATCAAGCTGGCGGACAACATGTGGGGCGCCGAGATCGTGCCGCAGACCAAGATCCTTCCGCTGGTCGACCTGGTCATCACGCACGGCGGCAACAACACCACCACCGAGGCGCTGCACTTCGGCAAGCCGATGATCCTGCTGCCGCTGTTCTGGGACCAGTACGACAACGCGCAGCGTGTGCACGAGCTGGGCTACGGCGTGCGGCTGTCGACGTACAGCTTCGCCGACGAGGAGCTCACCGGCGCGGTGGAGCGCCTGCTCGGCGACGCGGACCTGCGCGCGCGGCTCGCCGCGGCCGGTGAGGAGATCCGCAGGC
Organism: Sphaerisporangium rubeum; assembly: GCF_014207705.1. Taxonomy (NCBI): domain Bacteria; kingdom Bacillati; phylum Actinomycetota; class Actinomycetes; order Streptosporangiales; family Streptosporangiaceae; genus Sphaerisporangium; species Sphaerisporangium rubeum. Next base: position 2,087,521 of record NZ_JACHIU010000001.1, read on the forward strand.
GGGACGGCCTGCGCAAGGCCGCCGACCTGATCGAAGGCGCCGCGGCCCCGGCCTGAGCCCGTGATCCGCCTCTGTGGTCACATCTGTCGCGTTCTGCCACCTTCGTGATTGTCTCCCGGCGCCGGTCCGGAACCGGCGCCGGAGCGAGGACGACTGGGCCATGATGGGCGATGTCAGTCGATCCGCCGCCGGGTCAGGAACACGTGTCGTCCCGGTCCCCCGTGCTCTCCGCTCGCATAGTTACGGAAGCGAGAAGGGGGATTTATCCGCTTAGATGGGTGTTTGGTGACATTTGTCAATCAATGTGCTGTTGGCCGATCTGGTACGGGTGTGTTGCAATTACCCTCGCCTGATGGATGTCTCGGACGTCTCATGCGCCCCGCGCGTGACGTACCCCCCTACACGCCAGGCCCGGTGAGAGGTTGCGAAATCCAGTGAGCACACAGGACCCTCGGGGCAATCCGGGTCGTAGTGGCCGCGTGGAGCGGTCCGCGTCCCCCTTGCCACGCACGCAGAAGGGCGGAAGCTGGCTCAGGCTGCGCAACTGGCGTGTGCGATCACGACTGATCGCCCTCATCATCATCCCCACCATCGTCGGCGTGATCCTCGGCGCCGTGCAGCTCACCAACGCCGTCGGCACGTCCGGCGAGTACAGCCGTCTCACCGAGGTCGCCGCCCTCGTCGAACGCATCGACGTCCTCATCCATGAAGTGGACAAGGAACGCGACCTCACCGCGTGGTACATCGCGGAGGGCCGCCGCCAGGCCCGCTTCAAGAAGGTGCGCGAACAGCAGGACGCCGTCGACCAGGCCCGCGAACCGGTGCTCTCCATGGTCTCCGACCTGGACTCCTCGCACACCGCGCGTGTCCGCGCCGAAGCCGACGAGATCCGCCGCTGGCTGGAAGGCCTGCCGGGTCTGCGTGAACGTATCGCCGAGCCGTCGGTGCCCCCCCGAGCGGCGCTGCGCATGTACTCCGCCGTGATCGGCGTCCTGCAGAGCATGCAGGGCGAGCTCGGCACCTCCGGCTTCGACCAGCGCCTGCTCGGCGACAGCATCGCGCTCAACGCGCTCAGCCAGGCCAAGGAAGAGGTCGCGCGCCAGCGCGGCCTCATGACCGTCGCCCTGACCTCCCGCGCCTCCGGCGGCACCGGGTTCGACTACGACGACTTCGTCGACTTCCCCGGTTCGTTCAGCCGCCAGGAGAGCCAGACCACGAGGTTCTTCGCCGAGGCCTCCCCGGCCGACGTGGACTTCTACAACGACACCGTGCGCGGCCAGCAGGTCGACCGGGCCGACTCGATGCGCGCGCTCGCGCTGGCGCAGCTGCGGCAGTTCAAGGAGATCCAGGACCTCGACCCGCTGCGCCGCGACGACACCTCGGTCTGGTACGCCGCCACCTCCGCGGTGGTCGACCGCATGCGCCAGGTCGAGGAACGGCTCGCCGGATCGGTCGTCCAGCAGAGCCAGGCCCTTCGTGACGAGGCGCAGCGGCAGGCCCTCATCTCCGGTGGCCTCATCCTCGTACTGCTGCTGCTGGTCCTCATCATCACCGCCGTCGTCGCGAGCTCGCTGACCCGGCCGCTGCGCCGCCTGCGCGCCGAGGCACTGGAGATCGCCGGCGTGCGGCTGCCGGAGACGGTGCAGCGTCTGCGCGAGTCCTCCGACAGCAACCCGTCGGCCGAGGTCATTCCCATCGGCGTGTCCTCCAGGGACGAGATGGGTGAGGTCGCGCGGGCCTTCGACGAGGTCCACCGCGAGGCGATCCGCCTGGCCGGTGACGAGGCCCGCCTGCGCAGCAACGTCAACGCGATGTTCGTCAACCTCTCCCGGCGCAGCCAGACGCTGGTGGAACGGCAGCTCAGCCTCATCGACGGACTGGAGCAGGGCGAACAGGACGAGAACCGTCTGTCCAACCTGTTCAAGCTGGACCACCTGGCCACCCGCATGCGCCGCAACAGCGAGAACCTGCTGGTCCTCGCGGGGCAGGAGCCCGCGCGGCGCTGGAGCCAGCCCGTCCCGCTGGTCGACATCGTGCGTGCCTCGCTGTCGGAGGTCGAGGGGTACGAGCGGGTGGACCTGCGCGTCCAGTCCGGCACCTCCGTCGTCGGCCAGGCCGTGAACGACGTCGTGCACCTGGTGGCCGAGCTGGTGGAGAACGCCATCTCCTTCTCGCCGCGCGAGACCAAGGTCCTGGTGTCGAGCAACCGCATCGACGGCGGCGGCGTCATGATCTCGGTGAGCGACAGCGGGATCGGCATGACGGCCGACGAACTGGCCGAGGCCAACTGGCGGCTCGCCAACCCGCCGGTGGTGGACGTGTCGGTGTCCCGGCGCATGGGCCTGTTCGTGGTCGGCCGCCTCGCGCTGCGCCACAACATCCGCGTCCAGTTGCGCCAGCAGGACGCCGGCGGGCTCAACGCCATGGTGCTGCTGCCGGACGCTCTGCTGTCGGCGACCGGCGCGCCGCAGTTCGCCGGCATGCCGGCCGAGGCGATGGGCCCGGCGACCGGCGGGCAGTACGGAGCGCCGCAGGCGCCGTCGTTCGGCGCTCCCGGCGGCGGCTTCGAACCGGCGCGCGGCGGCGCTCGTCCGGCGGCCTTCGGCGCCGACGACCACGCCGTGCCGGCCCCGGCCGGCGGCCAGGGCACGTTCCCCGGGTCGTTCGAGCGCGACAATCCCTTCGAGCGGTTCGAGCGCGACCCGTTCGAGCGGCCCGCCGCGGCCCGGTCGCCTTTCGAACGGTCAGGCGCGCCACGCGACATGTTCGAGAGCCCCGCCGTCGCGCAGCCGCCGGGAGGCAATCCGTTCGAGCGCGCCGACGGCCAGGACCCGTTCGACAAGTACTTCAACCCCAACCCGCCGCTCGACACCCCGTGGCCGGCGGACGTGCCACCGCCGGGCAGCGGCGCCGGCGCCGGCTGGCCGGGTCTCGCCGACCAGGAGACCGCGTCGTGGCCCGCCGTACCCGGCGGTCCGCAGGGACCGTCGTCGTACGGCGGCGCGCAGGGCCCCTCGTCGTTCGGCGGCCCGCAAGGACCGTCGTCGTTCGGCGGCCCGCAGGGACCGTCGTCGTTCGGCGGTCCGCCGACCGGCGGCTCGATGTTCGGCCCGCCGACCGGCGGCTCGGCCACAGGACCGCTGGCGGCCGGTCCGCTCGGCCGGTCCAGCCGCTTCGGCGGCGTACCCGACCTGGACCACACCGGTCCCCTCCCCGCCGTGAGCAGTTCCGCGCTCGACGGCGGCGAGGAGGAATACCTGCCGATCTTCGCCGCGGTCGAGTCGGACTGGTTCCGCCGCAGCGACCTCCCCGCGCAGCCGCAGAGCGAAGAGGTCGTCGTGCGCGAGGAGCAGCCGGTGCCGTCCGCCGGCAGGCACGACGACGAGGAGCCGGCGCGGGCCTGGTCGTCCCCAGGTGACGCCGGCTGGCAGGCCGCGCAGGCGGTCAAGGAGCCGTCACTCGGCGGCGTCACCTCCTCAGGCCTCCCGAAGCGCGTCCCGAAGGCCAACCTCGTGCCGGGGTCGGCCGAGCCGACCCCTTCGGTGTTCAGCCCGCCACCCTCGCTGTCACCCGACCGGGTGCGCAGCCGGCTGTCGAGCTTCCAAGAGGGTGTGCGCAAGGGCCGGGCCGTGGCCCGGGGCGAACATCTCGACGAGGACTCTTCTTCACCCATGAGAAACAGTGAACGGAACAAGGAGGACTCGTGAGGGAGCTGAGCCAGGCTGCTCGCGGAGTCAACTGGTTGATCACCGACTTCGTGAACAACGTGCCGGGGGTGGCCCACACCGTGGTCGTCTCCTCGGACGGGTTGCCGCTGGCGTTCTCCGAGGGCTTTCCAAAGGATCGGGCCGATCAACTGGCGGCGGTCGCCGCGGGCCTGATCAGCCTGACTCAAGGCGCCTCCCGGGTGTTCGAGGGGGGTGCGGTCACGCAGACCGTGGTGGAGATGCAGCGTGGGTTGTTGCTGATCATGTCGATCAGTGACGGTTCGTGCCTGGCCGTGCTGGCGGCCCCGGACTGTGACATGGGTCTGGTGGCCTACCAGATGACTTTGCTTGTCGAGCGTGCCGGTCAGGTCTTGACCCCGGCGGTGCGTGCAGAACTCCAGGCGTCTCAACCTCGGTGAGACGCCGGTGAGAGGAGAAGGCTGTGGCACCCCGCGGCTGGACGGATGACGGTGACCCGCTGAGCGGGCCGCCGTCCTACCCGTCGATCAACGACGCGCGCCGGTACCCCGGCGACGCGCCGGCACCACCGGGGCCGGGCCCCGGGCCGGTGGAGCAGAGCTCCCTGGTACGTCCCTACGCCATGACGGGTGGCCGCACCGCTCCACGGACCGCGCTCGCCCTTGAGGCCCTGGTCTCCTCCTTGTTGTCGACCCATCAAGACATCTCGACGCTCACCCCGGAGAAGCAGGCGATCAGCCAGCTCTGCCGCCAGGTGCGGTCGGTCGCCGAGATCGCCGCGCTGCTCCGCGTGCCCCTCGGGGTGGCCCGTGTCGTCATCGCCGACATGGCCGCCGAGGGCCTGGTCCAGGTCCACCAGCCGCAACTGGACACGGGTAAGCCTGATCTCAACTTGCTCGAAAGGGTTCTCAGTGGACTTCGCAGGCTCTAACCGGGCCCCGGCACTGACCTCGACGAAGATCGTCGTCGCCGGGGGCTTCGGCGTCGGCAAGACGACCTTCGTCGGCGCCGTGTCGGAGATCGTCCCCCTCACCACAGAAGCCGTCATGACCGACGCCAGCGCCGGCATCGACGACCTGGGACTCACCCCCCACAAGACCACGACCACCGTCGCCATGGACTTCGGCCGCGTGTCACTGGACCAGGACCTCATCCTGTACCTGTTCGGCACCCCCGGCCAGCACCGCTTCTGGTTCATGTGGGACGACCTCGTACGCGGCGCCATCGGCGCGGTGGTGCTGGTGGACACGCGGCGGCTGGCCGACTGCTTCCCCGCCATCGACTACTTCGAGGAGGCGCAGCTGCCGTTCGTGGTCGGCGTCAACGGCTGGGACGGGCACTACGCGCACGCCGACGAGGAGGTCCGTGAGGCGCTGACCCTCGCGCCGCACATCCCGCTGGTCCGCACCGACGCGCGTTCGCGCGACTCGGTGAAGTCCACGCTGATCGCGCTGGTGGAACACGCGCTGACGATGCGGGTGGCGGTCCCCGGCTGGGGAGGCCGCTGAGCCTCCGGCCGCGGACCGCCACCCCGGCGGTCCCGCGCCGACGCTAGACGGGCCTGGCCTCGACGACGCTCGCGTTGAACGGGATCGGGATCACACGGGTCAGCTCCAGGCCCGCCTTCTCCAGGAGCACGGTGTACTCCGACCTGCTGCGCTCGCGTCCCTGACCGAAGATGCTGAGCATGCGGATGTCGAGGTCCTTGCCGAAGTGCGGTTCGTCGTCGTCCGGCAGCACCATCTCCACGAGCAGCACCCGGCCGTGCTGCGGCACGGCGACCCGCACCGTGCCGAGGACGCGCAGCGCGTCGTTGTCGTCCCAGTTGTGCACGACGCTGCCGAGCAGGTAGGCGTCGGCGCCGGCCGGGACCGAGGCGAAGAAGTCGCCTGCCACGAACTCGCACCGGTCGGCGAGCCCCCACGACTCGAACGCCGCCTGCGCGGCCGGCAGCACCTGTGCCAGCTCGAACAGCGTGGCGCGCATCTCAGGGTTGGCCCGAAGGATCGCCGCGGTGAGGTGACCCCGGCCGCCGCCGACGTCCACCAGCGTGCGGACCTCGGCGAAGTCGTACTGTTCCGCGACACCCGCGGCCATCGGCACGGCGCGCACGGTCATGTACTCGTTGAACAGCGCGAGCAGCTCGGGGTCGCCGGCCATGTAGTCGTACAGGACCCCCTTGGTCTCGACCCAGTGGGAGCGGCCCGTGCGCACGGTGCTCGTCAGCCCCGCCAGCGCGATCGCCAGCGTGGGGTCGGTGTTGAACAGCACACTGGTGCGCAGTGAGGACGGCAGGTCCGAGCGCAGCAGCGCGCCGGTGCCGGTGAGCGCGTACCGGTCCTCGCCGACCGTCTCCACCAGCCCCACCGACGCCATCGCGCGCATCAGCCGGCCGAGCGACGGCGCGTGGGCCTCGCAGCGGGTGGCCAGCTCCGTCACGGTCAGCGGGCCGTCCGCCAGGTGGTCGGCGACCCGCAGTTCCGCCATGGTCCGCATCGCCGAGGCCCGCCAGCTGCTGCGCAGCGTGTCCCAGATGGGGCTCGCCGGATCGGTCATGTCTTCCTCCAGTCGTACAGGTGGTACACGCGGGACCGCGGGGGTGCGCGCACCCGCCGCCTCAGTCCCGCCGGTCTCTGGCGCGCACCAGCCGTCCCACTTCGGCGCGCAGGTGCACGAACGCCGGCAGTTCCCTGGTGGCGATCTGGTCGCGCGGGAACGGCAGGCTCACCGGCAGCTCACCGGCGACCCGGGCCGGCGAGCCGGTCAGCACCACCACGCGGTCGCCGAGGTAGACGCTCTCGTCGATGTCGTGCGTGATGAGCAGGACGGTCATCCGGTGGTGCTCGCGCACCTTGAGCACCAGGTCCTCCAGGTCCTCCCTGGTCTGCGCGTCCACCGAGCCGAACGGCTCGTCCATCAGGAGCAGCGACGGCCGGTAGGCGAGCGCGCGCGCGATGGCGACCCGCTGCTGCATGCCGCCGGACAGTTCCCAGGGGTACTTGGCCGCCGCACCGGCGAGCCCGACCTCCTCCAGGGCCTCCGCCGCCGCGGACCGCCGCGCGCCGCGGTCCATGCCGCGCCGGCGCAGCGGCAGCGCCACGTTGTCGCCGACGGTCAGCCACGGGAACAGCGACCGGCTGTAGTCCTGGAAGACCACGGCGAGGTCACCCATGCGGTCCGACACCGCGGCGTCCCTGATGCGGATGTGGCCCTCGGTGGGCCGGATGAGTCCCGCGATGGACCGCAGCAGGGTGGACTTGCCGCAGCCGGAGGGGCCGACCACGCAGACCAGTTCGCCTTCGGCGACCTTCAGGTCGATCCCGTCGAGGGCCCGGTGGGCTGCCGGGCCGTGGCCGTAGGTGTGAGCGAGGTTGACGACATCGAGCACGGTGTTTTCCTCGGGTCGCTGTGAACTGCCCGGCGCGCCGACCGCTAGGTCGTCTGCCGGGCCCGCCGGTGCCAGGAGAGGATGCGCTTCTCGGCGAGCAGGAAGGACGCGTTCAGGGTGTAGCCGAGAATGCCGAGCACCACGATGGAGCCCCACATCGCAGCCATGTCGAACGTCTGCTGGGTGAACATGAGCTGGTAGCCGATGCCGTCGGTCGCGCCGACCAGCTCGGACACGACCATCAGCACCACGGCGAGCGACAGGCTCAGGCGCAGCCCCGCGAAGATCTTCGGCGCGGCCGACGGCAGCACGACGCGCACCAACCGGCGCGCGCCGCGCACCCCGAAGACCCGCGCGGTGTCGGTGTGCACGCGGTCGACGTACCGCGCGCCGTCGATGGTGTTGATGAGGATGGGCCAGATCACGCCGTACACGATGGTGGCCACCTGCATCTGCGTGCTGGTCTTGAACAGCACGATGAACAGGGGGATCAGCGCGGCCGGCGGCACGGCCCTGCAGAACTCGATGACAGGGTCGACGTAGTCGGCCAGCACGCGGGAACGGCCGACCGCGACGCCGATCGCGACCCCCGCCACGCACGCCATGAGCCAGCCGCCGAACAGGCGGCCGAGGCTCGGCCCGAACGTGTCCAGCGCCTCGTCGGTGAGGAACAGCCGGGAGGCGGGGCCGGTGAGCCACAGCTCGTACATGCGCGTGGCGATCTGCGACGGCGGCGGGAAGTACACCGACTCGGCGACCCTGGCCGCGGCCTCCCACACGGCGACGGCGACCGGTACCAGCCACACCTGAGCGGCCAGCGCGGTGAGGGCCCCGCGCGTGCGGCGGGGACGGGACGGCGCCGGGGGAGCGGGGGGCGCGGTGGTGGTGACGCTCATGACTCTCCCACCGCCGCGACCGCGTGCCAGCGGAACGCGCGGCGTTGCAGGCGCACCAGCAAAATGTTCGCCACGAGGCCGAGCGCACCGGTCCACAGGATGCACGCGAGGATGAGGTCGGTGCGCAGGCCGGACGCCGCGCGGAGCATGTAGACGCCGATGCCGCTGACCCCGCCGGCCAGCAGCTCGGTGCTCACGGTGACGACGAACGCCACCGACGACGCCAGCCGCACCCCCGTCATCACGAACGGCGCGGCACTCGGCAGCGACACCCTGCGCAGCACGTCGAGCCGGCCGAAGCCGAAGCTGCGCAGTGTGTCCTTGGCCACCGGGTCCACGTCCTTCAGTCCGTACATGGTGTTGATCAGCAGGGGCCAGGCCGAGGCGTAGACCACCGCGATGATCTTGACGACCTCGGTGGACGGCACCAGCAGGGTCACCAGCGGGATCAGCGCGATGGAGGGGATCGGCCGCAAGAACTCCACCAGCGGACGGGACGCGAGCTCGGCCCGCCGCAGGTTGCCGAGCACGAGGCCGAGGGGGACGGCGCCGAGCACGGCGACGAGCAGGCCTATGGCCCAGACCCGCAGCGTCGAGAGCAGGTCCGGGGGGAACTCCGGGTCGGCCGGCAGGCGCACCGCCTCCACCAGGACCGCCGACATGCGCGGAAGCAGCGCGGGGTCGACGAGCCCGGAGGCGCCTGCGGCCTCCGCCGCGATCAGCAGGCCCGCGACGCCGATGGCGCCGCGGGCCACGCGCCGGCCGATCATTGAGGCTGCGGCACCAGGAGCGGGGTGACGTCGAGCTTCTCGGTGAGGTAGCCGTACTCGAGCATCAGGTCGGCGACTCGCTGGATGCGGTTCGCGCTCAGCGTCGTCGGGAACGCGCCGAGGGTGATGACCGCGGCGTCCTGCGGGGAGATCTTGGTGTACTTCGGCAGGATCGACTCGACCTCTTTACGGTCGGAGGCGGCGAGCTGCTGACCCTTGGCGTAGGCCCGCTGGAAGGCGGCGACGGTGTTGGGGTTGGCCTCGGCCCACTTCTTGGTGACCGTCCACCCGGCCATCGGGAAGTCGGCCATCGCGCCGGTCATCGTGTCGGCGATCTTGCGCGCGCCGGCGTTCTTCTGCACGCCGGTCAGGAACGGCTCGGTGAGCCACGCCGCGTCGACCTTGCCGGTCGCCAGCGCGGCCGGCATGTCGGGGAAGGCGTACTGCTGGAACTTGACGTCCTTCAGCCGGTCGAGGCCGACCGTGCGCAACGTCGAGCCGGCGGCCATCTCGCCGATGCTGTTCACCGCGGGCACGGCGATGTTGGCACCCTTGAGGTCCTTCGGCGTCTCGATCTTGGAGTCCTTGGGGACGACCAGGGCGAAGGTGTCGGGCTTGGCCTGGTAGGCGTCCGCGACGAAGCGGAAGTCCCCACCCTTCTTGGACTGGATGTTGATGATCGCGAAGTAGTTGCCGAGGATCATGTCCAGGCTGCCGCCGAGCAGGTTCGGCACGGCGATGGCGCTGCTCTGCAGCTGCGTGACGTTGACCGTCAGCCCTTCTTCCTTGAAGAAGCCCTTCGCGATGGCGATGTGCATTCCCGCCGAGTCGGGAATCGGCAGGGCACCGACGGTGATCGTGGTCTTCTCCAGCGCCTTCCCCTCGGCTGATGGCGCCGCCGACGGGGTCGAACCCCCGCCGCAGGCCGTGAGTCCGAGACTCACGACGGTGCCGATGCCGATGAGGAAGGTACGACCCCTGAATCGTCTCATTCGGTGTCCTTATTTGGGATATGTGGGGGGTTTGTGACTTTGGGTGCCATTTGGGGACGCTGACTTGGCGAGCGTGAAGCCTAGCGTGCACGATTCCGGGCTTACACCGCCAAGCCGCATTTGTCATGAAACTCGTAAGAAAGTCCAGTTTGGTGTGCTATGTGAAGTTAGGCGGCCTATGGGACCTTGGAACGCGGTAAATGCGGATCTGGTGATATATCAGACCGACCGTGTGCTTGTGATGTCGGTGAACTCGTGTGCCTGGTCATTGACTGAAGCGTAGGCGACGGAATAAAGATTTGGAACGTTCTAAACCGCCATACTGCTTGGTTGAACTCCTGGCTATATGCTCCAATTGCCCCCTGACTTGCCATGTGTCACACCATTCACATGGTTTCCCCCCAACGCAGACCAGCCGCGAGAGGTTGCGACCAGTGAGGACAGCAACAATCGAGAGCGGTCGCCGCGACACGCCGGGCGCAACCCCGCCTTCCTCCGACCCGGGTGAGCAGGCCGCTCCTCCGATGCAGTCGTCCAGAAGGTCGGTGGCCCTGCGCAACTGGCGGGTGCGAACCCGTCTCATCGCGCTCATCCTGGTGCCGACACTGGTGGCCGTCCTCCTCGGCGGTCTCCGCGTGTACGGCTCGATCCAGAGCGCCTCGGAGTACGAGCGCCTCCGCACGGTCGCCGAATTCGGCATCAACCTGGCCGACCTGGTACACGAGATCGACCTGGAACGCGACCTGTCGGTGCGGTTCGTCGCCAACGGCCGCCGCGGGAACCAGGCACGCCTGCTCATCCGGGACCAGCAGAACGCCGTGGACGCCGCCGCGCAGATCGTCGCGGACCGGCGCGAGGTCGTGGAACCCAGTCTCGGCAGCATCGGCCGGCAGGCGTACCGGCGTGTGCTCGGCCGGATGGCCCAGCTCCGCACCCTGCGCGAGACCATCGGAGAGTCCCAGCTTCCGCCGCTGCCTTCGATGCAGAAGTACAACGAGGTCAACGACGACATCCTCGCGCTGTTCGACGAAGTGGGCCGAGGCGGTGGCGACGAGGCGCTGAGCTCGCGGGCCGCGGCGCTCACCTCACTGGTCCGGGCCGCCGAGCAGGCGTCCCGCCAGCGCGGCCTGATGTCCATCGCTCTGACCTTCCACGCGTTCGACCCGACGTTGCTGGAGGCGTTCAACGCGGCCCGCGCGCAGCAGGCCAGCGAACTGAGCGCCTTCCTGTTCCGGGCCGGCGCCACCGAACGTCAACGCTACTCCGACACCGTCACGAGCCCGCTGATCGACCGCGCCGCCGGTGTGGTGGACCGCGTGCTGTCACTCGCACGCGAAGGCGCGGAGCTGCGAAACCTCAGCGGTGGCGCCGAGAGCGACGTCGACTACTGGTTCAAGGCCGCGAGCGACGGGCTGGACCGCATGCAGGTCGTGCAGCGGGCCCTCGGCCGCACCATCGTCGACCAGGCCTCGGAGTTCGCGCGGTCCGACCAGAGCCAGGCCGCGATCGACATCGCCGTGCTCGCCGTGCTGCTCATCATGGTCCTCGTCATCACCACCGTCGTGGCGCGCTCACTGGTGAGCCCGCTGCGGCGGCTGCGCCGCGAGGCGCTGGAGATCGCCGGCCGCCGCCTGCCCGAGCTGGTGCAGAAGCTGCGCGAGTCCGAGGCGTCGGAGGGGCCGCCTGACGTGCGGCCGATCGGCGTGATGTCCAACGACGAGGTCGGCGAGGTCGCGCGCGCGTTCGACGAGGTGCACCGCGAGGCGATCCGCCTCGCGAGCGACGAGGCGCAGCTGCGCAGCAACGTCAGCGCCATGTTCGTCAACCTGTCGCGGCGCACGCAGACCCTGGTGGAACGGCAGATCAGCCTGATCGACGGTCTCGAACAGGGCGAGCAGGACGACGGCAGGCTCGGCGACCTGTTCCGCCTGGACCACCTGGCGACCCGCATGCGCCGCAACAGTGAGAACCTGCTGGTCCTCGCCGGCCAGGAGCCCGCGCGGCGGTGGAGCCAGCCGGTGCCGCTGCTGGACATCGCGCGCGCGTCGCTGTCGGAGGTCGAGAACTACGAGCGGGTCGCGATGAACGTCCCGACCGGGGTGTCCATCGCCGGCCAGGCGGTCAACGACGTCATCCACCTCCTGGCGGAGCTGGTGGAGAACGCCATCTCGTTCTCGCCGCGCGAGACCAGGGTCACCATGACGGCCAACCGCATCGACGGCGGCGGCGTGATGATCTCCATCACCGACGCCGGCATCGGGATGACCGACGAGGAACTGGCCCAGACCAACTGGCGCCTCGCGCACCCGCCGGTGGTGGACGTGTCGGTGTCCCGGCGCATGGGCCTGTTCGTGGTCGGCCGCCTCGCGCTGCGCAACGGCATTCGCGTGCAGCTGCGGCGGCACGACGGCGGCGGGCTCACCGCGATGGTGCTGCTGCCGGAGACGCTGATGGGCACACCCACCCACGCGCCTGGCGGTCCCGCCACCGCCGGAGCGCCTGCCTGGGCCTCGTCCGGGCAGCCGGCCGGCCTGTTCACGCCGGCGGCCGCGACCGCCGGGTCCTCGTCGTTCGGCCCCATGACCGGTCCCTACGGCCCGGCCACCGGCGGCACCAACGGCGCCGGAGGCCTCGGGCCGATGGGCCCCACCACCGGAGGCGGCTACGGGTACGGCGGGTACGGCGATCCGTCCACCGGCCCCGGCGGCCACGGCGGCTACGGGGATCCGTCCACCGGTCAGGGCAACCACGGCGGCTACGGCGGCCCGCCGTCCGGGCCGGGCATGTTCGGCGGTCCTGCCACCGGCGCGTTCGGCGGCCCGTCCACCGGCGGGTACGCCGGCCCGTCCACCGGGCCCGCCACCGGCGCGTTCGGCGGCCCGGCAACCGGCCCCTCCATGGGTTCTCCTCCAGGGCCGGGACGCTTCGGTCCACCTACGGGCCCGCCGACGAGCGAGATGCCACCGGTGCGGATGCGCCCCCGCCGTTACGAGACCTCCGAGCAGGACGCCGCCACCGGCCCGCTTCCCGTCGTGCGCAGCGCGCCAATGGAACAGGAGGAGTACTTGCCGATCTTCGCCGCCGTCGAGTCGGCCTGGTTCCGGCGTGCCGAGCCGAACGCACCGGAGGCCCCGGTGGCCGGCTGGCAGGAGGCCGCGGCGGACCGCGGCTGGCAGGCCGCGGCCGTCGTACAGGAGCCGGTGCGGGACGGCACCACATCCGCCGGTCTGCCGAAGCGGGTACCGAAGGCCAACCTGGTCCCCGGCTCGGCGAACACCGCCGAGCAGGGCCCGTCGTCGCCGGCGCCGGCAATGCCGCCGCTGTCCCCCGAGCGGGCACGCAACCGCCTGTCCAGCTTTCAGCAAGGCATCCGGCAGGGCCGCGCGGTCGCCCGGGGCGAGCTGAGCGAGGACGAGGTGCCGTACAAAACTGAGCTGCGTCGCATGGAGGAAGAGCAGTGAGGGAGCTGAGCCAGGCCGCTCGCGGTATCAACTGGTTGATCACCGATTTCGTCCGCGGCGTTCCGGGAGTGGCGCACACGGTGGTCGTCTCGTCCGACGGACTGCCACTGGCCTACTCGGAGGGCTTTCCGAAGGACAGGGCCGATCAGCTGGCGGCGGTCGCCGCGGGCCTGATCAGCCTGACCCAGGGAGCCTCCCGGGTGTTCGAGGGGGGTGCGGTCACGCAGACCGTGGTGGAGATGCAGCGTGGGTTGTTGCTGATCATGTCGATCAGTGACGGCTCGTGCCTGGCCGTGCTGGCGGCCCCGGACTGTGACATGGGTCTGGTGGCCTACCAGATGACGCTGATGGTCGAGCGCGCCGGTCAAGTGCTGACCCCGGCCGTGCGCGCCGAGCTTCAGGCGTCGTCGCCGCGGTGACGTCCATGGGTGGCGGTCCCGGCTGGGAGGACGGCTTACGGCCTTACCAGCCGGAGCCGTCCTCACCGGTGCGTCCCTTCACCGTCACCGGTGGCCGGTCGGCGCCGCGGACGCATCTGGCCATGGAGACGCTGGTGCACTCCACAATTCCGGCTTACCACGACCTCTCCGGACTGATTCCTGAGTACCAGGCGATCTGCTCGCTCTGCCGCCAGGTGCGGTCGGTCGCCGAGATCTCCGCGTTGCTGCGCGTGCCGCTCGGCGTGGCCCGCGTCCTCATCTCGGACATGGCCGCCGAAGGACTCGTCCAGCTGCACCAGCCGCAACTGGACGCCGGAAAGCCGGACCTCAACTTGCTCGAAAGGGTTCTCAGTGGACTTCGCAGGCTCTAACCGGGCCCCGGCACTGACCTCGACGAAGATCGTCGTCGCCGGGGGCTTCGGCGTCGGCAAGACGACCTTCGTCGGCGCCGTGTCGGAGATCGTCCCCCTCACCACAGAAGCCGTCATGACCGACGCCAGCGCCGGCATCGACGACCTGGGACTCACCCCCCACAAGACCACGACCACCGTCGCCATGGACTTCGGCCGCGTGTCACTGGACCAGGACCTCATCCTGTACCTGTTCGGCACCCCCGGCCAGCACCGCTTCTGGTTCATGTGGGACGACCTCGTACGCGGCGCCATCGGCGCGATCGTGCTGGTCGACACCCGGCGCCTGGCCGACAGTTTTCCCGCCATCGACTACTTCGAGGAGGCGAAACTGCCGTTCGTCATCGGGCTCAACGGCTGGGACGGCCAGCACCCCTACCAGGAGGAGGAGGTGCGCGACGCGCTCACGCTCGGGCCGCACATCCCGATCGTGCGCACCGACGCACGGAAACGGGAAATGGTGAAGAGCACGCTGATCTCCCTGGTCGAGCACGCGCTCACCATGCGCGTCTCGGTGCCAGGCCGGCGCGGCTGACCCCTCAGCCGTTCGCGGGCACGCGTGACCGGCCCGGGAAGCGGCTAGGCTGGGAGGTCGAGTCGCACACCGCACGACCCCGGACGACCCGTAGCGCAGAGGCTGGCCAATCACGTGTTCGAGACGCTTTCCGACCGGCTGACATCGGTCTTCTCCTCCCTGAGGTCCAAGGGCAGGCTGTCCGACGCCGACATCGACGCGACCTGCCGAGAGATCCGCATCGCCCTTCTCGAGGCCGACGTCGCGCTCCCCGTGGTCCGCGACTTCGTGTCCCACGTCAAGGAGCGGGCCCGCGGCAGCGAGGTCTCCCAGGCGCTCAACCCCGCACAGCAGGTCGTCAAGATCGTCAACGACGAGCTGGTCGCCATCCTCGGCGGCGAGACGCGCCGGCTGCGGTTCGCCAAGAACCCGCCGACCGTCATCATGCTCGCTGGTCTCCAAGGCGCCGGCAAGACCACCCTCGCGGGCAAGCTCGCCCGCTGGCTGCGCGAGCAGGGCCACGCGCCGCTGCTGGTCGCCGCCGACCTGCAGCGGCCCAACGCCGTGCAGCAGCTCCAGGTGGTCGGCGAGCGCGCCGGCGTCGCCGTGCACGCTCCCGAGCCCGGCAACGGCACCGGTGACCCCGTCGCCGTGGCGCGCGGCTCGATCGACCACGCACGCCGCCTGCAGCACGACATCGTCATCATCGACACCGCCGGCCGCCTCGGCATCGACCAGGAGCTGATGAAGCAGGCCGCCGACATCCGCGACGCGGTCCGGCCCGACGAGGTCCTGTTCGTCGTCGACGCCATGATCGGCCAGGACGCCGTCACCACGGCCCAGGCTTTCATGGAAGGCGTCGGCTTCGACGGCGTGGTGCTCACCAAGCTCGACGGCGACGCGCGCGGCGGCGCGGCCCTGTCGGTGCGTCACATCACCGGCCGTCCCATCATGTTCGCCTCGACCGGTGAGAAGCTCGAGGACTTCGACGCCTTCCACCCCGACCGCATGGCGTCCCGCATCCTCGACATGGGTGACATCCTCACCCTGATCGAGCAGGCGCAGCGCACCTTCGACGAGCAAGAGGCCGCCAAGATGGCCGGCAAGCTCGTCTCGGGTGACAACTTCACGCTCGACGACTTCCTCGAGCAGATGCTGATGGTCCGCAAGATGGGGCCCATCAAGAACCTCCTCGGCATGATGCCGGGCATGGGGCAGATGCGCGACCAGCTCAACCAGGTCGACGAGCGCGACCTCGACCGTGTCGCCGCCATCATCCGCTCGATGACCCCGGCCGAGCGCGCCGAGCCGAAGATGATCAACGGCTCCCGGCGCGCGCGCATCGCGCGCGGCTCCGGCGTCACCGTCACCGAGGTCGCCAACCTCGTGGTCCGGTTCTTCGAGGCGCAGAAGATGATGCGCCAGATGGCCGGCGGCATGGGCATCCCCGGCATGCCCGGCGGACGCAACAAGGGCAAGGCGGCGCAGAAGAAGGCCAAGAAGGGCCGCCGGGTCAGCGGCGACCCGCGCAAGGCCGCGCTCGGCAAGACCGCGCCGTCCGGCGGGTCCGGCGACACCCCCCGCCTGCCTCCCGGCCTCGGCGGGCTCGGCGCGGGCCAACTGCCCCCCGGCCTGGAGCTTCCTCCTGGTTTCGACCCGTCCAAGCTCAAGCTTCCCGGGCAGAAGTAGGCACCACGGGAGAAGCGGGGCGTCGATTCGGCGTCACGCCTGTTGTCTGGCACAATGGCACGTTGGAACACCGTGACCGTGGATGCCCTCTCACCTCCGCGGGTCACGGCCTGTCCCTCGGGCGGTCTTCCCGCCGTGCCCCACTCGGCGCGTCGCCCGCTCACCCTTTTCAAAGCCCAGGAGAGACCACACCCGTGGCAGTCAAGATCAAGCTCAAGCGGCTCGGCATGATCCGCAACCCGCAGTACCGCATCGTGGTGGCGGACAGCCGCACCAAGCGTGACGGCCGTGCGATCGAGGAGATCGGCCTTTACCACCCGAAGGAAAACCCTTCGCTCATCCAGGTGAACTCCGAGCGCGCGCAGTACTGGCTGGGGGTCGGCGCGCAGCCGACCGAGCCGGTGCTGAAGCTGTTCAAGCTCACCGGCGACTGGCAGAAGTTCAAGGGCGAGGCCGCTCCGGCGCCGCTGCTGGTGGCCGAGCCCAAGTCGGACCGCCACGCCGCCTACGAGGCCGCCGCCAAGGAGTCGCTGTCCGCGGACGCCGGTGGCAACACCGCCACCACGCAGCGCAAGAGCCGTAAGGCCGCCCCGAAGGCCGACGACACCGCCGCGACCCCGGCCGAGCCGGCCGCCGCGGAGGAGAAGCCGGAAGGCGAGGCCTGAGGTGCTTGAGGAGGCCCTTGAGCACCTGGTCAAGGGCATCGTCGAACATCCCGACGACGTCCTCGTGCGCGGCCGCCGCATCCGCAGCGGCCGCGTCCTGGAAGTCCGGGTCCACCCTGAGGACCTCGGCAAGGTCATCGGGCGCGGCGGCCGCACGGCCAAGGCGCTTCGCACCGTCGTCAACGCACTCGCCGACGGCAAGTACGTCCGGGTCGACCTGCTCGACCTGAACGAAGCCCGGTAACGCGGCGACACACGCGAGACCCTCGCGACAGGGGACCCCCGGCAGCCGGGCGGTCCCCTGTCGTGGTTCCCGGCCACGTTCCCCGTGGCCACACTCTTTCGGGCCACAGTCATTGGGAGGAACAGCGACGTGCAGCTCGTCGTCGGCCGCATCGGCCGTCCGCACGGCGTCCACGGTGAGGTCACCGTCGAGGTCCGCACCGACGACCCCGAGGCGCGCTTCAGCCCGGGTACGTCGCTCGCCACCGACCCGCCGCAGACCGGGCCGCTGGTCGTCGAAGGCGCGCGCTGGCACAAGAACATCCTGCTGCTCCGCCTCGCCGGCGTCTCAGGACGCGAAGGCGCCGAGGCGCTGCGCGGCACCCTGCTCGTCATCGACTCGGCCGACGTGCCGCCGCCGTCCGATCCCGACGAGTTCCACGACCACCAGCTCATCGGCCTGACCGTGGTCACCGCCGGCGGCGAGATCGTCGGCGAGGTCACCGACGTCCGCCACCACGGGCAGGATCTCCTGGTGATCCGCCGCGGCGCCGAGGACGTGCTGGTGCCGTTCGTCAAGGCGCTGGTCCCCGAGGTGGACATCGACGGCGGACGCCTCGTCGTGGACGCGCCGCCAGGTCTGCTCGACCCCGGCCAGGCGCTGTGACGGGGGCCGCCATGCGCATGGACATCATCACGATCTTCCCGGAGTACTTCGCGCCGCTGGACGTCTCACTGATCGGCAAGGCCCGGGCCAAGGGCCTGCTCGACATCCGGGTGCACCAGTTGCGTGACTGGACCCACGACGTCCACCGCACCGTGGACGACACCCCGTACGGCGGCGGGCCCGGCATGGTGATGAAACCCGAGCCCTGGGGTGAGGCCCTCGACGCCGTCATCGGCGACGCCGCCACCCCGCCACGCCTGGTGGTCCCCACACCGAGCGGACGGCCGTTCACCCAGGAGACGGCCCTGGCGTACGCCAAGGAGCCCTGGCTGCTGTTCGCGCCGGCCCGCTACGAAGGCATCGACGCGCGCGTCATGGCCGAGTACGGCGACCGCCTGCGCGTCGACGAGGTCGGCATCGGCGACTACGTCCTGGCCGGGGGAGAGGCCGCCGTGCTCGTCATGGTGGAGGCCGTGGGCCGCCTGCTCCCCGGCGTCCTCGGCAACGTCCACTCCGCCGCCGACGACTCCTTCGCCCCCGGCGCCATGTCCGGCCTGCTGGAAGGCCCCGTCTACACCAAGCCCCCCGTGTGGCGCGGCCACGAGGTGCCTCCGGTGCTGCTGTCCGGCAACCACGGCGCGATCGCCAGGTGGCGCAGGGACGAGGCGCTGCGCCGCACCGTCGCCAACCGGCCCGAGCTGGCCGCCAGGCTCGACCCGGACGTCCTCGACAAACGGGACCATGAGGTGCTTCGCGAGGCTTCGTTTCGCTTCACGCCGGAAGATATGGCAGACTGAATCGCTGTCTCCGACTGCCCTGCGGTCGGTTGAGCCGGGAGATCACCCCGGCAGCCGAGACGATTTCAGTCCAGCACCCGCGTCTTCCTCGCCGCCATGCCTCGGGCATGGCCGGGCGGACCTCCGGGTGCTCGCTTCACAAGTTGAGGAACGCCGTCATGCACACGCAGATCCAGGAGCTTGAGAAAGCCTCCCTTCGCAGTGACATCCCGCAGTTCCGCCCGGGTGACACGCTCGAAGTCCACGTGCGCGTCGTCGAAGGCAACCGCTCCCGCGTGCAGGTCTTCAAGGGCTTCGTGCTGCGCCGCCAGGGCGGGGGACTGCGTGAAACCTTCACCGTGCGCAAGGTCAGCTACGGCGTCGGTGTGGAGCGCACCTTCCCGGTGCACAGCCCGGTCATCGAGAAGATCGTGGTCGTGACCCGCGGCGACGTCCGCCGCGCCAAGCTCTACTACATGCGTGAGCTGCGCGGGAAGGCCGCCCGCATCCGCGAGAAGCGCGACGCGCTGCCCGCGGGCAAGTAGGGTCCCGGCGTTGGCCCGCACCCACCTGGGATGCGGGCCATTCTGCTGCCCGCACGGCGCTCTTTCTTTGACCGCCGTGCCGAGTCGGCGACCCGCCGGGCGGGAGACATCATTTAGGCTCGACAGCGATGACTTGCCACATCCGGGGGACGGCGGGCCGAGCCGCCCTGTCGAAGACGAGGTAGAGCGTGGTCGCGGAAGACACCAAGCCGTCAGCCAAGGGCGGCAAGGAGAAAAAAGGCTCCTTCTGGCGTGAACTGCCCGTCCTCGTGGTGGTGGCGCTGGTCCTGGCGCTGATCATCAAGAGTTTCGTGGTGCAGGCCTTCTACATCCCGTCGGAGTCGATGGAGCCGACTCTGCTGGTCAACGACCGGGTGCTCGTCAACAAACTCGTCTACCACACCCGCGACATCGAGCGCGGCGACATCGTGGTCTTCTCCGGAGTCGACTCCTGGGCCTCCGAGGTCGAGGTGCCGGAGCCCGGCAACCCCGTCGCCGGCTTCTTCCGCTGGGTCGGCACCGCCTTCGGCGTGGTCCCCGGCGAGAAGGACTACATCAAGAGGGTCATCGGCCTGCCTGGCGACGTCGTGAAGTGCTGCGACGCACAGGGACGCATCACCGTCAACGGTGTGCCCCTGGAGGAGAAGGCCTACCTGTTCCCCGCCGACGAGCCGTCCCAGAAGTTCTTCGAGATCAAGGTGCCGAAGGACCGCCTGTGGGTCATGGGCGACCACCGCTCGGTGTCACTCGACTCCCGCTCCCACCAGGGCGACCCCGGCGGCGGCGCCATCCCGATGGACAGCGTCGTAGGCCGTGCCTTCGTCATCGTCTGGCCCTTCTCCCGCGCCGCGATCCTCCCCATCCCCGACACCTTCACCCAGCCGGCCCTCCACCAGGCCGCCGCCGTGACCGGCGGCGCCGCCCCGCTCCTCCTCGGCTTCGCCGGCGCCGTACCCCTGGTGGCCCTGCGCCGCCGTCGCCACCCGATCCACCAGAAGCCCTCCATCCTCAAGGGCCACGGCGTGACCGACACGAAGAAATGACCACTCCTCCCCCCGAAGACACCGCCACCCCCCACCCCTCCAGCGCCTCCCCGGCCACGTCCGACCCGGACATGTCCGCATCCACCTCCCCCGACACGGCTACAGACACGGACACGGACACGGACACGGCAGGATCCTCCGCCGCCGGCCCTTCCGCGCCATCCGCGAGGAAGCGGCGCCGCGCCGGATGGCTGGAGTCGGTACTGCTGGTAGGGGGTGGAGTCGTCGCGGCGCTCCTGGCCAACGTCTTCGTCATCGGCTCGTTCTACATCCCGTCCGAGTCCATGGAGCCCACCCTTGAGATCGACGACCGTGTGATCGTCAACAAGCTCTCCGGTGACATCGGCCGCGGCGAGGTCGTCGTCTTCACCGGCTGGGACGGCACCCCGACCGTCAAGCGCGTCATCGGCATCGGCGGTGACCGGGTCAAGTGCTGCGACGCCGACGGCCGCATCACCGTCAACGGCAGACCCCTGCACGAGGAGTCCTACCTCCACCCCCAGGACTTCCCCTCCCAGGAGAAGTTCGACGTGACCGTGCCGAAGGAGCACCTGTGGCTGATGGGTGACCACCGGGCCGCCTCTGAGGACGCACGCGCTCACCTGAAGGAACCCGGCAAAGGCACCATCCCGACCAGCGCCGTGATCGGCCGCGCCGTGGCCCGCTACTGGCCCCTCGACCGCGTCGCCACACTCCCCGTCCCCGACGCCTTCTCCCACCTCCCCTGACGACGACGTCCCCGACCGGCACGAGCGCTAGAACCGGCACGCGAACTCACCAGCGTCCTGTTCCGCACCGCGTTCTGCGGCAGCCGACGGGCACGAGCGCCAGGACCGGCACGCGAACCCACCAGCGTCCTGTTCCGCACCGCGTTCTGCGGCAGCCGACCGGCACGAGCGCTAGAACCGGCACGCGAACTCACCAGCGTCCTGTTCCGCACCGCGTTCTGCGGCAGCCGACGGGCACGAGCGCCAGGACCGGCACGCGAACCCACCAGCGTCCTGTTCCGCACCGCGTTCTGCGGCAGCCGACCGGCACGTGTACCCGGGACCGCCGGCCGCCGTGCGTCGATCCCTGACCAGGACGCTCTTCCGGACCGCCGATAGCCGTACCCGATGGGACCGATCGGGCGTAGGCTTGGCCGCATGGTCGTGCTCGAAACGTCGTTCGACGCCACCGGTGCCAGGCCGGCTCGCGGGTCCGTCGACTTGCGGTGGGGCGGCGAGCCGGCAGCCTTATGAGCGTCCTCTATCGCCCGCGCCCCAGCATCGTCCGGCGCGACTCGGGCCTCTACGCGTACGAACGCGCGCTCGCCCGGCGCGGGTTCTCTCCCATCGCGGGTGTCGACGAGGCGGGCCGCGGCGCCTGCGCCGGCCCTCTGGTCGTCGCCGCCGTCGTGCTCGGCCCTCCCATCGAGGGCCTGACCGACTCCAAGCTCCTCACCCCGGCCCGCCGCGAGACCCTGTACGACGAGATCGTCGCTCGCGCGCGCGCCGTGAGCGTCGTGGTGATCCCCTCCGACGAGATCGACCGTCGTGGCCTGCACAAATGCAACATCGCCGGCATGCGGCGGGCCGTCGCGGGTCTCGGCTGCGATCTCGGGTACGTTCTGATCGACGGATTCCCGGTGCCCGGCTTGCCCGCTCCGTCCCTGGCCGTCTGGAAAGGCGACCAGGTCTGCGCGTGTGTGGCCGCGGCGTCCATCGTCGCCAAAGTGAGCAGGGATCGCATCATGACCTCACTCGATGAGCGGTACCCCCTGTACGGCTTCGCCGAGCACAAGGGCTACGTCACCGCCGCACACCGCCAAGCACTGGCATCCCACGGCCCCACGCCACATCATCGGTTCTCCTTTGTGACCGTGAACTCGGTGATGCGGTCCGGGCCAGCCATCGAGATAGGCGACAATGGTGTGGGGGCCGGTGTCGCCTGACAGGCCGCACCGGGGCAAGAAGGAAGGGGAAGGGCCGGGATGAGCGCGGAGGATCTCGAGAAGTACGAGACCGAGATGGAGCTGCAGCTCTACCGTGAGTACCGCGACGTAGTAGGCCTGTTCACCTACGTCGTCGAAACCGAACGCCGCTTCTACCTGACCAACTCGGTAGACCTCGACGTCCGCACGGCAGAGAACGGCGACGTCTTCTTCGACGTCAAGATGCAGGACGCCTGGGTCTGGGACATGTACCGCCCCGCAAGATTCGTCAAGAACGTCCGAGTAGTCACCTTCAAAGACGTAAACGTCGAAGAACTAGCCAAACCCGACCTAGAAATGCCCAAGGAAGGCTTCTCCTCCTAACCCCCCTCCCCCCATAACCCCCCCGGCACGGAACACCAGGACTCCACCCCACCAAAGATCCGTCTCGCCGCCCCCCGGTCTTCCTCACACGTGCCCCTCCGGCGCCGTCCGTTACCTTTCCGGACCCATGCTTCTCTGAACCCGGTGTTCTCTCCGGTCCGGGTGTCTCTCCGGTCCGGGTGTCTCTCCGGTCCGGGTGTCTCTTCGGTCCCCGGACGTGGCGTTCTTTCGGCGCCGACGCGGTGGGACGTTGTACGGCGAATCCGGCGCCGTCGTACGGTGCTCGACCGGACGCTTTCCGGGTTGTGGTGGGCCGGTCGTCTAGGTCGGGCCGGGTGTCGTGCTGCGACTTTGGCTGGTTCTCCGGGCCTGATGTCTCTCCGGTCCGCGTGTCTCTTCGGTCCGGGTGTCTCTTCGGCCCCCGGACGTGGCGTTCTTTCGGCGCCGACGCGGTGGGACGTTGTACGGCGAATCCGGCGCCGTCGTACGGTGCTCGACCGGACGCTTTCCGGGTTGTGGTGGGCCGGTCGTCTAGGTCGGGCCGGGTGTCGTGCTGACGCTGTCCTTGTTTGCACCCGGTCCTGTTGAGGCGCCTCGATCTTGCTATACCCGGTCGGCCGGTGGTGGTGGCCAACCTGTGGATCAGTCGGTCCGAGCAGTGATCGTTTGAGCTCGCGACTCGTATGGCGTCGAGGAGGAACGCGGTTACCTCGGCCGAGGGTGTCCGTGCCGTGAAGCACGTACGGCGAAGCATGTATCTCCTGGTCAGACACACGTGTCACAGGGCTTTGGCCCATCACCTGCGGCGCCGACAGACAGGAGCCAGTGGGAAGTGGTGCGGTGGCGGGGGTCATGGCGCGGAGACGGCCAAGGGGTGGCCAACAGGCGGTAAGTCCTCCGGCTCAGGGTGAGGAGGGCATGGCAGGGTCTGGCGGCAACAGGAGGCGGACATCTCGGCGGGGGTGGCCGCGCTCGGACACGTTATCCACAGGGCGGGATTCGGGGCCGACGGCGGTTGTGTGGATGAGGGAAGGTCGGGGCCGGAGGTGGTCCTATGGCCGAGATACATGAGCTGGGAAAACACGGCGAGCGGCTCGCCGTCGACTTTCTCACGGCGGCAGGATTGAAGATCCTGGAGCGGAACTGGCGGTGCGACGGCGGCGAGATCGACATCCTCGCCAGCGAGGGGTCGGTGCTCGTCGTCGTCGAGGTGAAGACCCGCTCAGGCCGCAGTCACGGCACGGCATTCGAGTCGGTGACCCGCGCCAAGTTCGGCCGGCTGCGCGCGCTGGCCGGCAAATGGCTGAGCACCCAGAGCCGATGGTTCTCCGCCATCCGCATCGACGTGGTCGCCATCGAGCGTTTCGCGGGCGAGTTCGTGCTGCGCCACGAGCGGGGGGTGTCCTGAAGATGGCCGTCGCACGCACCCGTTCGGTGGCCCTGGTCGGCGTCAGCGGCCATGTCGTCGAGGTGGAAGCCGATGTCGGCCACGGCCTGGCCGGCGTCAGCCTCATCGGCATGCTCGACACCGCGCTGAGCGAGGCCCGTGACCGCGTCCGGTCGGCCGTCGTCAACAGCAGATACCCGTGGCCTGACGCTCGGGTCACCATCAGTCTGTTCCCGGCGAGCCTCCCCAAGCGGGGAAGCATCTTCGACCTCGCCATAGCAGTGGCCCTCATCGGTGCCGCCGGCCTCGTCCCCCGCCGCCACCTCTCCCAGCCGTTCTTCATAGGCGAGCTGGGGCTGGACGGCACACTCCGGCCGGTGCGCGGCGTTCTCCCCGCCGTGGTGGCCGCCGCCGAGGCGGGGGCCCGCACCGTCGTCGTCCCCATGGCCAACGCCGCCGAGGCGGCCCTCGTCCCGGACGTCCGCGTGATCCCGGTCCCGACCCTCGCCGAGCTGATCGAGTCCATGCGCACCTCGGACCCCGCGCGCCTCACCTCCCTCGACGGCATCCCCGACCCCTTGCCTCTGCCGCCGCAGGCCTTCCAACCGGCCACGCCTGCGGCACCTGCCTCCGACCAGATCGCTCGCCCTCCCGATCTCGCCGATGTCGCGGGCCAGGCGGTGGCCCGCCGCGCACTTGAGGTCTGCGCCGCGGGTGGCCACAACCTGTGGATGCTCGGCCAGCCCGGCACAGGAAAGACCATGTTGGCCGAACGTCTCCCCACCCTGCTCCCCGCGCTCGACCGTGACCAGGCCCTGGAGGTCACCTCCATCCATTCGGTCGCCGGCACTCTCCCACCCGGTCGTCCCCTGCTGGAGCACGCACCGTTCGTGGCTCCCCACCACACCGCCACCGTGGCCGCCGTCATCGGCGGCGGCAGCACCGTGGTCCGTCCCGGAGCCGTCTCCCTGGCACACCGAGGGGTCCTCTTCCTGGACGAAGCCCCCGAGTACCCTGCCCGCGTCCTCGACTCCCTGCGGCAACCCCTCGAATCAGGCCAGGTCACCGTGGCACGAGCCGCGGTGACGGTCACGTTCCCCGCTCGCTTCCTGCTGGTGCTGGCGGCCAACCCTTGTCCCTGCGCAGAGCCGTCCACGCCGGAGAACCCCTGCCGGTGCACTCCAAGTGAGCGTCGCCGTTACCTGGCCCGCCTGTCAGGCCCGCTCCTCGACCGCGTCGACGTCAAGGTGCGTCTCACCAGGTCGACCAGACGCGAACTTCTGGCGGACCGTCAGTTCATCGAGACGAGCGCGACCGTCGCGGCGCGAGTGCTCACCGCCAGAGAGAACACGGCCAAACGCCTGGCCGGCACTCCATGGCGATGCAATGCCGAGGTCCCCTCCCAAGCCCTGCACGGCCGCTTCCGGCTCCCGTCCCCGGCGATGTCCCCTCTCTACCGCTGCCTGGACACCGGTGAACTCAGCGCACGAGGCCTGGATCGCGTTCTCCGAATCGCCTGGAGTCTCGCCGACCTGACCGGCAAGCCCCAGCCGGAGCTCACCGAGACCACCACCGCGCTGGCCATGTGGACCGGCCTCGAATGACCCCACGACCACCTCGTTCAACTCAGGCTCCCGACCACGAAACGGCACTCACCGCATGCTCACTCACCCGATGTCCGCCACACCGACGTCCTCGTCCGACGCTTCCTCCGTCCCGCCGCCGGAGACCCCGGCGGACGTGTCGCCGTTGCTCGCCACGAAGCACTCATCCGATTCATCCGCAGAGGACGAGACCTCTGCGGGTTCGCCATGTGACTTAAGGAAAGCCCTCGTCGCGGTCCCGGTGGTGGATTCATCGGTGGTCGAGGTTCCTGAAGATATGGCGGGGTGCGCGGTGAGGCTGGCGCGGGTGGCGTTGATGCGGATAGCGGACGCCGGTGATCCGCTCATGGGGCAGCTGGTCGCACGGTACGGAGCGGAGGAGGCACTCGCGCAGGTGCGGGAAGGCCGGCTCGGTCCTGGCTTCGTCGCGGAGATCGCCGCAAGGCGAGGCAAGCCGATCGACTGCGAGCGGCGCCTCGCCGCCTGGCGAGCCCGCCTGCCTTACGTCGACGCCGAGGCCGATCTGGCCCGGGGTGAGGAGCTCGGTGCGCGTCTCGTGGTTCCTGGGGATGTGGAGTGGCCGACCCAGCTCGACGACCTCCACCACGAACGTCCCCTCGGCCTGTGGCTCCACGGAAGCGCCGACCTGCGCTTCGCCTGTCTCCGGTCGGTGTCGATCGTGGGTTCACGGGCCGCGACCCCCTACGGCGTCCACGTCGCCGCGGAACTGGCCGCCGGGCTCAGCGAAGCCGGCTGGACGATCGTCTCCGGTGGCGCCTACGGCATCGACGCGGCGGCGCACCGCGGAGCACTGGCCGGGGTGGCGGAGACCATCGCGGTGCTGGCGTGCGGCACAGACGTCGCGTACCCCGCGGGAAACCACGGACTGTTCGAAGGCATGCGGGCCCGGGGCCTGTTGGTCAGCGAATGTCCGCCGGGAGTTCGTCCGACCCGGATCAGGTTCCTCGTACGCAACCGCCTGATCGCCGCCCTGACCCGGGGCACCGTGGTGGTGGAGGCCGCCATCCGCAGCGGTGCTCTGAGCACCGCGGGCCACGCCGTCAAGCTGAGCCGGCATGTGGCGGCCGTCCCCGGCCCTGTCACCTCCGGCAACTCGATCGGCTGTCACCGCCTCATCCGCCGCGCGGAAGCCGTGTGCGTCACCACGACACACGAGGTGATCGAACTGATGGCCGCTATAGGGGATGACCTGAGCCCAGAGCCGCGTGCCCCGGTCCTGCCGAGAGACCGATTGGACGCCGAGTCCCGGAGCATCCTGGAAGCCGTTCCTTCCCGCTCCGGCGCCGGACCCGCCACCATCGCCGTCTCCGCCGGGGTCGACCTGATGACCACTCTCAGCCACTTGGGTGTCCTGGCCGCCGCGGGCTACGTGGAACGCACCGACCACGGCTGGCGCCTTCGCCGAAGCACCTGAGCCGTCTCCACTGCGCACCACCGCTATGGCGGGACCGTCGGCTTGTCCTCATGCGGACATGGCTATGGAGGTGTCAGAGATTTTCGAGGTCCGGGATCGGAAGGAGTGAGGCATGGAGAAATGACGAATGGTGGTGTGCTGATTTCCGGAGGCATCCGTTCATATGACGGCCATGAAAGAGACTCAGCTCCGATTCTCGCGGTCCGTGCCTCTGGAGGTGATCCTCGCGGTTCTCTCAGGCGTCCGACCGGGGGCATTCAGACCGGTCGTGCGGACCGTACCGACTGTCGCGTCGTGGTCGCTGGGCTCGTCAGCGCGCCTGTGCGGGGCCGTGCGGGGCCGTGCGGGACAGCGCGGGGCCGTGCGGGACAGCGCGGGACAGCGCGGGACAGAGTATGCGGTGTGTATCGCGTCCTGGTCGCGGGTTCTTCGCGGTCCGATGGGCCGGTGGTGTGGGCCGTGTGCGGTGCCGCAGGTTTGTCGCGGTCCAGGCCGGTCGGTGGTGCGGGGTCTCGCGGGTGGCGTCTGGTCGTGGTCTCCTGACGTGGGCTTTTCGCGACCTAGGTGGTGTGGCGCTGCGAGGGGTCTGTTCTGGTCGGTGGGTTGGGGAGTCGTCAATCGGGGCGGTGTGGGACGGTTCGGTGGGCCGGCGGGGGATCTGGGTGGGGCTTGGGGCGGGGGTCAGTCCCAGGTGGTGCCGGTGGTGGAGGCGGGGACGGTGGCGGCGAGGGCGGAGGCGGAGTCCCAGGTGGTGCCGTCGGTGGAGGCGGGGGGAGTGTCCCAGGTGGTGCCGTTGTCACCGGTGGGGGCGGCGTCCCAGGTGGTGCCGGAGCCGGCGGCGAGGATGTGGGTGGTGGACGTGGCGTCCCAGGTGGTGCCGGCGACGGGGGAGGGGGCGTCCCAGGTGGTGCCGGTGCCGGCGGAGATCCCGAGAGCGATCGCGAAGGAAATGGCGCCGGTGACAAGAGCGGTCGAGACCTTGATGGTGAAGAAGTTGCGGTCGGCCGGGGTGGTGGCGAGAGAAATCATTTCATTTCGCTTTCTCGGGTGTGCTTTGCTCTGCACGACCAACTTTGCGGTTTCTGCCACCCGCGAACCAGATGAAACCGAGTCAGCAAGCTGCAGTGGCGTGACCGCTTCCTGCCAGCCCCGCCAGGCCTATGCCGGAACCGGTACACCGGCTTCATGAACCCGCTGGTCAAAGGCATGATCACCGCTGCTGTCCGATAGCTGTCACGGGCCCTGAGGAGGTGTCGTGGCAGGGCCGATGAGAGCACTCCAGCGGGGTAGGAGCCGCACCTGTCCTCGTGCGAGCAGAAGCAGAGGGTCGAGGTAGCGGTCGGAGATCAATCCCCAGTGGAGGCAGGTGGCAGGACAGTGCGCCGGATGGTCCTCGACGACTCCGATCACGGTCTCCGGCGTTACTCGCTGTCCTGGCCGGACCATGGGACGGACCGGGAGGTACGTGGTGCGCAGGCCACCGGTGTGAACGATCGAGACCACACCGCGGTCGGCGAGTCGCCCCGCGTATCTCACTGTTCCTGGACCGGCGGCGTGGACCGGCTGACCTGTCCTGGCCTTGAGGTCCACTCCGCGGTGGCCGCGCAGCCAGGGGTGGAGCGGCGGCGCGAAGGAACGGCCGACGTCGGGCTCGCCGTCCAGGGGTGATCGCCAGCGGATGCCTCGTGGTGGATCGTCGCTCCGGTCCCCTCGGCCCCCACCGTCGGTGCGGCTCGGTTGTGGCGGCGCGGCGGACGCGGCGACTCGGGGGACGGAGGACGGCGCGGCGAGCATGCAGAGAGCGAGAAGCAGGCCGGGGAGTGGTGCGACCGCGCACAGCGAGGTGCGCGACCTCGTGGAGACCGAGGGGGTGGGACCTGGAGGTGTGGAGATCGAGGGGGTGGGACCTGGAGGTGTGGAGATCGAGGGGGTGGGACGTGGAGGTGTGGAGATCGAGACTGTGGAGATTGAGGCTGTGGAGACCGGCGGTGTGGACTCTGGTGGCGTGGGGACCGGGGGTTCGGAGACTGAGGGTTCGGAGACCAGGGGTGTGGAGACCGGGAGTGCGGAATCCGGAGATGTGAGGACCGGGGGTTCGGCGTATTGCGGCGGGGTCACACATGGGGGCGGCGGTAGCGGTGATGTGGAGCCGCCAGGTGGCGAGGGTTCCGCGTGCGGTCGGGGAGTTCCGTCCGCTGAGTGCGATGTGAGGGTCCGGGAGATCACGGGTGACGGGGGATCGTTGAGCGGTGAGCGAAGTGTGAGGGAGAAGGCGGCCGGGAGTGATGCGTTCTCGGTCGGTGACGGCGTGGCTTGAGGTGGGGGGTTCGGGTGCATGAAGACAGGGTCGCGCGTGCGGAGCGGAGGCGGGGGGCCGAAAGTGGTTCTGTGGACAAGTGCCGTGGGGCTGGAGGCCGGTGATGGTGCGTGAGGTCATCGACGAGCTTGGTCGTGGGGTTGGAGTGGCGCTTCCGCCGGTGCGTGTCGTGGCGGACGAGATGCCGTCCCCTCGTACGGCGTTCCGTGTCGTGATGGCTGCGACGGCCGTGGTGGGGGCCGCCACCGCGGCCGTCGGGCTTCTCGCACGGCAGCGCCACGGAGGGGAACTCGATGTTCAGGTGGACGCACGCGAGGCATGGGCCGCGTTTCTCGACGAGCGGTACTTCCAGGTCGACGGGGTCAGGCCGGCGGTGTGGGGGGACCTGTCCGGTGATTACCGCACGGCGGACGGGTGGGTGAGGCTCCACTGCAACTTCGGCCATCACAGGGACGCCGCGCTTCGCGCGCTCGGTCTCGGCCCAGGGGCCGGCCGAGCGGAGGTCGAGGCGGCGTGCGGACACCGTGGCGCGGTGGAGATCGAGGACGCGGTGATCGCGGAGCAGGGGTGCGCGGCCGCGATGCGGAGCCGTGCCGAGTGGGCCGAGCATCCACAGGGACACGCGGTGGCCGGGGAGCCGTTGATCGGTGTCCACCGCCTGGACGGCGGAGGCGGGCCGGTGCACGCCGGTGGCGAAGGACAGGACGCCGGACGGGGAGGACAGGACGTCGGCCGGGGAGGAGGCGAGGTCCGTCGCGGTGGACGAGATGACCTCCGGGGGGGACAGGAGGACGGCCTGGGGGAGCGAGACGGCCGGGAAGGTGGGGGAGTCGTGAGGGAGTTGGACGGTGTGCGGGTGCTGGATCTGACCCGGGTCATCGCGGGGCCGGTGGCGGGACGTGTGCTGGCGGGGTTCGGGGCCGAGGTGCTCCGGGTGGGGGCGGCGCATCTGCCGGAGGTGGACGGGCTCGTGTTGTGCACGGGCTTCGGGAAGCGGAGCTGTGAGCTCGATCTGCGTGCGGAGGAGGGCAGGTCGGCGCTGCGGAGGCTGGTGGCGGGGGCCGATGTGGTGGTGCGGGGATACCGGCCGGGAGCGTTGGAGCGGTGGGGCTTCGGCGTGGAGGAGATCTCGGCGGCACGGCCCGGGGTCGTTTGTGTGGATGTGTCGGCCTATGGGGGACAGGGGCCGTGGGGGACGCGGCGGGGGTTCGACAGTTTGGTGCAGATGGTGTCCGGGATCGCGCACGAAGGAGGAGGGGGTGTACGGCCGGTGCCGCTGCCGGCGCAGGTGCTCGACCACGCGACGGGATGGCTGGCGGCGCTCGGCGCGGTCGCGGGGCTTTCACGGAGGAGGGCCGAGGGTGGGTCGTGGCATGTCGAGGTGTCGCTGGCACAGACGGCTCACTGGCTGGACCGGCTGGGACGCGAGGTCCCGGGCAAGGACGTGGCTCTCGGCGGCTCGATGGTGGAGCGTGCGAAGCGCGGCGGCTCGATGGCGGAGCATGTGAATCCTGGCGGGTCGGCGGCGGAGCATGTGGGCCGCGGCGGCTCGATGGCAGCGGACGTGGACCTGGGTGATCTGACGCAGGAGATGGAGAGCGTGTCCGGGAGGCTGACCTACGTACGGCAGCCGGGGATGATCAACCGGAGGCGGCCGTATTGGGCTTCTCCTCCGCCGTTGAGGGGGGAGCATCCGCCGAGCTGGTGATGCGGCGGATGGGGGAGAGCCAGACGCGGACAGGCGCGAGGCACACCAGAGCGGCGCAGGTCCACAGCGCGGGACGCAGGCCGGCGAGGTCGCCGAGCACACCGCCGGCGAGTCCCCCGAGGGTCATCACGCCGAGGGTGGAGACGCTCATGACGGAGTTGATCCGGCCGACGGCGTCGCGCGGCGACTCACGGAGCTGGATGCTGCCGTAACAGATGGAGAAGATCACCGTGGAGACGCCGCTGAGCAGGTAGCCGCAGATCACGACGGGAACGACCACGGCCGGTGAGCCGTGCGCGGCGGCGAGCACCACCATCTCGGCGGGGAGGACGACGGACGAGACGAGCAGCGTCTTGTTCTCGGAGAACCGTGCCGTCAGCGCCGGGGTGACCGCGGCCCCGATGAGCCCGCCGACGCCGAAGGACGCCGTCAGCAGCCCGATGATCCCGGCCGGCAGACCGAGCACCCGCACGGCGAACAGCACGTACAGCGCCATCACCGCGGCGGACGCGAAGTTGATCAGGACACCGGCGGTGATCAGGGTGCGCAGGACCGGCTGGGTGAACACGAGGCGGGCCCCGTCGCGGATCTCGGCGGCGAGGCCGCCTCGGGGCCGCGCCGTCCCTTCGGTGGTGCGCGCCGGTTCAGGGGAGCGCAGCGAGCGCAGGCACAGCGCGGACAGCAGGAACGACGCCGCGTCGGCCAGGAGGGCCACGGGTGCGGTGAGTGTCTGGACGAGCAGACCCGCGAGGCCGGGGCCGAGTGCGCTCGCGGTGGAGTAGACCCCCTGGAAGCCCGCGATGGCCGCGGTGCGCTGGTGGTCGGCGACGACGCTCGGCAGGTGCGGGAACCAGGCCGCCCGGTAGACGACGGTGCACGTCCCCACCACGAACGCGACCATGGTCAGCCACACCACGCTCAGCACCCCGGCGGCCCAGGCCACCGGCACGGTCCCCACGGCGGTGGCGGCGACGATCTCACACCCCACCAGCACCGGTCGTTTACGGACCAGCCGGTCGGCCCACGCGCCGGCCGGCAGGCCGATGAGCAGATACGGCAGCGTGGCGGTGGCCGTCAGCAGCCCCATCTGCAGGGGAGACGCGCCGAGCAGGACGGCGGCGGTCAGCGGCACGGCGAGGCGGGAGATCTCACTGCCGGTCTCGGATACGGCACGAGCGGTCCACAGCAGCCGGTAGTCCCGCTGCCGCCGGAGGGGGGTGGTGTGCGTCACAGTTATGAAGATAATGCTTCATAACTGTAAAAGCTACCCTTCATATTGGGCCGCCTCCCCGCCTGGCAACGAAAGGTCGTCAGATGTGATCCAGGAGACGTGCAGAGGCTTGGACGAGTGGCTGGACGTGAAGGGGTGCCTGGTGTCGGCCGCTGTCGGACGGTCCGGGTGCGGAGGACGGGGTGGGTACGGTCCCTGGGTCGGCCGGCGTGTGGCTGATCGGAGGCCGGGACGGCCGGAGGCGGTACTCGGTCTTGGATGGAGCGGAACGCCGGGGCGGCCGGGCCCCGGCTGGGTTCGGTGGCCGGCGGGAGGTGGGGCGGGGCCGGGTGGACGCAGTAGCGTTCGGGGCATGAATAGGCCGAGCAAGCTGGTCGAGGATCCGCGGGCCATGCGTGCGCTGGCGCATCCGGCCAGACTGGCCATACTCAAGCGGCTTCAGCTCGAAGGGCCCGCCACGGCCACCGAGTGCGCGGCCGTGGCGGGGATCTCGGCGAGTGCGGGGAGTTATCACCTGCGGATGCTGGCCAAGTACGGGTTCGTGGAGGACGCGCCGCCGAGGGGGGACGGCCGGGAGCGGGTCTGGCAGGCGCCGCACCGGGGGTTCACCGTGCCGGAGCCGGACGACCAGACGCCGGAGCTCGCCGAGGCCAAGAACGTGCTGGCCAAAGCGGTGCTGGACGGGCTGGCCGAGGACGTCAGGCGGTATCTCGACTCCAGCGTCCGCGAGTCCAAGGAGTGGCGGCAGGCCGCGACGCTGAACCAGATGACCTTGCGCGTGAACGCCGAGGAACTGGCCGAGCTCGGCCGCAAGGTCACCGACATCCTCCTGCCGTACCTCGCACGCACCCGCGGCCCCGAGGCCGCGCCACCCGACGCGCGGGTGATCCAGGGGGTCGTCCACCTGTACCCGCGGCCGCCGGCCTGAGCCCGGGGGCCGCCGGACCCGGGCCTGGGGTGGTCGCGTTACGGGTACACTTTCAGGTGGCTCGTTTGAGCGGGCCGACTTCGCACGCCCACTATGCGGGCCGTCCCCTCGGTCCAGGCCGTTGGTCTGGATGGGGCGGTTCAAGGGCGTCAGGGCGGGGGCCGCGGGCCCTCGCGCACAACCGAGACACGCGCCCTCAGCAAAGGCGCTCTACCCAGGAGGACCATAACTCATGGCCCCCGTCGTCACCATGCGGCAGATGCTGGAAAGCGGTGTGCACTTCGGCCACCAGACGCGGCGCTGGAACCCGAAGATGAAGCGCTTCATCCTCACTGAGCGCAACGGCATCTACATCATCGACCTGCAGAAGTCGCTGTCGTTCATCGACCGCGCCTACGACTTCGTCAAGGAGACCGTCGCCCACGGCGGCACCATCCTGTTCATCGGCACCAAGAAGCAGGCCCAGGAGGCCATCGCCGAGCAGGCCGCGCGGGTCGGCATGCCCTACGTCAACCAGCGTTGGCTCGGCGGCATGCTCACCAACTTCTCCACCGTGCACAAGAGGCTCCAGCGTCTCAAGGAGCTCGAGGAGCTCGACTTCGACAACGTGGCAGGCTCCGGGCTCACCAAGAAGGAGCTCCTGATGCGCCGCCGCGAGAAGGACAAGCTCGAGCGCACCCTCGGCGGCATCCGGGACATGGCGCGCGTGCCGAGCGCGGTGTGGGTGGTCGACACCAAGAAGGAGCACATCGGGATCAGTGAGGCCCGCAAGCTGAACATCCCGGTCGTCGCGATCCTCGACACCAACTGCGACCCCGACGAGGTCGACTACCCGATCCCCGGCAACGACGACGCCATCCGCGCCGTCAGCCTCCTCACCCGGGTGATCGCGGACGCGGTGGCCGACGGCCTGATGGCCCGCGCCGGCGCGAGCCGCGGCGGGGACGACAAGCCCGCCGGTGCGGTGGCCGAGCCGCTCGCCGAGTGGGAGCGCGAGCTCCTCGCTCGTTCCGAGGAGGCCCCCGCGGCCCCCGCCGAGGAGACCGCCGCCGCTGCCGAGGCTCCGGCTGAAGAGGCCGCTGCGGCCCCCGAGGAGACCGCCGCCGCTGCCGAGGCTCCGGCCGACGAGACCCCCGCGGCCCCCGAGGCCGAGGCCGGCGAGGGCACCGCGCAGCAGAGCTGACGTTCGTCCCGCGGCCCGGATCCACAGCCGGTACGCGGGCCTGGCGCTTCACGGGTGGGTGTGCACAACCCCGGGCACACCCACCCGATCCACGACGAACTCGACGAGGAAAGACAATGGCTTCCGTTAACATGGCCGACGTCAAGCGGCTCCGTGAGCTGACCGCCGCCGGCATGATGGACTGCAAGAAGGCCCTTGAGGAGGCCGGCGGCGACATCGAAAAGGCCGTCGACATCCTGCGGGTCAAGGGTGCCAAGGACGTCGGCAAGCGCGAGGCGCGCACCGCGTCCAACGGCCTCATCGCCGTCAAGCAGGACGGCGAGTCGCTCGCCGCGCTGCTCGAGCTCAACTGCGAGACCGACTTCGTGGCCAAGGGCGAGCGTTTCCAGGAGCTGGCCGCCAAGGTCGTCGCGCACGTGCTCGCGTCCCGGCCGTCCGACGTGCCGACCCTGCTGGAGTCCGACCTCGACGGCAAGTCCGTCAAGGAGCACCTGGACGAGGCCAACGCGGCCCTCGGCGAGAAGATCGAAGTTCGCCGTTTCGCCGTGCTCGACGGCGGACACATCGTGGCGTACATGCACAAGACCGACCCGCAGCTGCCCCCGGCGGTGGGTGTCCTCGTGCAGCTCGACAGCCCGAACACCGAGGTCGGCAAGGACATCGCGCAGCACGCCGCCGCCATGGCCCCCCGCTACCTCAACCCCAACTCCGTCCCGGCCGACGTGGTCGAGAAGGAGCGCACGGTCTTCGAGCAGATGACCCGCGAGGAGGGCAAGCCGGAGGCCGCGATCGCCAAGATCGTCGATGGTCGCGTCAACGGCTGGTACAAGGACTTCACCCTTCTTGAGCAGGCGTTCGTCAAGGACAACAAGAAGACGGTCGGCAAGTACGCCGCCGAGGCGGGTGTGAAGGTCCTGGCCTTCGTCCGCTACAAGGTCGGTCAGGCATAGGCTTAACCCAGAGCGATCTGACCAGCTTCGCAACCCGAGATCGAGGAGGCCGCCGCCGTGCAGGAGAGTCAACCACCAGCTACGCCGGCGGCTTCGTCGTTCAACTGGCCGTTGCGGTGGAAGCGCGTCATGCTGAAGCTGTCCGGCGAGGCCTTCGCCGGGGGTGAGCCCCTCGGCATCGACCCCGTGGTGGTGGCCAAGCTCGCCGACTCCATCGCCGAGGCCGTGCGTGAGCGTGTGCAGGTCGCCGTGGTGGTCGGCGGCGGCAACATGTTCCGTGGCGCCGCGCTGCACGAGCGCGGCATGGACCGCGCTCGCGCCGACTACATGGGCATGCTCGGCACGGTCATCAACTGCCTCGCGCTGCAGGACTTCCTGGAGAAGCGCGGCGTGGAGACCCGGGTGCAGACGGCCATCACGATGCAGCAGGTCGCCGAGCCGTTCCTGCCTCGCCGCGCCATCCGCCACCTCGAGAAGGGACGGGTGGTCATCTTCGGCGCCGGTCTCGGCTCGCCGTTCTTCTCCACCGACACCTGCGCCGCGCAGCGCGCGCTGGAGATCGGCGCGGAGGCGCTGCTGAAGGGCACGCAGGTGGACGGGGTCTACGACTCCGACCCGCGTAAGAACCCCGACGCCGTCCGGTTCGACCAGCTCGACTACAGCGAGGTGCTGCGGCGGGGTCTCGGTGTGATGGATTCCACGGCGATCAGCCTGTGCATGGACAACGGCCTGCCTATCGTGGTGTTCGACCTGATGGGTGAGGGCAACATTCTGCGGGCGGTCCGCGGTGAAAAGATCGGCACGCTGGTGAGTCCGGCAGGGAAATAGGGAGCCGCTGTGATCGACGAAACCCTCCTCGAAGCCGAGGAGAAAATGGACAAGGCGGTCGCGGTCGCCAAGGAGGACTTCGCGGCGATCCGCACCGGCAGGGTCAGCCCCTCGATGTTCAACAAGATCACTGTTGACTACTACGGGTCACCCACTCCGGTGCAGCAGCTCGCGTCGTTCCACGTCCCCGAGGCGCGCATGGTGATCATCCAGCCGTACGACAAGGGGTCGATGGGTGCGATCGAGCGGGCCATCCGCGACAGCGACCTCGGCGTGAACCCCGGCAACGACGGCGCGGTGATCCGCGTGGTGTTCCCCGAGCTGTCGGAGGAGCGCCGCAAGGAGTACATCAAGATCGCGCGTAACAAGGCCGAGAGCAGCAAGGTGTCGGTGCGCAACATTCGCCGTCACGCCAAGGAGACCTTGGACAAAATGGTCAAGGACGGCGAGGCCGGCGAGGACGAGGTGCGTCGCGCCGAGAAGGAGCTCGACGACCTCACTCAGAAGCACGTCGCCAAGATCGACGAGCTGTTGAAGCACAAGGAAGCCGAGCTGCTCGAAGTCTGAGCGCGTCGAAGTCAGGTTCGGGCGCCTCCGCTTCGGTAACCGGCCGAAGCGGCAGGCGCCTCGCCACGTCCGCCGCTGCCGGCGGGTGGGCCGGTCGGCGGTGCGAGCATGAGGGGAACCGGGCCGGTAGGAGAGTTGGGAACACAGTGGATGGTACGGCGGGCGGCCCAGGGCCGGCCTTGGGCCCCGGCGCGGACGGGCTCCCGCTCGTGAGCGGCCCCGGCGCGGAGGAGGTTCCGTCGGCGGGCCGGGAGCCGGAGCCGAGCGCTCCCGGTGAGCGGCCCAAGGGCATCCGTACGGGACGCAATCTGCCTGCCGCGATCGCGGTGGGCCTGGTGCTCGGCGCGCTGGTCATCGGTTCGCTCTACACCGTCAAGGTGGCGTTCCTCGCGGTGGTGCTCGCCGCCGTGGGTCTCGGCGTGGTGGAGCTCAGCCAGGCGTTCGGCACCCGAGGCATCAGGGTCCCTGTGGTGCCGGTGCTGGCCGGGCTGGTCGCCATGCAGGCCGGCGGGTACTGGGGTGGCCCGGTCTGGCTGCTCGGCGCCTTCGTGCTGACCGTGCTGGTCCTGCTGACGTGGCGCATGTTCCAGGGCCAGGACGGCTATGTCCGTGACTCGACCGCCAGTGTGCTCACCGCGGTCTACCCGGCGCTGATCGCCGGGTTCGTCCCGTTGATGTTGCTTGAGGAGGACGGCGCGCACCGCGTGGTCATCTTCGTCGCGGTCACCGTGTGCAGCGACATCGGCGGCTACTTCGCCGGCATCCTGTTCGGCAGGCACCCCATGTCGGTGATCAGCCCGAAGAAGACCTGGGAGGGTTTCGCGGGTTCCGTGGTGGCCTGTGTGGTCTGCGGCGCGCTGCTGGTGCGGTTCCTGCTGGAAGGTGAGTACTGGCAGGGTGCGGTGGTCGGGGTCGTGGTGGCCGTGTTCGCCACCCTCGGCGACCTCATCGAGTCGGTCATCAAGCGCGATCTCGGCCTCAAGGACATGGGGAGTTTGCTGCCGGGACACGGCGGCATGATGGACCGCCTCGACTCGCTGCTCGTCACATTGTTCCCGGTCTGGCTGCTGCTGGCGACCTTCGTCCCCGCCTAGCACCGCTGTCCGTACGGCCCGAGCCGCTCAGGCTCCGTGCGGCGCGGCGTGTGAGCGGTGGCAGAGTAGGCGAGGGCCGTTCGCGGAGCGCGCTCAGGGCATCCGGCCGCGCAGGTCGAGCGCGTCGTGGCCCTGTTCGGCGGCGATCCGCAGCTCGGTCTGGGTGAGCGGCACGGTCCAGAGCCAGCGGACCTCGTCACCGCCGAAGGCGAATCCGGATAAGTCCGGTAAGCCTGGCAGAGTGTCCAGCAGGACGACACCGTCGTAGTCCGGTCCGAGGGGGAACGACCCGGGGTCGCCGTACCAGCGGGCCGTGTGGCCGTGACCCAGCCACGTGACGGACTGCCACGGGTACCGTGCCAGCCACACCAGCACCTGCGCGGCCCTGGTCACCTCCACGCGCGTCGCGAGGGCCAGTTCGACACGGGCCAGTCCGTCCGGCCGTTCGGTGTACTGCTCCACCGTCGGCATGCGCTGGCAGCTCATGCCGATCGTTGACACCACCGTGTGGCCGGGGCCCGGCCGTTCGGTGATCCCCATGGTCGGCAGCGCGGCGCCGAGGTCCCAGTACCGGTCGGAAGGGCCCACCCTGGCGTCCAGGTGGCTCATCACGAACTGCTGGAACGACGGCCAGGCCCCGTCCCCGGCCCGCCACTCCCAGTACGCGCGTGCCTTCGCGATGCGCGGCGCCAGCCCTTCGAGGGCCTCGGTGAGCGACCAGGCCAGCGGAGAGTCACCCACGGCGTCGCGCGCGTACCCCGGCATGCCGCGCTCCAGGTCGGCCCAGCCGGGAATCACGGCCAGCAGCTCGCCGTTGCGATACAGGGCGGCGCCGTCGCCCTCCTCGAACCACAACACGGCGAGCTCGCCCGCCGCGAGCGGCGCCGTGCCGGCCGGCATCTGCGTGCCGTCCACCGGCATCACCGGGGATCGCCAGGGATCGGCGGGATCGAGGTGCGCGGAGGAGTCAGGCGCGTTCGCGTGGTTGGCGAGCCAGACCGCTCCGTGGATCCCGCCATGAGCGTCACGAAGGTAGGCTACCGACGACACCCCGTCGGTCTCGACGGTCACCACCCGGCTGCCGTACGGACTGGTGTCGGTGACAATGACATCGGTGGTGCCCAAGGCCTCATCCGCCTTTCCCGTGGACATCTCCCTGTCGGCCGAGCGCTGGCTGCTCGCAATAGATCACACGGAATGGCTGTCCAATGCAGCTTCCGGCAAACCGTTAAGAGAAGGACATGTCTGCGGAGCTAACGTTCGTCGCCCCCCGGCGCGCCAAGCCGGCCCGGCACCTGGCCGACCTGACCATGGCGGAGCGCCGCGCCGCGGTCGCCGAGCTCGGCGAGAAGCCGTTCCGTGCCGAGCAGCTCTCCCGTCACTACTTCGAACGGCTCGCCGACGACCCCGCCGCGATGACCGACCTGCCCGCGTCGTCGCGTGAGCGACTGGTCGAAGGGCTGATGCCGTCGTTGCTCACGCCGGTCCGTGAGATCACCTGCGACGGCGGCATGACCCGCAAGACGCTGTGGAAGCTGTTCGACGGCGCGCTGGTGGAGTCGGTGCTGATGCGTTACCCCGACCGCGTGACGATGTGCGTGTCGTCGCAGGCCGGCTGCGGCATGAACTGCCCTTTCTGCGCCACAGGCCAGGCCGGCCTGACCCGCAACATGTCCACCGCCGAGATCGTCGAGCAGGTCGTCGCCGGGGCCCGTGCACTGGCCCGTGACGAGGTCCCCGGCGGCCCCGGCCGGGTCGGCAACATCGTCTTCATGGGCATGGGTGAGCCGCTGGCCAACTACAAGGCCGTCATCGGCGCCGTCCGCCGCATCGTCGACCCCGCACCCGAGGGCCTCGGCATCTCGGCCCGCGGCGTCACCGTCTCAACGGTCGGCCTCGTCCCCGCCATCGGCAAACTCGCCGCCGAGGGTCTCCCCGTGACCTTGGCCGTCTCCCTCCACGCTCCCGACGACGAGCTGCGCGACACGCTCGTCCCCGTCAACACCCGCTGGAAGGTCGACGAGGTCCTCGACGCCGCCTGGTCCTACGCCGCGATCACCAAGCGCCGCGTCTCCATCGAGTACGCACTGATCAAGGACATCAACGACCAGGCATGGCGCGCCGACATGCTCGGCCGCCTGCTCAAGGGCAAGCTGGTCCACGTCAACCTCATCCCGTTGAACCCCACCCCCGGCTCCAAGTGGACCGCCTCCCGCCCCGAGGACGAACGCACCTTCGTCCACCGCCTGCAGTCCCACGGCGTCCCCGTCACCGTCCGCGACACCCGAGGCCAGGAAATCGACGGCGCCTGCGGCCAACTCGCCGCCGCCCCTCCGGAGAAGTGATCCGGGAGGTCGACCTCGTAGGGGAGTACCGGGGCCG
The DNA here is from genome assembly GCF_014207705.1 of Sphaerisporangium rubeum. Taxonomy (NCBI): domain Bacteria; kingdom Bacillati; phylum Actinomycetota; class Actinomycetes; order Streptosporangiales; family Streptosporangiaceae; genus Sphaerisporangium; species Sphaerisporangium rubeum. The sequence goes on from NZ_JACHIU010000001.1 coordinate 2,127,595, forward strand.
GTTGATCGACCGTGCTCGCGGTCAGCCAGCTGTTGAACTCTGGTGATGTGATCTGGGGGTGTGGCTCGACGGGAGTTTCCTGGGGCTGGTTGATCGACCGTGCTCGCGGTCAATCAACTCGTGAACTCTGGTGATGTGATCTGAGGGTGTGGCTCGACGGGAGTTTCCTGGGGCTGGTTGATCGACCGTGCTCGCGGCCAACCAGCTGTTGAACCCCGGAGATGTGATCCGGGAGATTTAGCTCAAAGGGGAGGTACCAAGGGCCGGGTGATCCGACGGTCTTCCCGGCCGGCTCGCCGCAGCGATCCTGGCGGAGCAGCCCCCCGGAGCCGGTCAGGTTCGTCTCCCACCGCACCGGTGCCGGGTCGGCGCCGACGCGGTGGGACGGTGTGCGGCGAATCCGGCGCCGTCGTACGGCGGCCGGCCGGTCACGCGCGGCAGAGGATCTCGCCGTGCAGGACGGTGAACCAGCCGTCGGGGTCCGCGCCCCAGGTGCGCCAGGCGGCGGCCAGGCGGTCCAGGTCGGGCCGGGTCGCGAAGCCGTGGCCGATCGCCTGGTCGGCCATGGCGGACGTGGTGACGCGTTCGGCCCACAGGCCGCTCCACCAGGCGCGGTCCTCCGGGGTGGCGAAGCACCAGGTGGAGGCCGATGGGGTGATCTCGGTGAAGCCGGCCTCACGGGCCCAGGACAGCAGGCGGCGTCCGGCGTCGGGCTCGCCTCCGTTGGCGCGGGCCAGCCGGTGGTACAGGCCGGACCATTCGGCCAGCTCGGGTAGCTCGGGGTAGAAGATGAAGGCGGCGTAGTCGGAGTCGCGGACCGCGACCAGACCGCCGGGACGGCACACCCGCCGCATGGCGGCCAGCGCTCCGACCGGGTCGGCCACGTGCTGCACCACCTGATGCGCGTGCACCACGTCGAACGTCCCCTCGCCGTACCCGAGGTCGTACACGTCGCCGACCTCGCAGACGACGTTGTCCAGCCCCTGGGACGCCATCAGCTCGGCGGACTGCGCCACGATCTCCTCGGCGGTGTCGATCGCGACCACCCGTCCCGGCGCCACCAGCCGCGCGAGGTCGGCCGTGATCGTGCCGGGCCCGCACCCGACGTCCAGCAGGGACATGCCGGGCCGCAGATGCGGCACGAGGTACGCCGCCGAGTTCTCCGCCGTCCGCCAGGTGTGCGACCGCAGCACCGACGCGTGATGCCCGTGCGTGTAGACGGCCCTTGATGAGGACATCTCTACCTCCTCGATCCAAGTCAACGAGCCTGAGCCTAACCCGGTGACCAAATGTCGAGAAAGTTTGTCTCATATATCGGGACATCAGAGGTGCTGCACGGTCTTCACGACCAGCACGAGGAACAGCATCGCCAGCAGGCCCACCACGATCATCCGCGCCGCCGCCGACAACGCCGACGACTTCGCCTCAGGCACCTTCGCGGCCGCCTCCGCGGCGGCCTTCACCGCCTTGCCCCATCCGGCCCAGATGTCCATCGTCCGCTGGAACCGCCGGCCGACGAAGAACAGCACCGTGGCGACCAGGATGATCATCATGACGCGACCGTGGGATGCGTCCATACGCGCTCCTGTCCTCGGGTAAGCGGATTTTCCCGTACTCGAATTTATTCGATCCACTGCGAGTGTGAATGGCGAATGCTTGACCGATCCCGGGGATGATATGGGGCCGAACGGCATATTTATCGATATATAAATAGGACGCGATTGGCGAACAGCGGAACTGGTCGTGCCGGAGATGCCGCGACCGGACCCGGCGCTGGACTGGGTGGATGTGGTGCGAGGCGACATGCGCGCCGGGGAGGAATTGCACGTGCCGGGTGATACGGAACCGATGGCGCTGCCGTCACGTGGACACGTTGCCGTCGGCGGCCCGTTCGCGAATCAGGTGACACCTAAATTCTTCCCCGCAAATGCAGAGCTGTCCGCTTTTATGAGGACCGAGTCGACCCATCACGAATGTCACGCCGGCTCCATGTCGGCGACTCCCTGCTGGACGTCACGGTCCCGATCGGCCCGGTGAGCGATCACCGGCGGGGCCGGTGATCGTGGCCGGTGGGCCGAGCGCCATCCGGACGAGTCGTGCGGGCCCCTGCTCACCGCTCCCCGCCGCCACGGCGAGCACCAGGTCACCCGTCCGCGCCTCGACCCACTGCACCGCTTCGGCGAAGACGCCGCCGTCCGCCACCTGGGCCAGCTCGGCCCCGCTGCGGCCGTCCCAGACCCGGACGGTGCGGTCCTTGCCCGTGCTGGCTCCGAGCAGCCTCCCGTCCGGCAGCACGGCCATGGTCACCGCCTTGACCGGTGCCCTGTGCCCGGCGAAGGTCATCACGTGGCGGCCGCTGAGGCAGTGCCACACCTTCACGGCGCCGTCGTCGGCGGCGGTGACCAGCCGGCACTCGCCATCGGGTGTCACGGCGAGGTCGATGCTTCGCACGCTCTCCGCGCTCGCCGCGAAGATGTTCAGGAGTTCCGCCGTGTGGCCGTCCCAGATCCGTACGTGGCCTCCGACGTCCGCCGCCGCGAGCAGAAGCCGTCCGCCGGGTGGCGCGGCCCACGCCACAGATGACACGAGGTGCCGTGGAATCGGCATGGTGTGCAGCGCGGCCCCCGTGCGGCCGTCGCGGATGGACACGCCGTCGCCGCCGCACGCGAGCAGGACCCGTCCGCACGGAAGTGGCATCCACCTGGCGGACTTGACGACGTAGTAGTTGTCCTGCGCCGTCCAGCGGAGCTGACCGGTCACGCCGTCGAAGACCTGGACCTCCCCTCCTTGCACACCGGCGGCGAGCCACCGGTCACCATCGGGAAGAACGGCCCAGGCGACCGACCAGACCATCTCACGGGTGTCGAACGTGTGCAGGACGTGGCCGGTGTTCCCGTCCCACACCTCGATCAGTTCGTCGAAGGCGGTGGCGACGAGCAGGCAGCCGCCGGGCAGGGCCGCCGTGGCCACGTGGTGAGCGTGGGAGCCGGCCGGTGCGGCGAACCCGGTCTCGGTGGGCTCTTCCACCCGGTCACCCCCTTGGCGCGGGACCCCCGATGCGTGCGGCGCCAGTGCTGCGGCGTCCCATGGTCGCAATCTGCGGCGAACCGGTCAAGGACGGGTGCGCCGCAGCCGGACGTAGGCGAGAAGCCCCAGAGCGCACCAGGCGAGCGTCACCGCGGCGAGGCCCGGCAGGGAGGCGGTCAGGAAGGCGGGTTCGCTCGCGCCGCGGATCCAGCCGATGATCGGCACGGTCAGCCAGGTGAACGGGGTGAGGCTGAGCAGCAGGACGACGGCGTAACCGCCGATCAGGACGAGAGTGGAGACCGCGGGGTCGGGGAGGACGGGGCGGCTGGTGAGTGCTCCGAGCGCGGTGCCGGTGACCAGGGACAGCACGTGCAGGGCCGCGCCGCCGGCGAGCACCGTCACGCCGGGGAACGTGGTGAAGCCGATGCCGAGCGGTACGACGAGAGCGAGCACGGCGAGGCCGGCGGCGACGGCCGCGCCGGCCAGGAGGCCGCTGACGACCTCGCGTCCCGGCCGGGACGCGGCGGTGGCCGAGATCAGCCGTTGCACGTCCGGCTCGGCGTCCAGCAGGCCGCGTACCGACCAGGCCAGGACCGGTACGAGCAGCGCCGCCGAGTCGGAGTACGTCGCGAGCTCCTGGCCCGGTGTGACGCGGGTGGAGTAGAGCACGATCATGACGACCAGCAGGCCGAGGAACGGCTGGATGACGCGGTGCGCCTTGACGTAGGCGGCGAGCTTGAACCGCGTGAGCGCGGCGACCGGCCCGGTCATGACGGGTCCTCCTCGAACCGCGCGAGCGTGACCGGCCCTTTCATGACGGGTCCTCCCGGAGGTCGGCCTGGTATCCCTCGGCGCGCAGCTTGCGCAGCACCACCTCGGTGTCCGCTTGCGACACCCGCACCTCGATGACGGCGGACGCCTCACGCGGCGCGGCGTCCCGGGTGGCGCGCAGCTCGGCGGTGTGGTTCTCGACGGCCACGTGAAGGGTGCGCGGCAGGTCGGCGAGGCCGTTCTGGTGGTCACTGACGACCACGATGCCGCCGGCCGCGCGGACCTCCTCGACGGCCAGCGGCAGCTCGGCGTGGCTCTGCCGGTCGAGGCCCGCGAACGGCTCGTCCAGGATGAGCAGGCCGGGGGAGGCGAGCAGCGCCTGCGCGAGGCCGACCTTCTGCGCGCTGCCTTTGGACAGGTCAGGCAGCGGCGTGTCCAGCAGGGACGTCATGCCGAGCCGCTCCACCCAGGGGTCGGCGGCGCTCGCGGGGAGGCCGCGTACGGCGGCCATGTGCGCGAGGTAGGCCGACACCGTGAACGGCTGCGCGGTGGGGAAGATCTCGGGAGCGTACCCGACGACCGCCGGACGGCCGGTGACCGAGCCGCGAGCCGGCCGGGTGACCCCGGCCAGCAGGCGCAGCAACGTCGACTTGCCGGCGCCGTTGCGGCCCGCCACCTCGGCGACCGTGCCGTCGGGAAGCTCCAGGTGGACGTCACGAAGGACCCACGGTGCGCGGCGGCCGTACCGGAAGGAGACGTTCGTGAGCCGCATGATCCGAAAGCTTACCGGGGCTTGCCGTCACCTTCTGGATTTCGTCAAGGTATTTGTCCAGAATGGTAAAGAAGCAAAAGGAGATACGGGGGTGTTGATCCGGGAGGTCAAAGGGTGAACCGTTTTCCGCGTGTGTCCGGGTTACGCAACGGCTATGACCCCGAACAGGTGGACGTGCTCATCCGGCGCATCGAGGCGACCCTCGGCCGGGGGACGCTTGCGGGCCCCGCGGTCACGGCCGACGAGATCCGCATGTCGCGCTTCGGGGTCCGCCTCGGCGGCTACCACGAACTGGCGGTGGACTTCGCCTTGGAGGCGTTCGTCGTCGCGATAGAGACGAGGGCGTCCGAGCCCGTTCCCCCGCCGAATCCCGGACAGGACGACGACGCTCCGACCCTGCCGGGCCTCGGTGAGACCGGCGACGTGGCCGGTGCCATGACCGCCGCCTGGCTGGAGTCCGAGGCCTCGCGCGTGGAACGGGTCTCTTTCCGGCCCGGCCGTCTCGGCTCCGGCTACGACGAGGACGAGGTGGACGCCTTCCTCGACCGCGTGGTCGCCACCCTCCGCGGCACGACCGAGCACCCCTTGACCGCCGGCCAGATCCGTGAGGCGACCTTCTCGACCGTCATGTTCAGGCCTGGCTACTCGGTGCCGCAGGTCGACGCCTTCCTCGCGGAGATCGCCACGGTGGTGGACCGCCGAGGTCAGCGGGTGCCCCAGCTGTAGGTCTGTTTGCGGAGCTTGAGGTAGACGAAGGTCTCGGTGGCGCGGACGGTGGGGATGGCGCGGATTTTACCGAGGATTTCCAGCAGGTGGTTGTCTCCTTCGCAGACGACCTCGACCATGATGTCCAGAGAGCCTGCGGTGAGGACGACGTAGTCGATCTCTTCGATGGATGACAACTTGTCGGCGACGGTCTCCAGGTCGCCTTCGCACTTGATGCCGATCATGGCCTGGCGGGGGAAACCCAGGGTGAGGGGGTCGGTGACGGCGACGATCTGCATGACTCCGGCGTCGAGCAGGCGCTGGACGCGCTGGCGGACGGCGGCCTCCGACAGGCCCACGGCCTTGCCGATGGCGGCGTAGGGCTTGCGGCCGTCGGCCTGGAGTTCTTCGATGATGCGCTTGGAGATCGCGTCGAGCACCACGGGACCGGGCTTTCCCTCGTGGTTGTTGTCCCGGCGCGCCTTCGGCGGCGTCGTCATCTCCGTACGTCCTCCTCGCGCGCGACGGCCTACCGCACGGTGGTTACGGGGCGGTTCCCGCCATGTTGCCGTCCTGGTGCGACATGTTGTCAGCTCCTGAGGGTCTGTCAAGCGATTTCGTAGCAATTTGATATATTCGCGACGAAATCCCTTGTCGCGCCTCCGACACTCTGTCAGAGTCGCGACAACTCAGCCACCTCCGGAGGAGGTCAACGTTGACCACCCGTCTGCAGAACTTCATCAACGGTGAACTGGTGGACGCCAAAAGCGGCCGGTTCTCCGACGTGATCGACCCGTGTACCGGTGAGTCCTACCTCCAGGCGCCGATCTCCGGCCAGGACGACGTGGACGCCGCCTACGCCGCGGCGGCCGCCGCGTTCGAGACGTGGGGGCGTACGACACCGGGGGAGCGGGCCGCTCACCTGTTGAAGATCGCCGACGCCATCGAGGCGCGAGCCGAGGAGCTCGTGGAGGCCGAGTGCCTCAACACCGGCAAGCCGCGAGCCCGCATGGCCGAGGACGAGATCCCGCCGGCGGCCGACCACTTCCGTTTCTTCGCCGGCGCCGCGCGCACCCTGGAGGGCCCGACCTCCGGTGAGTTCCTCGCCGACCACACCTCGGTGATCCGCCACGAGCCGATCGGCGTCGTCGGCCAGGTCACCCCGTGGAACTACCCGATGATGATGGCGGTGTGGAAGATCGCTCCGGCGCTCGCCGCCGGCAACACCGTGGTGCTGAAGCCGTCGGACACGACGCCGGCCTCCACGGTGAAGCTCGCCGAGATCCTCGGCGAGGTCCTTCCCGCCGGTGTGTTCAACGTGGTCACCGGCGACCGCGAGACCGGCGCGCTCGTGGTGGCGCACGACACGGCGTCCATGGTGGCGATCACCGGCTCGGTCGGCGCGGGGGTGCAGGTCGCCAAGTCGGCGGCCGACGACCTCAAGCGCGTCCACCTGGAGCTCGGCGGCAAGGCCCCGGTCGTGGTGTTCGACGACGTCAAGGACATCAAGGCGGTCGCCGAGGCCATCGCAGGCGCCGGCCTGTACAACGCGGGCCAGGACTGCACGGCGGCCTGCCGCGTGCTGGTGCACGAAAGCGTCCACGAGCCGTTCCTCGCCGCGCTGACCGAGGCGGCGGCCGCCACGAGGACCGGCGGTCTGGACGACGCGGAGGCCTACTACGGCCCGCTGAACAACGCCAACCAGCTCGCGCGCGTCGAGGGTTTCCTTGAGCGCGCGCCGGACCACGCCAGGGTGGTCACCGGCGGCAAGCGGGTGGGGGACAAGGGCTTCCTGTTCGAGCCGACCGTCGTGGACGGCCTGAAGCAGGACGACGAGATGATCCAGACCGAGGTGTTCGGCCCGGTCATCACGGTGCAGACCTTCGCCGACGACGCCGAGGCGCTGACGATGGCCAACGACGTCAAGTACGGCCTGTCGGCGTCGGTGTGGACCTCCGACCACGGCAGGGCCATGCGCATGTCGCAGCGGCTGGACTTCGGCGTGGTCTGGGTGAACACCCACATACCCTTCGTGTCGGAAATGCCGCATGGCGGGTTCAAGCACTCGGGGTACGGCAAGGACCTGTCGGTCTTCGGCCTGCACGACTACACCCGGGTGAAGCACGTCATGCACTACATCGGCGAGTGACTCGGGGATCCACATATAAGCACTACGGCGGAAAACTGCCGACATAGGGAGAGGGATAGCCTGGAATGACGGAAATCCAGGCGGGCACGGAGGCGGGCGAGGCCGCCTCCGCCACCTCACGGGTGCCCGCCATCGAACTCGACGGGGTCGTCAAGGAATACATAGCGCACGGTGAGGTCGTCCAGGCGGTCAAGGGGGTCAGCCTGGAGATCGGGGAAGGCGAGTTCTTCTCGATGCTGGGGCCGTCCGGCTGCGGCAAGACCACCACCATGCGGATGATCGCCGGGTTCGAGGACCCGTCGCGGGGCACGGTGCGGCTGCACGGCCAGGACGTGACCGACGTCCCGCCGAACAAGCGCGACGTGAACATGGTGTTCCAGTCCTACGCGCTGTTCCCGCACATGAACGTCTGGGAGAACGTCGCGTTCGGCCTGCGCCGCAAGCGCGTCCCCGACCAGGAGATCAAGCGCAGGGTCGGCGAGATGCTGGAGATCGTCGACCTGACCGGCCGCGAGAGGCGCAGGCCCCGCGAGATGTCCGGCGGCCAGCAGCAGCGCGTCGCGCTGGCGCGGGCGCTGGTCAACGAGCCGCGGGCCCTGCTGCTCGACGAGCCGCTCGGCGCGCTGGACCTCAAGCTCCGCCAGGCTATGCAGATCGAGCTCAAGCGCATCCAGCGCGAGGTCGGCATCACCTTCGTGTACGTCACGCACGACCAGAACGAGGCGCTCACCATGAGCGACCGCATCGCCGTCATGAACGACGGCCTGGTCGAGCAGCTCGCCGGCCCGCGTGAGATCTACGAGCGGCCCGCCACCAAGTTCGTCGCCGGCTTCATCGGCACCTCCAACCTGCTGAGCGGCACCGTGGACCAGGTCGGCGACGGCACGGCCACGCTGCGGTACGGCGAAGGCGGCCGGGTCATCGTCCCGGTCGACGGCGGTGCGAGCGCCGGTGGCGACGTCGAGGTCACCGTACGGCCCGAGAAGATCAGGATCTCGGCCGACGAGCCACCCGGCGACGTCAGTGCCGTGCGCGGCACCGTGGCCGAGGTCGTCTACCTCGGCACCTACAACAGCTACTCGGTGGACCTGGCCGGGGGGACCGAGTTCACGGTCTTCGAGCAGAACGCCAGGGACAGCAGCATCACGGCGGAGCGCGGTGACTCCGTGTGGCTCTGGTGGCAGCCCCAGCACTCGTACGCGATTGGAAGTCGGCACGTCTCATGAACAACCCCACTCGTGACCTCGCGTTCCTGCGCGGCCTCACCAGCCCTCGCGGCGCAGGCGCCGGCGTGACCCGGCGCGACGCGCTGCGCATGGCGGGCCTGTCCGCCGCCGCGCTCGGCCTCGCGGCCTGCGGCGTCCAGGGCAAGAAGGCCGCCGCCCCGCAGGCGACGCAGGACGCCATCGCGGCGTACTGGGCCGGCAAGAAGCAGAACAACACGCTGCGTTTCGCCAACTGGCCGCTGTACATCGACAAGGACGGCAAGAACTACCCGTCCCTGGACGCCTTCACCAAGGAGACCGGAATCAAGGTCACCTACCAGGAGGCAATCCAGGACAACTCCACGTGGTTCGGCAAGATCCAGCCGCAGCTCGCCGCCGGCCAGGACATCGGCTTCGACCTGATGGTCATCACCAACGGCATCCAGCTCGGCCGCGCCATCGCGCTCGGCTATCTGGCGCCGCTCGACCACACCAAGCTGCCGAACTTCGCCGCCAACGCCGGCGCCAAGTACAAGAACCCGTCGTACGACCCCGGCAACGCCTACACGGTGCCGTGGCAGTCGGGGATCACCGGCATCGCGTACAACCCCAAGTACGTCGAGGGGGAGGTCACCAGCATCCAGGAGCTGTGGAACCCCAAGTACAAGGGCAAGGTCGGCATGCTCCTGGACAGCCAGGAGATCGCCAACTTCGGCATGTTCGCGCTCGGCATCGACCCCGACAAGTCGGGGGAGGCCGACTGGACCAAGGCCGCCGAGAAGCTCCAGGCGCAGCGCGACCAGGGCCTGGTGCGCAAGTACTACGAGAACGACTACGTCGACGCGCTGGTCCGCGGGGACATCTGGATCTGCATGGCGTGGTCGGGTGACATCTACCAGCAGGTCGCCGAGGGCCAGAACCTGAAGTTCGTCGTCCCTGCCGAAGGCGGCAACATCTGGACCGACAACATGTGCATCCCGAAGACCGCGCAGAACCCGGTCGACGCGCTCGCCATGATGGACTTCGCCTACAAGCCGGAGATCGCGGCCCAGCTCGCCGAGTACATCACCTACATCACCCCGGTGCCGTCCACCCAGGAGATCGTGCGCAAGCAGGCGTCCGAGGCGACCGGTGACGACAAGAAGGCGCTGGAGCTGATGGCGGACAGCCCGCTGATCTACCCGTCCGAGGCCGACCTCGCGAAGCTGCGCTCCTACAAGACCCTGACGACCAAGGACGAGAAGGTCTTCGAGGGCATCTTCCAGCCGATCACCCAGGGGTAGGCGATGAGACGCAGGCTCGCGCCGTACCTGCTCATCCTTCCGGGTGGGCTGTGGCTGCTGGTCTTCCTGGTGGTGCCGATGGTGTTCATGGCGTCGGTCTCCACGCAGGAGGGGGACGTCGTCAACGGGTTCGCGCAGACGTTCCGGTTCGCCAACTACGTCGACGCGCTGGTCAGGTTCAAGACGCAGTTCCTGCGTTCGGCCGGGTACGGCCTGGCCGGCACGCTGCTCGCCATCGCGCTCGCCTACCCGATGGCGTACTGGATCGCGTTCAAGGCGGGGGCCCGCAAGTCCACGTACCTGCTGCTGGTGCTGCTGCCGTTCTTCGTGTCGTTCGTGCTGCGCACCGTGTCGTGGAAGTTCCTGCTCGCCGACGACGGCATCCTGCTCCAGCCGCTGAAGGACACCGGCCTGCTGCCGGCCGACTTCCACGTGCTGCAGACCGCCGTGGCCGTCGTCGGGGGCCTCACCTACAACTACCTGCCGTTCATGGTGCTGCCGATCTACGTGGCGCTGGAACGGGTGGACCCGAGGGTGGTGGAGGCGTCCGCCGACCTGTACGCCACCCGGCGCGAGACGTTCACCCGCGTGGTGCTGCCGCTGTCGCTGCCGGGGGTGTTCGCCGGCGTGCTCATGACGTTCGTCCCGATGACCGCGGACTACGTCAACGCGGCCATCCTCGGTGGTCCAGCCAACACGATGATCGGCAACATCATCCAGACGGAGTACCTCGTGAACAACGACTATCCGGCTGGCGCGGCGCTGTCGTTCACGCTCATGGCCGCCATGCTGATCGGCATCTTCGCCTACGCCAAGGCGCTCGGCACCGAGAACGTCCTTGAGGCGGCGGTGCGATGAGCGGCCCGGTGAGCCCGGCGGTGCCGGCCACGGCGGCACCCGAGCTCGGGCCCGTGCGGCGGAGCAGGAAGCGGTGGGGCGACCGGCTGCTGTACGGCTACACGTGGCTGATCCTGCTGTGGCTGTTCGCGCCGATCGCCGTCATGATCGCGTTCGGGTTCAACGACACCAAGAGCAAGTCGAACGTGAGCTGGCAGGGCTTCACGTTCAAGTGGTGGGGACGGCTCGGCGACTACCCCGACCTCACCACCGCCGTGGTCAACTCGATCACGATCGCGCTGCTCGCCACCGTGGTCACCACCGTGCTCGGCACCCTGATGGGGATCGCGCTCGGCCGGTACCGGTTCCGCGGCCAGGCGGCCACCAACCTCGTGATGTTCGCCGCCATCTCCTCACCGGAGCTGGTCATGGGTGCGTCGCTGCTGTCGCTGTTCATCAGCGTCGGCGTGCAGACGGGGTACGCCACCGTCGTGCTCGCGCACGTGCTGTTCTCGGTGTCGTTCGTCGCGGTGACGGTGCGGGCCCGGGTGGTGGGACTGGACCGGTCGATCGAGGAGGCGGCGCGCGACCTCGGCGCGTCCACCTGGATCACCTTCTGGCGGGTCACCTTCCCGATGATCCTGCCGGGTGTGGTGTCCGGCGCGCTGCTGGCGTTCGCGCTGTCGATCGACGACTTCGTCATCACCCAGTTCACCAGCGGAGCGACCATCACGTTCCCGCTGTGGATCTACGGAGCGGTGCGCATCGGCGTGCCGCCTCAGGTCAACATCCTCGGCACATTGATCTTCGCGGTCGGCGTGGCCATCGCCGTGATCAACTCCATCACCGCGAGGCGCCGCGCCTGACCGGTGGCAAGCAAGTCATGCGTCGCACAAGGACGTGAAAGTGTGGAACCGCTGCAAGCGCTGGCCGGGGCCAAGCGAGAGACCTACTGGCTGGACACCCCGGTCCGGCCCGATCCGCTGCCGGCTCTGTCCGGCACGACCACGGCCGATCTGGCCGTGGTCGGCGGCGGGTTCTCCGGCCTGTGGACGGCCCTGCTCGCCAAGGAACGCGACCCCGGCCGCGACGTCGTCCTGCTGGAGGCCCGCCGCGTCGGCTGGGCCGCCTCGGGCCGCAACGGCGGCTTCTGCGCCGCCAGCGTCACCCACGGCTTCGGCAACGGCATGGCCCGCTGGCCCGAGGAGATGCCGCTGCTGACACGCCTCGGCCGCGAGAACCTCGCCGCCATCGAGGACGCCGTGGCGCGGTACGGCATCGACTGCGGCTTCGAGCGCACCGGCGAGCTGCACGTGGCGACCGCGCCGTGGCAGCTCGACGGCCTCGCCGAGGAGGCGGAGGCGGCCCGGCGGCTCGGCGGGGACGTACGCCTGCTGGACGCCGCCGAGGTGCGCGCCGTGGTGGACTCCCCGCTGTACGCCGGCGGCACGTTCGACCGCGACGGCTGCGCCATGCTGGACCCGGCGCGCCTGGCGTGGGGCCTGCGTGACGCGTGCCTGGCCGCCGGGGTGCGCGTCCACGAGAACACCCCGGTGCGTTCGCTGGCCGCCGCCGGGCCGGGCCTGGAGCTCGCCACGCCGCACGGCACGGTGCGGGCCGAGCGGGTGGCCCTCGGCACCGGCGTGTTCCCGCCGCTGCTCGGCCGGCTGCGGCACTTCCTGGTGCCGGTGTACGACTACGTGCTGGTCACCGAGCCGCTGGACGCCGACCGGCTGGCCCGCGTCGGGTGGCGCGGCCGGCAGGGGGTCGGGGAGCTGGCCAACCAGTTCCACTACTACCGGCTCACCGCGGACAACCGGATCCTGTGGGGCGGCTACGACGCGGTGTACCACAACGGCGGCCGGGTGCGGCCGGAGTACGACCAGCGCGACGAGACGTTCCTGAAGCTCGCCGCCAACTTCCAGCGGACGTTCCCGCAGCTCGCCGATGTGCGCTTCACGCACCGCTGGGGTGGGGTGATCGACACCTGCAGCAGGTTCAGCGCGTTCTTCGGCCGCGCGTTCCGTGGCCGGCTGGCGTACGCCGCCGGTTACACCGGGCTCGGCGTCGGCGCGACACGTTTCGGCGCCGAGGTGATGCTGGACCTGTTGTCGGACGAGGCGACCGAGCGGACCGGCCTGCGGATGGTGCGCGAGAAGCCGGTGCCGTTCCCGCCTGAGCCGGTGCGTTCGGGGGTGATCCAGCTCACCCGCCGCTCCATCGCGCGCGCCGACGCGCACGAGGGACGGCGCGACCTGTGGCTGCGCACCCTGGATCGGCTGGGTCTCGGCTTCGACTCCTGATCAAACGCTGTTTTCTCGCTTCTTTTCCGGGAAATCACAACGCGAAGACCGTCGCCGTTACGTGCATATGTGGTCATTCATGGGCAGAAGCCCCACATAACACCAAGTGTTCACCGGGCTCTCGCCCGGTTTCGGCGACCCCCTGGGTCCAGGACCGAAGGGTTGATGGGATGTCGGGTCTCGCGGAGTCGGTCGCCGTCGGCGTCGAGGAGGAGTTCCACGTCGTCGACCTGGAGACGCGGCACCTGGTGCCGCAGGCCGGCAACCTGCTTCAGCGGCTGCCGGAGAAGCGTTTCACCCAGGAGCTGCAGCGGTCGGTGGTGGAGGCCAACAGCCGTCCGTACGTACGGCTGGAGGACCTCGGCCATGATCTGACGGCGCTGCGGCGCACCGTGGTGGAGGCCGCCGACAGCCTCGGCCTCGGCATCGTGGCGGCCGGCGCGGTGCCGCTGGTCGACCCCTCGGCGCTGAAGATCTCCCCGGACGCGCGCTACATGCAGATGCAGGAGGACTACCAGCTCCTCACCCGCGAGCAGCTCATCTGCGGCGCGCAGGTGCACGTGGACGTCGCCGACCGCGACCTCGCCGTCGAGGTGGCGCACCGGGTGGCCAAGTGGCTGCCGCCACTGCTCGCGCTCAGCGCCAGCTCGCCGTACTGGATGGGCTCCGACAGCGGCTACGCCAGCTCACGCACCCTCGCGTGGCTGCGCTGGCCCACCACGGGCCCGGTGCGCCGCTTCACCTCGGCCGCCGAGTACGACCGCATGGTGGCCGACCTGGTGGCCTCCGGGGTGATCAGCGACCCCGGCATGATCTACTTCGATGTGCGGCCGTCCGCGCACGTCCCCACCGTCGAGATGCGCATGTGCGACGCCTGCCCCCGCGTCGAGGACGTCGTGCTGCTGGCCGGCGTGTTCCGCGCCGTGGTGCTGCGCGAGCTGCACGCCATCGAGGAGGGCGGCCCCACACACGAGACCCCGATGGAGATGGTCCGCGCCGCCACCTGGCGCTCGGCCCGCTCCGGCCTCGAAGGCGCGCTCGTCGACCCGGTGGAAGGCACCCCCATGCCGGCCGCGCAGGTCATCGTGCGCATGCTGGACGGTCTGCGTCCCCAGCTGGAGTCCACCGGCGACTGGGAGCTCGTCACCTCCCTGGCCGGGGACGCACTCGGCAGAGGCAGCTCGGCGGCCCGGCAGCGGCGCCTGGTGGAACGCGGCGGCGACCTCGCCGGCGTGGTGGACATGCTGGTCGCCGAGACCCGGCTGGACGGCTGGCACCCGGCGTTCGGCGGCCCGGTGCCGCGCCTGGACACCGAGCTGCTCAAGGGCTACGAGGCGGTGAAGGACGAGGCCGTCATCGAGACCATCCTGCGCGTGCCGTACCAGGAGGTGTTCCGGGTGATCGACCGGCTCGGGCCGGTGGAGCTCAAGGAACGCGAAGCCGAACGCGACCGCTACATGGACGAGACCGGCATGCTGTTCCGCGCCGAGGGCATGCGCGCGTACGGCCAGGAGCCTCGCGACAAGATGCCGGTGGACCTCGTGCCACGCATGATCGCCGCGAACGACTGGAAGCGCATCCAGGAGGGCATGCCGCAGCGGGTCCGCGCGCTGGAGGCGTTCGTGCGCGACGTCTACGGCCGCCGCGAGGTGATCCACGACCGGGTGCTGCCGGCGTGGGTGGTCGACGAGTCCCCCGGATACCGGCCGTCGGGCCGCCGCGTGCACCCCCGCGCCATCAGGTGCACCGTGGCGGGGCTCGACCTGGCCCGCGACGGCGCGGGACGCTGGATGGTGCTGGAGGACAACCTGCGGGTCCCGTCCGGCATGGGGTACGGCGTCGCCAACCGCCGTCTCGCGCTGCACACCATTCCGGAGTTCGACCGCACGATGATCAACGACCCCGAGGGCACCGCCGCTTTGCTCCGTGAGGCGCTGCAGGCCGCGACCCCCGTGGACGACCCGCGCGTCGGCGTGCTCACCGGCGGGCCGCGCGACCCCGCGTACTACGAGCACAGCATGCTGGCCGAGGAGATGGGTGTGGTGCTCGCCGAGCCGTCCGACCTGGAGATCCGCGGCGGCGTCGTGCACGCGCGCGGCGAACGGGTCGACGTGCTGTACCGCCGCATCCACGAGGACGAGCTGCTGGCGGGACCCATCGGCCCCGGTCTGCTCGACGCCGTGGAGCGCGGCGCGGTCACCATGGCCAACGCGTTCGGCAACGGCGTGGCCGACGACAAGAGCCTGTACCGCTACGTGCCGCGGCTCATCGACTACTATCTCGGCGAGCGGCCCCTGCTGGCCAACGTCACCACCTACCTGTGCCGTGACCCCGACGACCGCGAGCAGGTGCTCGACCGGCTGGCCGAGCTGGTGGTCAAACCGGTGGACGGCTTCGGCGGCCACGGCGTCGTCATCGGCAGGTACGCCTCCGAGGCCGAGCTGGCGGCCGTACGCGACGAGATCCTCGCCGCACCCGAGCGGTGGGTCGCGCAGGAGACGGTCGGCCTGTCCACCCACCCGACGTTCGACGGTGAGCGCATGCGGCCCCACGTCATCGACCTGCGCGCGTTCGTCTGCCTGGGGGAGACCGCGGTCGTGCCGCAGGTCGCTCTCACCCGGGTCGCACCGGCCGGCAGCATGATCGTCAACTCCTCGCAAGGAGGCGGAGCGAAGGACACCTGGCTGATGAAGGAGTCCGCCTGATGTGCGGCCTGACGGGGGAGATCCGTTTCGACGGCCGGGCCGCCGACGTCGCCGCGGTGGCCCGCATGACCGACGCCATGACGCGCCGCGGCCCGGACGGGGTCGGCGTCTGGTCCAGCGGGCCGGTCGCGCTTGGCCACCGCCGCCTGAAGATCATCGACCTGTCCGAGCGCGGCGCGCAGCCCATGGTGGACGCCGACGCCGGCCTCGCGGGGGTGTTCAACGGCTGCCTGTACAACTACCGCGAGCTGCGTGAGGAACTGGTGCGGGAGGGCTACCGGTTCTTCTCCGGCTCCGACACCGAGGTGCTGCTGAAGTCCTACCGGCACTGGGGGGCCCGCTGCGTCGACCGTTTCAACGGCATGTTCGCGTTCGCCGTGTCGGAGCGCGCCACCGGCAGGCTCGTGCTCGGCCGCGACCGGCTCGGCATCAAACCGCTGTACGTCACCAGGGACGCCGGCCGGCTGCGCTTCGCCTCGGCGCTGCCGGCGCTGCTCGCCGGCGGCGGCGTGTCCACCGACATCGACCGGGTGGCGCTGCACCACTACATGACGTTCCACTCGGTGGTCCCCTCGCCGCGCACGATCCTGACCGGCGTGGAGAAGCTGCCGCCGGGGACCGTCCGCACCGTCGAGCCGGACGGCGCCACCCACGACGAACGCTACTGGCAGCCGCCGTTCGCGCGTCCGGACGGCCCGCCGCCGTCCCCGCAGGACTGGCGGGACGCGGTGCGCGAGGCGCTGCGCGTGGCCGTGCGCCGCCGCACCGTCGCCGACGTGCCGGTGGGGGTGCTGCTGTCCGGCGGCCTGGACTCCAGCCTGATCGTCGCGCTGCTCGCCGACGAGGGACAACGGGGCCTCGCGACCTTCAGTGTCGGCTTCACCGCGGCCGGCGGCGAGTCGGGGGACGAGTTCTCCTACTCCGACCTGATCGCGCACCGGTTCGGCACCGACCACCACCGCATCATGGTGGACGACCAGCGGCTGCTGCCGTCCCTCACCGACACCGTGTGCGCGATGAGCGAGCCCATGGTGAGCCACGACTGCGTGGCGTTCCACCTGCTGTCGGAGGAGGTCTCCAAGCACGTCAAGGTCGTGCAGTCCGGACAGGGGGCCGACGAGGTGTTCGCCGGGTACGACTGGTATCCGCCGCTCTCGTCCGTCGCGCGCGACGACGTCGCCGACGCGTACGCCAAGGTGTTCTTCGACCGGTCGCACGAGGACCTCGCCGGCATTCTGCGGCCGGAATATCTCGTGCGTGAGGACGTCAGCTTCGACTTCGTCCGCGGCCATCTGGCCGCGCCGGGTGCGCAGACGGCACTGGACGCGGCGCTACGCCTGGACACCAGGGTCATGCTGGTGGACGACCCGGTCAAACGCGTCGACAACATGACGATGGCCTTCGGATTGGAGGCCCGCACGCCGTTCCTCGACCACGAACTGGTGGAACTCGCCGCCTCCTGTCCGCCTGAGCTCAAACTAGCCCACGGCGGCAAGGGTGTGCTCAAGGAGGCGGCACGCGGACTGGTTCCCGACGAGGTCATCGACCGGACCAAGGGATACTTCCCCGTGCCGGCGATCCGGCACATCCACGGGCCGTTCCTGCGGCTCGTCCGGGACGCTCTCACCTCACCGGCGGCGCGTTCACGAGGGCTCTTCCAGCCCGCCGCCGTCGAGAAACTGCTCGCCGCTCCCGATGCGCACAGAACCACCCTCGGAGCCAACGCTTTGTGGCAACTTGGTCTCCTGGAACTGTGGCTGCAAGCGCAAGGAGTCTGACGTAGACGTCTCGTGGATCTGCCGGCATCCGACCCTGGCCCCGGAGAACGACGCGATCGCTTATGTGTGCGACCGCGACGGAACCCCTCGGGTATGGGTCCAGCAACGCACTGGTCACAACGGACAGGTGTCCTCGGCACGGTTTTCCAAGGGAGGGTTCGGGCCGGAAGCGGCCCAGGTGATCGACACCGGTCCCGAGCCGGTCACCAACGTGCTGTGGTCACCCGACGGCCGGTGGCTCGCCGTCCAGGTGGCGCCAGGCGGAGGAGAGCTGACCCAGGTCTGGGCCGTACGGCCGGACGGCGGCGACCGCCGCCTGCTGGCCGGCCCCGACCGCCCGCTGGCCCGCGGCTCGGCCGTGTTCGTCCGCTGGGTCGGCGACGGCCACACGCTGCTGGTCGCCGAGCTCACACCGACCGGCATGACCGAGGCCGTGCTGATCGACGCCGAGCTCGGCCACCGTGACACCATCGCCTCGGGCCACCTGATGTGGCCGAGTGCCGTCAGCCACGACCGCCGCACGGCCCTGCTGCGCAAAGGCCCGCGCGGCATGCGCGAGATGACCGTCGCCGACCTGCCGTTCGGCCGTGAGCGGCTGCTGCTGCCCCCCACCACCGACCTCGGCGCGCTGTCCCCGGACGGCGAGGTCGCCTACGTGCGGTCCAACGCCGGCCGCGACCGGGCCGCGCTGATCGCGCTGCGCGCCGGCGAGGCCCCCGTGGTGGTGGCGGAACGGCCGGACGCCGAGCTGGACCGGTTCACGGTCAGCCACGACGGCCGGGTCGCGCTGCTGGCGTGGAACGTCGCCGGCCGGTCGGAGCTCACGGTGGCCGACCTGGTGAAGGGGGTCACCCGCGAGCTTCCCGCGCCGCCGGCCGAGGTGATCGGCTCGGTGCGGCTGTCGGTGGACGGGTCGCTCGCGGTGCTGGCGGCCGAGTCGCCGAGCACGCCGTCCCATGTGCTGCTGTGCGACGTGACCGCCGGCACCTACCTGCGGGTCGCGGGGGACGCGCCGCTCGCCGACCCGCCGCACGCCGAGCTGGTGCGGTACGGCGCGCGCGACGGCCTGGAGCTCACCGGGTGGCTGTACCGCGCCGCACCCGGACCCATGCCGTGCGTGATCTGGCTGCACGGCGGGCCGGAGAGCCAGGAGCGGCCCACGTACAACCCGCTGTTCCAGCGGCTGGTAGCCGCCGGCGTCAGCGTGCTCGCCCCCAACGTCCGCGGCTCCTCGGGGTTCGGCCGCGCGTTCCAGGACGCCGACAACCACGCGCTGCGGTTCCACGCCATCGACGACGTCGCCGACACGGTCGCCTACCTGGTGGAAAGCGGAGTGGCCGACCGTGAGCGCGTCGCCTGCATGGGCCGCTCCTACGGCGGTTACCTCACGCTCGCCGCGCTGGTGACCTACCCCGAGCTGTTCCGCGCCGGCGTGGACGTCTGCGGCATGGCCGACTTCGCGACGTTCTACGCGCTCACCGAGCCGTGGATCGCCGCCGCCGCCGTCGGCGAGTACGGCGACCCGGTGGCCGACCGCGACCTGCTCAAGGCGCTGTCCCCCATCCATTCCTTCGACCGCCTGACCGCTCCGCTCCTCGTCGTCCACGGAGCGCAGGACACCAACGTGCCGGTCTACGAGGCCGAGCAGGTCGTGGCCGCCGCCACGTCCCGCGGCGTCCCCTGCCGCTACCTGCTGTTCGACGACGAGGGCCACGAGACCGTCCGCACCGCCAACAAGATCGCCTACATCGAGGCGGTCACCGACTGGCTGACCCACTGGCTCACCGGCTAGCCGCGAGGACCTCTTGACCCGCGACCGCGGGTCAAGAGGTGTGGCAGCCGGTGCGGCCGGTGATCTCCACGTTGGGATGGTCCGCGCGCAGCGTCACGGTGAACGTGATGCCGAGCGAGGTCTTCTCCAGCACGCTCACGTTCACCCCGAACCGGTCGCCGGGGCCCTCGCCTTCCTGGTAGCCCATGCGCTGGAACTCCGACGCGAGGGCCGAGACCACTCCCGCGGCGGTGCCGCCGGAGGCGAGGTCGCCGGTGAGGGTGTAGACGGCGCGGCGCGAGCCGGCCGGACAGCCGCCGGCGTCCTCGGCGGACGCCACGTGCTTGGCCGCCAGATCGATACGGCTCAGCGTGGCGCCGTCCTCGTTGAGGATGCGGGTGGTGTCGGCCAAGCCCGGCGCGCCGGCGCAGCCGGCCGCCACGACCCCGAGTACGAGCACGATCGCCCCGATCCCCCGCATCCCACCATTTTACCGATCTGTCGTCACGTCGCCGGGAAACAGCACCGCGCCTGAGGTGCCGTCCACCGTGATCGTCTGTCCTGTGGTGATACGGGAGGTGGCGTCCGCGACGCCGACCACGGCGGGGATGCCGTACTCGCGGGCCACCACGGACCCGTGCGAGTTGGCGCCACCCATCTCCATGACCAGGCCGCCGGCGGTGAGGAACAGCGGCGTCCAGCCGGGGTCGGTGGACGGCGCGACCAGGATCTCGCCGGGTGCCAGGTGCGCGCCGACCGGGTCGAGCACCACGCGCGCGACCCCGGTGACCGTCCCCGGGGACGCCGGTGTGCCGGTCAGCGAGCCGTCGGCGGCCGGTGCGGCGGAGGCCACCGCCTCGGGTTCGGTGCCGTCCGACAGCAGGATCCGCGGGATGTGCCTGCGCCGCGACTCCCGCGCGTACTCGGCCCTGCGATCCCGCACCAGCAGGCGGTGGTCGGCGCCGCCGAGGGCCGCGCGGACCTCGGGAAGGGTCAGCATGAAGACGTCGTCCGCCTGGTCGAGCAGCCCGCGGCCGGCCAGGTCGGCCCCGGCGGCCCGCAGGTGGCCGCGCACCTCGGCCAGCGCGACGATCAGATAGTTCTTCGGCGTCTCGCGGTAGCCGCCGAGCATCCGCGTGCGGCCGAGCGCGAACCGCACGACCCGGCCGCGCAACCCCCCGGCCCGCCGTGCGAGTGTCTCCACCGTCGCCTCGGCCTCACGCGCACCCCGCTCGAACACCGCGTCGGGGGCGAGCGCCGGGTCGTCCAGCCGCAGGTAGTTGGCCAGCACACCGAGCACGTGCGCCGGGTCCTCCGACCAGCGCGGCACCCCCACGTCGATCTCCGCGACGGCCCGGTGGCCGTACCTGGCGAGGAACCCGTCCAGCTCGCGCCGCAGCACCGGCGGCAACGCGACGGGATCAGGCAGTCCGGGACCGCCGAGGGCCCGCGCGGACGCCTCGTCGGCACGGATCCGGGTGGCGGCGTGCCACAACGCGAGGTCCATCTCGGTGGTGACGTTGTGCGGCAGCCCGCGCAGCACCGTCTGCAGCTCACCGGGCCGGGTCCTGCCGCGCAGCAGGCGCGCGGCGAGGCCCAGCGACACCAGGCCCGCGCCGGGGGAGGGGAACAGGGAGGGGACCAGCGTGGCCAGATGCCGCAGGACCCGCTCCACGTGGTCCAGCCGCTGCACGGGTTTCATGGCGGAAGGCGCCGCGAGCATCGCGCCGAGCCGTTCCCCCACCTCGGCGACGTGCGCCTCGGCGCGCTCGGGGTCGGCCAGCATGCGCACGACCCGCGGCGGGATGCGGTACCGCCACATCAGCCGCAGCACGCGCCGGATCGCCGGCAGCGCCGAGCGCCGCGACACCGACAGCCGCGGGTCGCCGAACAGGCCGCGCACGACGACGGCGGACCTGGCCTCCATCAGGTCGAACACCCTCGGCATGACCTTGCGTCCCACGGTGCTGCGCATGACCCCCGTGACGTCCGCGAACACCCGCATCCCGACGGCGACCACCGGATCGGCGGCCGGCCGCACGCCGTACAGCTCCCGCACGCCTGTCGCGAGCTCCTGGAACACCGACACCCCCATCGGGGTGATCGGCCGGTGCAGCCCCTGCGCCAGGCTGAAGCAGAACAGCACCCGCAGCCCATCGGCCCCCACGCGCTCCGGCGGCAGCGGGTACAGCGTGGTGATCGGCCGCGCCTGGGTGAGCCACAGGCGGCCGTCCTCGTCGACGGCCCACTCGGTGTCCTGCGGCGCGCCGTAGTGCGTCTCGACCCGCCGGCCGAGCTCCGCCAGCGCGATCACCTGCGCGTCGCCGAGGCACGGCTCCTCGGTCCCGGTCCCCTGGACGTGCTCCACGCCGCCGCCGGGCAGGGGACGGACCGCGACGGTCTTGTCGCCGAGGCGGCGGGTGGTGATCAGCCCGCGTGGGCTCACCACGTAATGGTCGGGGTTGACCGCGCCGGACACCACGGCCTCCCCGAGCCCCGGAGCCGCGTCGATCACCGTCTCGCCGCGCCGGCCGGTCACCGGGTTGGCGGTGAACATCACCCCGGCCACCCGCGCCTGGACCATGTCCTGGATCACCACGGCCAGGCGCACGGCGCCGTGGTCGATGCCGTTCGCCGCGCGGTACGCCACGGCCCGGTCGGTCCACAGTGAGGCCCAGCAGCGCCGCACCGCGTCGAGCACGGCGTGCGGCCCGGTGACGTTGAGGTAGGTGTCCTGCTGACCGGCGAAGCTGGCGTCCGGCAGGTCCTCGGCGGTCGCCGACGACCGCACCGCCACCGGCCCGCGTGCCGCGCCGCGCGCGGCGGCGGCGATGTCGTCCGGCACGGGTGCGGCGAGCATCAGCGCGCGGGCCCGGCCGGCCAGCTCCGCGAGCGCGGCGGTGTCGTCCGGCGGGGTGGCGGCGAGGTCGCGGAGCACGTCGTCGAGCCCGGCCGACGCCGCCACCCGGCCGTACGCCTCGGTGGTGAGGCAGCAGCCGGGTGGGACCGGCAGCCCCGCGCGGATGAGGACGCCGAGGTTGACCGCCTTGCCGCCGGCCAGCGGCAGCATGTCGGCCGCGACGTCCCGCAGGTCGAGCACGAGCGGACCGGCGGGCTCGGGGGCAGGGCCGGTCTCTCCTCGGTGGCTCCGGATCTCGATCATGGTCGCTCCTCGCGGCGTGGCGGGGGAGACGCGGCGGCCTCCTGCATGAGCCCGCGGCCGGGTTCTTACCCACAATAAACTCATCAACTGATGAAATCAACGGAGAATGAAATCTGGTGAACGACCCCGGTCATGACAGGAGCGGGCCCGCGACCTGACCGGCCGCGGGCCCGCCGGCGACGCCGTCCCGCCTAGGTCATCGTGTTCCCGCCGTTGACGGTGAGCCGGTGGCCGGTGATGAACCGCGCGCGAGGAGAGGCCAGGAACGCGACCGCCTCCGCCACGTCCATCGGCACCCCGACGAGCCCGAGCGGCACCTGCTCCCGGTACCACTCGGTGTCCAGGCCCTCGTGGCGCTCCACCGGGATCCAGCCCGGCGCGACCGTGTTGACCGTGATGCCGTACGGCCCGAGCTCACGTGCCCATGAACGGGTCAGCCCGTGCATCGCCGACTTCGCCGAGACGTAGTGACCGAACTCCAGGTTGCCGATGTCGGTCACCTCGCTGCCGATGTTGACGACCCGGCCGGTACCCGCCGCGCGCATGCCGGGGAGCACGGCGTGCAGGAGCTGCAGCGGCGCCTTGACGAAGTAGCGGAGCTGGCCGAGGTGGTCCTCCCAGGTCTGCTCCGCGAGGGGGATCATCGGGTGCGGCCCCGTGGCGTTGTTGACCAGCACCTCGACCGGGCCGGCCACCGCCTCGACGGCCGCGACGCCGCGCCGTACCTCGTCCTCGTCGGTCACGTCGAACCGCGCCACATGCGCCGCGGGGCCGATGCGGGCGGCCACGGCCTCGGCACGCTCGGGGTCGGTGAAGTGGTTGACGGCGACCTTCCAGCCGTCGGCGGCGAGGCGCTCGGCGATGATCGCGCCGATCCCTCGCGACGCGCCGGTGACGAGCGCGCATCCCATGATGGCCATCCTCTCCGCAGGGGATGACCATTTTGGCGTGCTTCGCGGAGATCGCCCAGATGTCGTGACTAGGCCGCGGGAAGTGCGGCCGGCTCGTGCAGACGGCGCAGCACGCGGCGGAACGCGTAGATCGAGACGGCGACCGCGACGCCGCTGATGACGGCGACCACGGAGGTGCGCACCAGCAGGTAGGTGCCGATCGACTGGTGGAGCAGCAGGTAGATGCTGACCGTGGAGTTGGCCAGCAGCACGAAGGCCCACAGCAGCGTGATACGCGCGAAGAACCGGCGCATCCGCTCGTGCCGCAGCACGGTGGACGGCAGGTGGATGTAGTCGAGCGTGAGCTTCTGCACCAGCGGCCGGTTGAGCCGCACCGAGGCGAGGAACGCCATGCTGATGCAGATGGTGCCGAGCTCGGGCTGGAGGAAGTACACGACGGCGCTGCCGGTCCACCAGCCGAGCGCCGCGCGCGCCGTGATGGCGATCGCCGCGAGCACCATCGTGCCGGGCACCGGCCTGCGCCGGACCAGCCGCCAGCCCACCCCCGCGTACACCCAGCTGACGGCCGCGATCAGCGCGCCGTCCAGCCCGAGCAGCGCGAGCGCCGCGTAGAAGACGGCGAGAGGGGCGACGACGCCTTCGAGAAGCCGGGGGACGGCCTGCCTGATCAACGCGGTGATCCGCGGGAGGGTGAAGGTCGGGGTGCTCATGCTTCTCCCAGGAATGGCGGAAGACCGACGCTAGGGCTTGGCCGACTACCCCGCGACCGCATTGCCAAAACTAGGGCGAAACACGTGAATGATCGCATTACTCACACCTCAGGCCGGTGTCCCGGTGGACGGCGCACCCTCATTGTCGCGCGGGGTGACGGCGGTGATGAACGGTCGGTCTGCTGACCTGCGGTGACGCCTCTCGTTTCTGAAATGGTTGAACATCGAATAACGGTTCGGAAACGGAGGGTTTCCAGATAGGGAGCGTACCGGGACCATGAAGGCATGGCAGTGCTTTCACGCACAGGTCGGTCGGCCGCGTGCGTGGCCGACGTCGCCGGTCAGCTCGCGCGCTGGCCCGATCTCGTGGTGATCCATACCCGCAATGCCGTCAGGTTCCGCACCATGGGCCGGGAGATCATTCGTATGCCCGGCGACCACACGGCCGAGCTTTTGCTGACCAGTCCCGTGATCGACCGCTGGGCCCGCGTCCTCGCCGCGTCCAACCGCGTCACCCAGGGCCACGCCGACGGCTGGGTCCGGATCGAGATCGAGGACCAGACCGACGTCGACATGTTCCTGTCGCTGGTCAGCGTCGCGCTCAAGGCCAACCGCGAGACGCCGGCCCCGCCGAGCTAACCGAGGCCGGCGGTCGCCAGCTTGGCGCCGAAGCCGAGGAACAGCGCGCCTGCGCACGAGGTCAATCCGGCGGACAGCCGCCTGCGGCGCCTGAACTGGACGGCCAGGTGCACGCCGGTGAATATCAGCATCGACAGGTACAGCACGCTGAAGAACTGGCAGATCGCGCCGAGCACCAGGAACGACAGCACCGGTGCCCCGTAGGCGGGGTCCACGAACTGCACGAAGAACGAAACGAAGAACAGGATCGCCTTCGGGTTGAGCAGGCTGATCGTCAGCGCCTTGCGGAACGGGTCGGAGGCGTCGGTGACCGGGGTGACGGCCGCCGTCTCCCGTCGCGAACGCACGGCGCCTCTGATCATGGCGAGGCCGATCCACGCGAGGTAGGCGGCCCCGGCGTACTTGACGATGGTGAACAGCAGCGGCGTGGAGCGCAGCAGCGACGCGACGCCGGCGGCGGACAGCGCCATCAGCACCGTGTCGCCGAGGAAGACGCCGGCCGCGGCCCGGTACCCGGCGCGCACACCGCGCCGTGCGCCGACCGACAGGACGAACAAGGAGTTCGGGCCGGGGAGCAAGATGATCAGGAAGGCCCCGAGGGTGTAGGCCCAGATGTTGGTGATGCCGAGGAACATGTGCCGCCTGCTCTGCGCTGAGGAACAGCTCATCACCATATATCGGCAAAGAGGGGGGACGAGGGTGCCGCCTCCCTCTACCGGGCGAATGTACCGATCGTCCGGTGTGTGTAAGGACATCCTGTCTCGCGGAAAAGTGAGCAGTTTGGGTCTTGTGGCGTGGTGAGGACGGGGCTACGATCGGCGCAACTCTTAGGAAACTTTCCTAAAAGATAGTCGCAGGCGACCGTCACGTACGACTTCCTCTCCGGCCCGCACGGCCGGCACCCCCCACCGCCGGCACCGGCACCCCCACCGGGCCGGCCCCCGAGGAGCTTTCATGCGGTACATCCGACTGTGCGTCGCGGCCATGGTCGCCGCGGCCGCCGTACTCGTCCTGACGGGCACACCGGCCCTCGCGGCACCCGCCACCGCCGTCTTCACCAAGCCCCAGGACTGGGGCTCGGGCTTCGAAGGCAAGTACACGATCACCAACGGCACCACGACCACGATGAACGGCTGGACCGTGGCGTTCGACCTGCCCTCCGGCTACCAGGTCACGACGGCCTGGGACGCGGTCATGACCAGGAACGGCCAGCGCTTCAGCTTCACCAACCCGAGCTGGGCCCCGACCCTCGCTCCCGGCGCCAGCGTCAGCTTCGGCTTCAACGGCAGCCCCGGCAACTTCGGCACCCCCGCCAACTGCACCCTGAACGGCGCTCCGTGCTCAGGCGGCGGCACCCCCGGCGCTCCGGGCACCCCCGGCACCCCTGTCGTCACCGCCACAGGCAACTCCTCGATCTCACTGTCCTGGACCGCGTCCAGTGGCACCGTCACCGGATACCGGGTGTACGAGGGCACCACCCTGCGCGCCACCGTGACCGGCACAACGGCCACCATCGGCTCACTCGGCACCTGCACCACGCACACTTACACCGTGCGGGCCTACAACTCCGCCGGCGAGTCGCCGGCCAGTGGCACGGTCACCGGCACCACGACCGGCTGCACCAACCCGCAGCCCGGCGGCAAGGGAGCACCGTACCTGTACCTCGGCTGGGGCAACCCGCCGAGCCCCGTGACGGTCATGAACGCGACCGGGGTCAAGTGGTTCACGATGGCGTTCATCCTGTCCGGCGGCGGCTGCACCCCGGCGTGGGACGGCCAGCGTCCGCTCCAGGGCGGTGTGGACGCGTCCACCATCGCGCAGATCAAGGCGGCCGGCGGTGACATCGTGCCGTCGTTCGGCGGGTGGAGCGGAAACAAGCTCGGGCCGAACTGCTCGTCGGCGCAGGCGCTCGCCGGGGCCTACCAGCAGGTCATCAACGCGTACAACCTCAAGATGATCGACATCGACATCGAGAACACCGACGAGTTCGAGAACGAGGCCGTGCAGGACCGCGTCCTGAACGCGCTGAAGATCGTCAAGCAGAACAACCCCGGCATCAAAACGATCATCACGTTCGGCACGACGACCTCCGGGCCGAGCTGGTGGGGGACCCGCCTCATCAACCAGTCGGCCGCGCTCGGCGCGAACATCGACGTCTACACGATCATGCCGTTCGACTTCGGCGGCGGCGCGAACATGTACCAGAGCACCGTCAACGCCGCCGAGGGCCTGAAGAGCGCGCTGAAGACCGCCTTCGGCTGGTCCGACGCCACCGCCTACGCGCACATGGGCATCTCCGGAATGAACGGCCTGTCCGACCAGCAGGAACTCACCAGCCCGGCCACCTGGACGCAGATACGCGACTGGGCCAAGGCCCGGGGCCTCGCGCGCCTGGCCTTCTGGTCGGTCAACCGCGACCGCGGCTGCGCCGGCGGCGGCGTGCAGGCGGCGTGCAGCGGCATCTCCCAGAACGACTGGCAGTTCACCTCCATCACCGCCGGATTCTGACCCCTCACGGGACGCTCACCCGCCGTCCCGGCCGCCGGACCGTACGGCCCGCGCGCCTTCGACCCCCCACGGAGCGCGCGGGCCGTACACAGCATGACGAAGCCCATCAAAAAGCTCGCAAGGCTTCCTTGACCGACCAATTCTGGATAGATGATGGCAATCTTGCTGGCCGAGTGGTCGGTTTGGCCCGTCGTCCGGCAGGCTAGGGACCGTCATGGACAACGCAATCCTCACGGGGTCTCTCCTCGTCACCGGTGTCGTGCTCGCTCTCCTCGCTCAGTGGAGGGGCTGGAAGCCGTCGCTCGCCGTCGCGCTCGCCGTCGGCATCGGCTTCCGCGTGGCCGTCATGATCCTCGCGGTCATCAGCACGTGGCAGCCGGTCGACTTCGTCAACAGCTTCAAACCGGCCGGCGAGGCCATCCTCGCCCACAAGGACCCCGTGCTGGAGAGCAACGGCGGCTGGCACTTCCTGCCGACCATCCCCTACATCTACGGGCTGCTGCTCTGGCTGAACATCCCCTGGGAGATCGCCGGACGCCTGGTCACCGTGGTCGCCGACATCATCCTCATCCCCCTGGTCGGCAAACTCGCCGGCGGCAAGGACGCCGGCCTGCGCGCCTTCCAGTACGCCTGCAACCCGCTGGCCCTGCTCGTGGCGTCCATCCACGGCCAGGTCGAGCCGGTGTCCCTCGTCTTCGGCGTCGCCGCCTTCGTCGTCGCGCGCAACGCCAGGACCTCACGGCCGGTGCGCAACGCCATCTTCGCCGGCCTGCTCATGGGCCTCGCGCTGTGCGCCAAGAGCTGGCCCATCTGGCTGGTCCCCGGCATGCTGCTCTTCCTGCCGGACCTGCGCACCCGCCTGTACGGCCTCATCTCCACCGGCGTGCCGCCGCTGTTCTTCCTCGCCACCCTGCCGATCGGCGCCGGCACCTCGCTGTCCCAGCTCCCCGAGGTCATCAAGACCATCGGCGACGTGCGGCCCATCATCGGCGAATGGGGCTGGACGGCCATCGCCGTCGGCGGCGACTGGACCCTCGACGCCGGCCTCGCGCGGTACGGCCAATGGATGATCTACGGCAGCCTGCTGATCGTCGGCATCCTGTGGCGCCGCGCCGACCCGGTCGACCTCACCACCGCGCTGCTGCTGACCTTCATGATCGTCACCCCGCGGCTCGGCGCGCAGTACCTGCTGTGGTTCATGCCGTTCCTCGTGGCGAGACCCACCCGGTTCGCCTGGCCGGTGATCATCGGCACGAGCACATGGGCCGCGCTGGGATATCTGTACATCACGCAGAGCGCCACACTGTGGGCCGAACTGCACGCACCCTGGGCCATGAGCTCCATCGTGCTGCTCCCCGTCCTGCTCGCCGCGCTGCCCTGGGGCGCGCGCCGCACCGGAGGCGTCGTCGACGTCACGAACACCGGCCAACCGGTGCGCGCGCCGGCGCGCGCCGCGACGTCCTGATCAGCCTTCCGGCGAGCTCGGTTCCCGGGCCTTCGGAATCTCCCCCGAGACCAGCGCTCCCGACCACCTGGCGGCCGGATCACTGTCGATGAGCAACGCACGGGTCAGCAGCGTCAGCGGAATGGCGAGCAACGCGCCGAGCGGCCCGAGCACCGTGGCCCAGACGATCAACGACAACAGCGTCACCGTCGTGGTCAGCCCCACCGCGTCGCCGAGGAACTTCGGCTGGATGAAGGACTGCACCACCAAGTTGATCACCATGTACGCCACGATCACCAGGATCATCGACCGGACCCCGCCGGTCAGCAACGCGAGCAACGCCGGCGGGACCAGGCCGATCACGAACCCGATGTTGGGGATGTAGTTGGTGATCAGCGCGAGCACCCCCCACAGCAGAGGCAGCGGCACACCGAGGACGTACAGCGCCGCCACATCGAGCACCGAGCAGATGATCCCGAAAATCGTGGACACCAGCAGATAGCGCCGCACCCGGTGCGCGAACGTGCCGAGCGCCGCCACGAACGCCGGCCGCTCCGCCGCCGCCGCGTCGAGCACCCGTGACACGATCGGCGCGTCCAGGCTCATCGCCAGCAGCAGGATCACGATGAGCAGCAGTCCCGACAGCACTCCGATCAGACTGGTCAGCAGTGCCTGAGCGAACGTCAAGATCTTGCCGGGGTCGAGCGACTGGATCGCCTTGCTGAGCTCAGGCGCCACCCCGAACTCGGCCGCCAGCCTCTGCATGTCCTGCGTCAGCCGAGCGAACTGCGGACCGTAGTCCGGCACCAGCGCCGCCAGCTGCGCCACCGCCACCGTCAGCACACCGACCATGGCGAACAACACCACCATGACCACCGTGAACGGCACCGCGACCACCAGCCAATGCGGCGCACCCCGGCGAGCGAGCCGGTCACGGATCGGATCGACCGCGACCGTCAGCACGAGCGCGAGCACAAGCGGCCCCACGATGGAGCTCACCGCCTGGATCCCCGCGAGGATCACGATGGCGGCCGCACCGGTGAGCAGCACGATCAGGGCCCGGGGTACCGCTCGTTCTTTCACGCCGTCGCCTCGCTCACATCTCGGCCTCGCGTACGCATCCGCCTGTTGCACTTGCCACTTTGCTTGCCACGGCCCCGCCGCCGGAAGGGGCGGACGGCGATCGTGACCCGTATTGGATCGACGACCGCCGCGACCCTGCTAA